>NZ_JBVPGR010000005.1:0-1090 GCF_055816895.1 Ochrobactrum sp. PL_is501 | reverse complement strand
GCGATCACGAAGTACTTTGGTGACTTCAAGGCCTATGACCAGATCGACGCAGCGCCGGAAGAAAAGGCGCGCGGCATCACGATCTCGACCTCGCATGTGGAATATGAGACGGCCAACCGTCACTATGCCCACGTCGACTGCCCTGGCCACGCCGACTATGTGAAGAACATGATCACCGGCGCTGCCCAGATGGACGGCGCGATCCTGGTGGTTTCGGCCGCTGACGGCCCGATGCCGCAGACCCGCGAGCACATCCTGCTTGCCCGTCAGGTTGGCGTTCCGGCAATCGTCGTGTTCCTCAACAAGTGCGACCAGGTTGACGACGCAGAACTGCTCGAACTGGTTGAACTGGAAGTGCGCGAACTTCTCTCGAAGTACGACTTCCCGGGCGATGAAACCCCGATCGTCAAGGGCTCGGCTCTTGCTGCTCTGGAAGATTCCTCGAAGGAACTGGGCGAAGACGCTGTTCGCGCCCTGATGGCCGCTGTCGACGACTACATTCCGACCCCGGAACGTCCGATCGACCAGCCGTTCCTGATGCCGATCGAAGACGTGTTCTCGATCTCGGGCCGCGGTACGGTTGTGACGGGTCGCGTTGAGCGCGGTATCGTCAAGGTTGGTGAAGAAGTTGAAATCGTCGGCATCAAGGCGACGGCGAAGACGACGGTTACCGGCGTTGAAATGTTCCGCAAGCTGCTCGACCAGGGCCAGGCTGGCGACAATATCGGCGCTCTGATCCGCGGCGTTGGCCGTGAAGACGTTGAACGCGGCCAGGTTCTCTGCAAGCCGGGTTCGGTGAAGCCGCACACCAAGTTCAAGGCAGAAGCCTACATTCTGACCAAGGACGAAGGTGGCCGTCATACGCCGTTCTTCACGAACTACCGTCCGCAGTTCTACTTCCGCACGACGGACGTGACGGGTGTTGTCACGCTGCCGGCTGGTACGGAAATGGTCATGCCTGGCGATAACGTCGCCATGGACGTTACCCTGATCGTGCCGATCGCGATGGAAGAGAAGCTTCGCTTCGCTATCCGTGAAGGCGGCCGCACCGTCGGTGCAGGCATCGTCTCCTCGATCATCGAGTAATGAA
>NZ_JBVPGR010000007.1:0-3259 GCF_055816895.1 Ochrobactrum sp. PL_is501 | reverse complement strand
CCGCGAGGACGCGAGCATGAACGTCAATCAGAAAGTTGAACTGTTGAACGAAGCCGCATCCTTGGCTGGCGATGCTTTCGAGAAGCTTGCAGCCAAAGCACCAAAGTCAATGACCTACGACGATGCAATCACAATCATCGTTGGTGGAATGGCCACGTCAATTGTCGCCCAGATGTTGGCCAACGCGCCGACAGAACACCATGCCACAGTCAAGCAGCTTGCCGCGAATGTCTTTTCTCGCAGCATCGATCAGGCATCGCGTGTTTTCGCTGAGGCGGAAAGGATCGTCCAATGACCGCGCCCATGACCACCCTACCGGAAGAAGCCGTGACCAGTGCAACCCGTCGCCCGTGGAAGGTAGCTCTTCCAGATGACACGCTTGTCCTCGGCCCTGAAAACCAGCTTGTGGCGACGACCTTGCTGGACGAAGAAGATTATCAGGCCAATTACGACAACCGCGAGAAAGACGCGGCCCTGATCGTAAAGGCTGTGAACGCTCACGATCCTGCATTCAAGGCGCTTCGAGAAGCCTACACGGCTCTGGCCTTTGCCTTCAATCGCCTCAGTTCAAGCGCCCGGTCACGAGACGGCGAACTATGCCGAGATTTCGGGAAAGTGCGCGGGAACATTGAAGCCGTGTTTCGCAATGCGGGAGAAAAGCTATGAACTCCTCAGTTGAAATTCCAAATGGTGCAATCGAAAACGGTCGAGCCTTTTTACAACGTCTTGTGGATCATTACGATTTCACCTGTGAAGCTGGGTCACTCGCCAATTGCGCCGATTATCACGAAGCTGTCAGGTGTTTTGAATTCATTGCTCAATGGATTTCAGACCTCTCCGCGCTTGAGCCATCCGCAGCGCGTGAGCTGGCGTTGGAGGAAGCGCACGCTGATGACGTTGCAGTTGATCGCTTTGCCGTTGCAATGAAAGAAAAGCTCGCCAAAAAGCGCGCAGAAGGCCGTGGCGGTTGGGAAAATAAGGATGAATGTTCTGCGGAATACCTATCCTATTTGCTCATTCAGCACATCTGGAAAGGCGATCCGGTTGACATTGCAAACCTTGCGATGATGCTCCAGCAGCGTGGAGAACGCGTCGTTATTGACAGCGAAACGTCCTCCATTATCCCGGACCATGCCGACGCCGGTAAGGTCGAGGGGGATGGGTGGTTGCCGATGACGCATCCAATCCTTCCGAAGAAAGGTCGCTTCCTTGCTGTGGCAACAGGCGAAATCGAGCGAATTGCTTGGAATGATCCGGCAGCAGTCGTGACAGTGAAGGCTTTTGACGGTCCGTTCGTCTGCTATGTGCATGAAGATGGCGCAGGCTTCACAGACGAATTCGGAGAGGTCTACCGGGCAGACGGCGTTGTAATCGATGCAGAAGACCTGACCGCCGCAGATGACGTGCTTCGCCTCACCCGCTGGCGTCGTCTCCCCTCTGCACCATCGGAGGGCGCGGAATGAGCAAGTTGAATGTTCTCATCGGCGGTGAATATTCCGGCACGATCCGTGACGCGTTCCTCGCTCTCGGTCACAACGCCATGTCGTGCGATTTCTCACCTACCGCCGTTCCCGGGCCTCATTATCAGGGTGACTGGGCAGACGTGGAAAATGATGGATGGGATTTGGCCATCTTCCATCGGACTTGCACCTTCATGGCCAATTCCGGGGCCAAGCACATCTATCTGAACATGAGCAAGAACGGCGGTCTGAACGAAGACCGCTGGCTGAATATGGGCCGGGATGCGTGGGCATTCTGGCACCACATGCAGACTTGCCCGGTGAAATTCGCCGCGTGGGAAAACCCTGTCATGCTCGGCTACGCGCAACTTATGATTGGCAAGCCAAATCAGACCGTGCAGCCGTGGTGGTTTGGAACGGATGAAAACGGCCCGGATAATGTGAAGAAGGCCACATGCTGGTGGACGAAGGGCGGTCTTCCGAAGCTTCGCAGAACCGGCACACTCGACGGTTCCACAGCCCGTGACGAAGTGTTCAAGATGGCTCCGACCTCGGACCCGGAAGAACGACGTATGGCCCGATCCAAGTTCACGCCAGGTCACGCCGCAGCAATCGCCCGTCAGTGGGGTGATTTCGTCATGGCCCAGAAATACGGGGACTTGGCAGCATGAGCAAGCCCGCGACCGTCAAAGTCACATTTACTAAGGCCGAGCTCTGGGAGCTGATGAACGGCTTCGGCATGTCATTCCTGCCCAATGAGGAAGGCAACGAACTGGCTAATCAGGTTTCCGAAAAGCTTTCCAAAGCCTACGACAAATTCCGCCTTAGCCCATCAGGAGGCGACCGTCATGCCGAGTGAACTGAAACCATTTCTGACCGACATGCTGTCTATGTCTACCGGAACGGATGGGCACACGCTGCAAATTCATTTCAGCCGCCCGGTTACTATGGATGACCGGCTTGCACTCATGGACGCCCACAACGCTGCCTGTCGCCGCATCCCCGTTATTCCGAGCAGTCTGGTGAACGATGCTGATATTCGCGCATCCGATACACCCGATATTGTCGTGAAAAAGCTAGACGCTGCTTTTGCTTCGTCCGCTCGCCCCGCGCCTGTTGAAGCCAACCCGCTCGCATCAAATCCCGTTGATGACAAGATCGCACCGGATACTGACGGCAACGCACCTGCCGCTGTAGGTGATAGTTTTGCTCAGTATCTTGAAAGTAGCTGTGCGGAGGCCGTCAAACGCTACAGCGAAACGCCTCTATCATTGCGTGGGCCTGTCGTACTGCCGTTTGATGATGAGCGTATCAAATCTCCAGTGCCTGCCGCTGCGGATACGGGACTGGTGACGGTGGCTTGGCAGCGCAACATCGGCGGTTCCGACGTGGAAAACTGGGTCAGCCATTTTATTTTAGACTTGGACGCCGCTTTGGGATGCCCAGTGCGAGAACTCGTCACCCGCTCGCAGGCTGCGGAGCTATTGGCGGCGGAACGGGCAGACAAACGCATATGGATGGAGAAGGCGGCGATTGAGGCCGAACGTGTTCAGCGTCTTGAAGCCGACAACGCGGCGCAGGCAGCGCGGATTAAGGAGTTGGATCGGTGCCATGAAGGCACAATCGACTTGTGCAATCACAAAACAGCGCAGATCGAAGCCCTCGAAGCCAAGCTCGCGGCTGCTGAAAAGGCGCTGGAGCCGTTTGCGGCGATCAAGACTGCTGACGGACCGGAAGGCTCCTTCACCCGCATTCCAGATGAACACGGGCTTATGTTCAACATGGGAACCCGTGAGCCT
>NZ_JBVPGR010000021.1:0-49573 GCF_055816895.1 Ochrobactrum sp. PL_is501 | reverse complement strand
CGTGGTGTTGCCGCCAACCGTGCCGTGACCGCCAAACCAACCGCCGGACGCGACATTGACCGTACCGGTGCCGTCGCCAAGCTTGCCGCCGTCAAGGCGCAGCCTCCCGGCATTGATATTCGTGTTGCCCTTGAAACCGCTGCTGTCACCCAAAAGTGCCAGCGTGCCGTCACCCGATTTGGTCAAGCTGCCCGAACCGGTGAAGACATTCGACAGCGTAAACACATTGTTGGCATCGGCAATGTCGAAGCCGCCGCCATTGGTGCCCCAGTTGATCAACTTGGTGGTACGGTTGAAAGCCGTGCCGGTCACCCGCAGCGTGCCGCCATCAAAATTGAGTGCGCCCGTGCCAAGGTTCTCTTGCTGTTCGACCGAAATCACGCCAGCGTTAAGATAAGTAGCGCCATAGCTGTTGTTGCCCGAAAGCACCAGCGTGCCGGTGCCCATCTGCGTCACGCTGCCCGTGCCGCTAATCGCGCCGGAAAGCGCGGTTGTGCCAGTGTTATCGACCACAAGATCGCCGCCCGTCAGGGCGATATCGCCAACAATCGCACCATCCCTGGTGCCGTCGCCCAGCTGCAGAATGCCGCCCAAAACCGTCGTCCCGCCCGTATAGCTGTTATTCGCCGTCAGGACCAATGTGCCAGCACCGGATTTGGTCAGCGCGCCGCCTGAAGCAAGTTTCTGGCCGACCGTAAACGTGTTGCCCGCATCGGCAATGTCAAACCCGCCGCCCTGGCTGCCCCAATTGATCGTGCGGCCGGTGCTTTTGAATGTCGTGCCCGTGATCTGCAGAGTGCCACCGTTGAAAGTGAGCCCACCCGATAGGTCACCGAGATTGCCCTCAGACGAAACAGACAGCGTCCCGCCATCCAGAATGGTGCCACCGGAATACGTATTGTTGGCGGTCAGAACAGTCGTGCCGCTCCCTCTCTGAGAAACATTGCCAGTACCGGAAATGACACCGCCAAGCGTCATCGTATCGGAGCGCTTAAAGGCCAGCATACCCTTCGCGGTTGCATCAAGGCCGGTATTGACATTCCCTGTGATGATGCCCGCTGTACCGCCATCGCCGATCTGCAGCACACCCTGCTTGATCGTCCAGCTCTCAGAACTGCCGGTCAGCGACCATGTGCTCGTGCCGGTTTTTTCATTGATCCGAAAACCGTAATATTGTGCATTGCCGTCTATTGTTGTCCCAGCGGTAATGTTTGCGGCGAATGTCGCATCCTCATCACCGCCAAGAATGAATGTGTTCTGCGCACCATTCGCGGTCGATCCATAAACAATTCCGGTGATATCCGAACCGGCATGAAGCTCAAGCCTGTTCGTTCCGCCTTGAAAGCGGATTGCATATCCGTCTTGACCGGCCACACCATTTCCCGGCGTGCCGCCTTTGCCGCCGCTGATCCCACCGCTGTTCATAACCGCCAGATCAGAACCGACAATACCATCGCCGCCATCACCGCCGTTGCCAAGCTTGCTCTGTCTGGAAATATAGATTGGGAGATCCACACCGCCCGTGCCAGACTTCCCGCCATCGCCACCCCGAATTATGCCGGTATTGTCAATGGTCGCACCCGAAGCACTGATGCCCGCGCCACCCTTCCCGCCATTGCCGTTTGAGCCGCCAGTCTGGCTGCCGTCAGGGTCTATAGAACAACAGGCTGGAACATTGCCCCCGTCACCTCCCTTGCCGCCTTGCAATGTCCCCGAATTATCGATGCCTCCTCCGGAGACCTGATAAAGAACAGCAAAACCGCCATCACCGCCGTCACCGCCGCTACCGGAAGTGTCTAAGTAGCGATTCAGAAGCGCATCTCCTCCGCCGTTGCCGCCGTTGCCGCCAGCGCCACCGGCAATCTTTGCGGTATTTGTAAGCGTAACGATTTTCGTTGCCAGCAGGCCATAGCCACCAGCACCGCCACCGCCACCGCCACCGGAAAATCTCGAGGGACTAGCCCCTCCGCCATGACCATCTTTTCCATTCTCAGCCAGCAAGTTCTGCGGATTGATCAAATTCTCCGCTGTCGTTTGCGCGTGGTTGCCGCCGTCGCCACCGTCTCCGCCATCCCCCCCCACGAGAATCGTATTCTGACGGGGGCCCCCTTTCCCGCCATTCCCGCCGCCAGCGCCACCGCCGCCGCCACCACTGCCGCCACCGCCGTCCCCAGTTCCGGAAACGCCATCGCGACCATTCTGTCCGACACCTCCTCCTTGCGCTCCAAGAGCGGTTACATATCCACTGTCCCCTCCATTACCGCCAAAGGTTTGGCTGAAAGACGGAGTCGGCTGGACAAGGGCAGAAACGCTGACTACTCCGACGCTGCCGACCACGAGTGCCAGCACGGAAGCGCCTGTGCGCAAGCTGCGTTTGAACGGAACCGCCAAAGGCGAACGGGTTGACAGTGCTGGCTGTCTCGAACGGTCAATCATCTTGTCTTCCAAACTTGCTTCAAAAAAAATCGATGCGCATGAATGTTCAGCCGGCAGATGGCTCTTACCGAGCCAGCCATCACCGGCTGCAATTTGCGAAAACATCGCCCCCACCTGCATCTGCCAGACAAGGCGCGTCATTTCACGCAAGAACAATAAAAATTTCTGTCCCGATTTGCAGCTTATACACTCAATACAATAAATATCAATTAATCAGTGCAATTTCTATTTACATTGTTGATAATATTTAGTTTAGAAGAAGCTAAATTATTTATGATTACATGATGATAATTCGATACTATTACTATCGTAATCACGCATCAACAGGATTTCAATTTAGGGAATGCTTAAAACCCGCAGGCAAAGCTGAAGACCTGGTTGCACGAGCATGAGATCAAGATCGACGCAGTCAATGCGGCGATGCCTGTTGCCCGGTCTCCCGCTCCCTCCGAATGTTGAGTTCGCCGCATGATCCTGCGCGTCAATGCAGGAACAAATGGCCGTTCTTCGTTAGAGCGCGTTTCGATCTGATTGGATCAGATCGGCGCTCTAACTTATTCAATTTCAAGCATAATCTTATCGATCCTCGTTTCACTCCGGTCGGATTATGCTCTAATTCCTCACCGGTAAATATCGTAATTGTCTTCCGGCGACAGTTGGTTGCGGCTTCTCGCATAACCATGCCCTGCATAGGTTGCCGCAGCAATTATACCTGGAGAAAGACAGTCACCGATGCGCTCGACCGTTTCCAAACCGTGATCCATCCATTGATGTTTCAAGACTACCAGATCGTGCCAGAGCTGATCGTTTGGCAGGCGCGACGTGACCGGAACCAGTATCGCGCAATCGACAGTGCGGATTTTGCCGGAATAAACGCAGGCAATATCAAGCGCATCCTTCCGGCGTCCGGCAAGCTGATGCAACGGGACAAGCTCGACGCCCCTTTCAATCAGGCGGCGCTGCACGCGACCTTGTTCAAGCGTGTGCTCGGTCCAGGGCGCGACAATCGCGGCAGGAGTGACAAAAGTCACGGCTCGTCCCGACGCTGCGATGAGTTCTGCGAGAACGCTCGCCATATAATAGCGGTCGTCATCGAAGATCACGACCGGCCCATCGTTCGCAAGCGCATCCACGCCGCTTTCGAGCAGCGCGTTGACGCTGACAATCGCACCCTCGGCAAGATAACCGAGCGGGTCACGATGAATCCGGCCAACTCCATCGTCCCGCCAGCGCGCGCCGGTGGCAATCGCCACATGCGGGATGCCGTAAGAAAGAACATCTTCTGCACTAAGCCGGCTATCGAGATAGAGTTGCGCGTTGGGCGCCTGTCGCAACTGGCCAAGACGCCAGTCGCGCACGCGGCCCCAGGCAGCAAGGCCAGGAAGGCGACATTCCTGCGCAACGCGGCCACCCCATTCCTGTGCCGCATCAGCCAGCATCACATCGGCGCCGCGCTGCGCCGTGGCTCGCGCCGCTTCCAACCCGGCGGGCCCGCCGCCGATGACGAGTACGGATTGCGGCGCCTCAAGAGGCGGGATAATTTCCGGGTGCCAGCCCTTGCGCCATTCTTCGCCAATGGTCGGGTTTTGCGTACAGCGCATCGGCGCCACCGTGTTGTCACTGGCCGTGCAGATGTTGCAGCCGATGCACTCGCGTATGTCGTCGATGCGGCCATCGCGAATTTTCGCTGGCAGGAAGGGATCGGCAATCGACGGGCGAGCCGCGCCTATCAGATCGAAAATGCCTTTTTTGATCGCACGCACCATCGCGTCGGGAGACGTATAACGCCCTACCCCCACAACGGGTTTTGAGGTGAGAGGTTTTACAAAGGAGACGAACTCCTCCTGAAAGCCCTCCTGCGAAAACCGGGAGGTTTGACTGTCATTCGACCAGTTGGAGAGGTTGACGTCCCAGAGATCGGGTTCGTCGGCAAGCGCCGCTACAACATCGCGCCCTTCTCCATCGTGGGTCAGACCATCGGCGCCCAAAAACTCCTCAACGGCAAAACGCACCGCAATGGCGCATTTATCGCCCACGGCGTCGCGCGTATCAGCGATTACCTCGCGGAAAAGGCGGAGGCGGTTTTCAAAGCTGCCGCCATATTCATCAGTGCGCTTGTTGTAACGGCTGAGCAGAAAATGCTGCAGCAGGGTCATGTCATGACCGGCATAGACATAAATGATGTCGAAGCCCGCGCGCTTGGCGCGCAATGCGGCATCGCGATGCCATTTGCGAAATTGGGCTATGTCGCTTTTATCCATGGCACGCGCCTGAACCGGATCTTCCACATCGACCATGATATCCGACGGTCCAATCGGCGAAAGCCGCGTCAAGCGGTTAGCGATATGGATGCCGTTGTGCACAAGCTGGATCGCTGCGAGGCTTCCCTGTTCATGCACGGCATCGGTCAACTGGATAAGGCGCGGAATGTCCTTGTCGTCCCACAGCCTGCCCTGATTGGACGGGGTGATATCGGAGGTGGGGTGGATTTCGGTTTCCTGCGTGGCGACGACGCCCCAGCCGCCCTCTGCCTTCATCCGCCGCATATGGCGGTCGGCGTCAGGATAGCGATGCCCCATGCCGCTGCAATGCGGCACCTGATAAAAGCGGTTGGGCGCGGTGACCGGACCAATCTTTATGGGTTCGAACAATATATCGTAACGTGGCTCGCGCATGGGCATTGTTCCATTGTTCCGGAAAGCGGACCGTGGGGTCCGCCCTCGCCGGCTCATGACTATCGATGGCGTGTCGGGTGAGGTTTTCAGCCTGGCTGATCGACCGGCAGGCATTGACAGGTTTGCAAGGCAGGGCCGCGACCTTTGCCGCCGCGCATCGCTTCGCACTTTTACTGAAAATGCTCCTCCGCCTGATCGTATTCCCCTGCTGCCTTGCCGGCACTCTTGTTGGGCAATCGCCTATGCCGGAAGCTATACATATCCAAAGTTATTATGCAAGTGCATAATTACGGACGCCGTCCTTGCCTTTGCCGCCATATATGCGACAGATGTAGCGAAGGAGAATTTGCGCTTCATGACAGGCTTGTTCAAACGCGCCCCAGAAAGCGAACGCCGCCGCGAGTTGATTGAAGCGACATTGGAATGTATATCCGAGGTCGGCATTCAAGCGACGACCGTGCGTGCCGTTGCGGCTCGCGCGGGCGTGACAAACGGGCTGATACGCCACCACTTTGAAAACAAGGCCAATCTGATTGTCGCAGCATATCGGCGCACGATGGAGCTGATCACGGCCTCCAGCATGGCAATATTGGAAGGGCGAGAGGGGAAACCGCAGCAGCGGCTACTGCAATTCATCAAGGCAACGCTTGAAGGGCAAGCATCCGATGATCGGATGCTGTCGCTTTGGGCCACGTTCATCAGCCAGAATCGCGTGGACCCGATGATTATGGCGGTGCGCGATGAAAGCTATGCAAATCTTCGCCGGGCAACCGAACCGCTTCTCGCCGAAGTTTTCATAGCCGAAGGGCGAGAGCTTACGCCTGCGGAGATCGAGCGCGCCGCCATTTGTGTCCACGCCATCCTGGATGGTCTGTGGCTCGAAGCTTGCCTCGATCAGACGCGCAAGAAAACGGATATGTTTGTGCAGCTCGCCACCGAAATGATCGAGAAAATTCTGGATACTTCTCTTTCTGACGAGTAAGCGAGGTGAATCATTTCGCGATACGGGCTTGCTGACTGCCTCAAGAAGCTTGTCGTTTCCAATGCTCTTCTAGCTCAACACTATACCGCCATCGACGTTGAGGCTTTGTCCTGTAACAAAAGCGGAATCATCAGATGCCAGAAATGCGACCGGACCAACGACGTCCTCCGGGTCGCCGATACGACGCATCGCCGTCTTCTCCTGCCACGCCTGGCGCACGACGGCATCATCGAGGTTGACCCGTCCCATGTCCGTCAGAATAATCCCGGGGCAAATGCAGTTGGCGGTGATCCCATACGTGCCAACCTCCTGAGCCAGAACGCGGGTGAAGCCCATGACGGCAGCCTTGGATGCGGAATAATGGGCCTGTTCGGGCGCACCGTGCTTGCCGCCGATGGAGGCGATATTGACGATGCGACCGTATTTCTGCCGCTTCATGTGAGGAAGCGCTGCCTGAACGACCAGAAACGTACCCTTTGCGTTGACATCAAGCACACTATCCCAGTGCTCTTCCTTCAGGTGCTCGACGTCACCGGCGATCAGAATCCCGGCATTGTTTACGAGAGCATCGATGCGACCGAACACATCAACAACATTGCTGACCATCGCTTCTACGTCGGCTTTGTTGCTCACATCGGCATAGAGGGTCAGAGCCTCCCGGCCTGTGGCCTCAATCGCGCGTGCCACCTCCTGCAAGGCATCCTGTTGGCGCTCGATGTCGTTGATAGCAACATCGAAGCCACGTTTGGTCATGCCGATTGCAATGGCTCGGCCAATACCGCGACTTGCACCGGTAATGAGGGCGATTCTTGCCTGTTCTGTCATGTCATCCTCCCAAAATCAAAGCGCGGTATAGCCGCCATCCACGGCAAGCACGGTGCCGGTCACAAAACTTGCAGCATCGGAGGCCAGAAACAGAACGGCATTCGCGATCTCTCTCGGCTCTCCCAGCCGTCCCTGTGGCGTCATGCGCATCCAGGTTGAGAACCATTCCTCATTGCTGCGGCCAGCAAGTGTCAGTTCCGTCGCGGTGTAGCCGGGTGCAACCGCATTGACGCGAACGCCTTGCTTTGCCCATTCCACAGCCAAAGACTTGGTAATGAGGTTTACTCCGGCTTTAGCCGCGTTGTAGGCAACCTGCGGCTGCGGATAGACGACGATCTCGCCGCACATTGACGAAATATTGACGATAGCGCCGCGCCCGACAGCTGCCATGCGCTTGCCGAAGGCTTGGGCACAATAAAAGACGCCGTTAAGATTGACGTCGATTACAGCGCGCCAGTCCGCTTCGGACGTTTCGCTCGCGGGACTGTTGCGAACGATGCCCGCATTGTTGACCAGGATGTCCGGAACGCCGAACTCCGCGGCAATAGCATTGGCTGTTCGTTCCGCTGCGTCACGATCGGTGACATCCAGAATGTACAGGCTCGCAGAAGAAAGACGACGGACGGTGAGTTCCGCGACCGTCTGCCTGGCAGCCACTTCATCGCGGTCGGTAATGATGACCGTCGCGCCGGCTTCAACGAGAAGCTCGGCAATGGCTCGCCCGATACCCCTTGCGCCGCCGGTTATGACAGCGCGCTTACCAGTCAGTTGAAAATCCTTGAGCATTCTGTCCTCCCGCAAAAATGCCTCAGGCAGCCCGAACCGCTTTCAATGCCGGATAAAGCGCCCGGTATTGCTGATAGATTTCATTGTAGAGAGCCATCTCGCGCAGACGCGGCTCTATGCGCTTGCCGGGCTTCACCATGGCGGCAATACCCTCATCGATGGTTGCGAAATGGCCTGCTCCATGCGCAGCGAGTACCGCAGCCCCCACTGAAGGCGCATCGCGTGACTGCGGCACACAGACGGGCAAGCCCGCAGTGTCGGCATGGATTTGCAGCCAGAGCGGTGACGCGCTCGCACCGCCGCCGACGGTGATTTCCTGGCCGCGATAACCGGCTTCAGCCATGGCATCAAGAATGCTACGGGTGCCGAAACTGATACCTTCCATAATGGCACGGAAGATATGATGCGGTTCATGCGCCAGCGTCAGTCCGACGATTGCACCACGAGACAAGGCATCGGTATAGGGCGTGCGGTTGCCCTGAAAATGATCCTGTACCAGAAGCCCTTCAGCGCCCGGCTCCAGCGCAGCCGCCTTGGCGTTGAGCGCTTCCATGTCCATGGTCCCGTTCATCAGGCGTCCGAGCCATGCGATGATCGAGCCGGTGGACGTCTGCCCACCTTCGATAATGTAGCGTCCGGGATAGACCATATCGGGATAGCTGCCCCATATGCCCGGCGCGTGCAAAGGTTTGTCCGCAACACCAAATTGCAAGTGGGACGAGCCGGTTATCAGCGCAAGCTGACCGGGCTTGGCCACGCCCAGTCCTATCATGCCGATAAGTGCGTCGGCGCCCCCCTGCACTACCTTTACGCTCTGCGAGAGGCCAAGTTCGGAAGCGGCGGATGCACAAAGCCCTCCGATGACCTCTCCGGGCGCGACCACGCGAGAAGGCCATTTCTGCAGTACATCACCGAGGCCAAGTTTCCCCAGAAGTGTGACCGGGAAACCGCCACGATCCGTCGAATAGTGCCAGCGGAGCGACACATTGTTCAGACTGGCGGCTTTTTCGCCGGTCAGGCGCAGTGTCATGAAATCCTGATACTCGCAGATCGTATCTGCCTTGTCGAATATCTCAGGCTCATTCCGCGCGAGCCACAGTGCTTTCGGGATCATCCATTCCGCCGAAACCGGTCCTCGGCCGCCGCCATTGGCCTGCAGGGCAATATCCGCAGTGGCGAGGACAGCATCGGCCTCGGCACTTGCTCGAACGTCCATCCAGATGATCGATGGACGCAGCGGCTTTCCGTCCACGTCCAGAGCCACGACCGTACAGCTGGTCGTGGCGAGCGTGATCGCTTCTATGGCCGACGGATCGACGGACGAATCCGCAATCGCCTTGCGCGCAGCCTTTACAAAGCCTGACCACCAGTCTTCGGGGTTCTGTTCGGCACGAGCGCCGCTGGAAAACTTGGTCTCATAAGGAACTGCGGCACTTGCAAGGCACATGCCCGAAAGATCGTAAACCCGCGCGCGGACACTTTCCGTTCCTCCATCGGCGGTGAGAAAATAAGTCATTCAACTCCTCCCGAGGCAGATGCGAAAACTCCTCCGTCTTCGCATACCTCATCGCGCACGTTTCAACTCAGGCCTCGAAAGACTTCCAGCGCCTTGCCCGCATACATGACAGCCGGTCCGCCGCCCATTTCAACGGCTACCTCAAGCGCCTCGACCAGTTCCTGCTCGCTTGCTCCATGCCGGATCGCTGCATCCACGTGGTAATAGATGCAATCTTCGCATCCCTTCACGACGGCAATACCGACCGCGATCAATTCGCGCTGAGCGGATGAAAACGCGCCGGCAGCGGTTGCGGTTTTGCTGACCTTGGCGAAGCCAGTCATCAATTCGGGCGCAGCTTTCGCAAAAGCGCCGAGCCGTGCCTGCGCTGTCTTGAGACGAAGCCTGACGTCCTCAGTCATGGGCACCTCCGATGGAATTCAAAATCAGATCGAGAACATCCTTCGCCTGATCCCATTGCGGCATATGGCCAGACTGGCTGAGAAAATGCACCGCGATTGAAGGCGGAAGTGTCGTCGCCTGTTGCCATGGGATGATGCGATCCAGAAGTCCAACCAGAACACGTACCGGTTTCGCGCGAGAAAGCTTTTCCAGTGCCGGAACAATGTCGGTCATTTGCCCTGAAGGGCCAACAATGGCTGCTGCCAGCGCCTTGAGACGCCCTTGGGCCATGGTTTTTGCAAACTCCGCAGCCAGTTCCGGCGAAAGCTCGACGGGCTTGGCAGCGATACGACGCAGCAGATGGCTGACTTCGCCTGCCGTTGTTGCATGGGCCATGCCAGAAATGAATCCTCCGTCCACGTCAGAACCAAGACCGGCAGGAGCGATCATCGTCAAGCTCGAAACACGGCTTACATGCGCAGCCGTAAATTGTGTAGCTGCGACTGCTCCGAGAGAATGCGCAACGACATCGACCTCGGCAACCCTCAGAGCGTCGAGGAATGCGGGCAGGAATGCGCCGAGTTCATCCGCGTTCGTCGCGTTGATGGTCGTTAGTCCGTGAGCAGGAAGATCGGGCGCAATTACCCGGAAATTCGCCCGGCGCAGACCCGATGCAATACCGGTCCAGGTCGTCCGGTCACCAGAGAAACCGTGCAGCAGCAGGATTGTGCGGCCATTTTTCGGACCCTGATCCAGATAGGCGACACGGCCATTCGCAAGATCGGTAAAGTGCACAGCGCTGTTCGATTTCGAATTGCTCGACGCTGCCAGCACATCTTCTTTCTCGATCCGTCCCCGGCGACCACTGCCCGAAAGCAAACTGATGTCGACGCCATTCTGGCGCGCAACTTTGCGAGCAAGCGGCGTGGCCCGAACCCGCCCGCCCTCTCTTGCCGGAGTCGCCTGCCTGGCAGTCGACGTTTTGGCTTCAAACGGGATTGGCTCAGCCTTTAGAACCGCCACTTCAGGCGTTGCGATATCTGCAGCGGCTACTTCAATACGGGCTATGGTCTCGCCCACCGTGACCATTTCGCCTTCCCCGCGCAAGATATCGACAAGCGTTCCACTCGCCAGCGCCGGAAACTCCGCGACGGTTTTGTCTGTCTCGATCTCTAGCACGGCTTCGCCGCGTTCAAAGCTCTCGCCTGCGTTTTTCAGCCAGCGAACGATACGGCCTTCTTCCATCGTTTCACCAAGACGAGGCATATCGAGGTCGGTGACAACGCGTTCGTTCTGCGAACCGGCTGCGCGTGCGGGGTGCAACGCAGCCGGTTCTTCAGGAGAAGGCGCGCTTTCGCCACCTTCATCCGTCCAGTCGGGACCATCGCCGATATCGATACGCGCCAATGGCGCACCAACCATGACCTGATCACCAATAGTGCCGATCCATTCGTTCAACGTACCGTCACCCAAGGCTGGAAACTCAGCCACGGTCTTGTCCGTTTCGATTTCGATTATGGAATCCCCGCGTTTGAAACTGTCCCCTGGCTTGACGAGGAAGCCGACAATCCTGCCTTCCTCCATCGTCTCGCCAAGGCGTGGCATTTTGAGAATCCGTTCAGTCATGACAGCATCTTCTCGGCAACGGAACGAATGAAATCGGGTGTTGGAACGCTTCCGGTTTCCAATTCTTGCGAAACCGAAATTGGAATATCTTCACCGGCGACACGCACCACCGGCTGTTCGAGATAGTCAAAGCATTCCTCGGTAATGCGAGCAGCGAGTTCCGCGGCGACACCGGCAGTCATGACGCCTTCGGAAACCACCATTGCCTTGCCGACACGCTCGACATGTTCACGCACTGTGTCGAAATCGAGCGGATTAAGCGTCCGCAGATCGATGACCGTCGCTTCGATCCCCTTCGTGGAAAGCTTCTCGGCGGCATCGAGTGCATAATGAAGCTGGCGCGAATAGGTGACAATGACTAGATCCTTGCCGGTACGACGGACCGCAGCCTTACCCCATTCGAGCGGCTCGGCGTCGAGATCGACTTCTTCCTTGCGGGTATAAAGCGCCTTGTGCTCGATGAAGACCACGGGATCAGGCTTCGTCAGGCTCTGGCGCAGTAGATGATAGGCATCCTGGATCGTGGCGGGCATGGCAAGGCGCAGACCTGGCGTATGCATTATCCATGCTTCAAGGCTCTGGGAATGTTGGGCACCTGCAGAACGCCCGGTGCCGCCTTGGGTGCGCAGCACCATCGGCACGCCGATTTGCCCACCGAACATGTAGCGTATCTTTGCTGCCTGATTGGCAAGCTGGTCCATCGTCATGCCAAGAAAATCGATATACATCAGCTCGGCAACTGGCCGCAGCCCGGTCATCGCAGCCCCGACCGCCGCACCAACAATAGCCGGTTCGGATATTGGCGTATCGATCAGGCGTTCAGGACCGTACTTCCCGATAAGGTCCTTCGTAACGCCATAGGCGCCGCCATAGCGCCCGACCTCCTCGCCGATCACGACGATGGTGTTGTCCACCGCCATGGCGTCATCCAGCGCTTTGCGCAGCGCGTCGCGGTAAGTCATGGCAACCATTATGCTTCATCCTTGGAAAGTACGCGGTCGATACGGGTGCGGACAGGTTCGGGCTCAGGCTCGCCTAAGGCATACACATCCTTGAACATGGAAGTTAGCGGCGGCGCCTTGGATTCGACGGTGAAATCGATGGTGGCGTCCATCTCGGCCGCAATATCGCTATCCATGGCGTCAAGTGCGGCCTCCTGCGCGAAACCGGAGGTTAGGAGCTGGTCGCGCGTAAATTTCACAGGGTCCTTCTTGCGACCTTCGAGTTCTTCCGCCTCTGCGCGGTATGGACTCTTATCCATGCGCGCATGACCAAAGAACCGATAGCAGGTGACCGACAGGAAACCCGGCTTGCCGAGCCGCGCATCATCGATCAACCCTTGGGCCGCATGCTTGACTTCCTCAACATCAATGCCATCGACAACCCTTCCATTGAGGCCGAATGCGTGGGCACGCTGATCAAAGGCAGTGTTGGCGGTCGCCTGATCGACGCGCGTTCCCATGCCGTACTGATTGTTGATGCAGACAAAAACCACCGGCAGACCCCATAGGGCGGCCATGTTCATGCTCTCATAGAGAATACCCTGTTGCATTGCGCCGTCGCCAAAAAATGCGAGCGAAACGGAATTTTTCTTCAGGTATTTGCTCGACAGTCCAGCACCGACCACAGATGGGATACCACCACCCACGATAGCGTTGGCCCCAAGATGGCCGAGTGCCATGTCGGCAATGTGCATGGAGCCGCCCTTGCCCTGGCAATATCCAGTTTCCTTGCCGCCGATTTCAGCCATCATCTGCCTGGGATCAGCGCCGCGGGCCAGAAAGATGCCGTGGCCGCGATGATGCGTTGTAAATGTGTCCTGCGGCTGCATGGCGGCACACACACCAGCGGCAGCTGCTTCTTCGCCAATGGAAAGGTGAAGCATCGAACCTGCCGTCTGACCTCGCACGAAGAGTTCGCCAACGCGTTCTTCAAAGGTGCGGATGCGGCGCATCGTTCGATAGAGTTCGAGAAGATTGGAGTTACTCGGATTTTGCACGTGCGCCTCCGACAGACCTGTCTGTTGCAAATGTTTCATGATGTCCGGTTCGATGCCCTCACAGGAGCTTTAGTTTGGTGGTACGCGAGACAACCGCGACCGCTACGAGAATGATGAGGCCCTTCACGATGCTCTGGATATACGTATCCATGCCAATCAGATTGAGGCCGTTATTGATGACGCCGATAAACAGCGCGCCGAAGAAGGTTCCGGCAATCGTTGCCGTACCGGGACGGAACATGGTCATGCCGATGAATACCGTAGCTAAACCGTCGAGGAGATAGCGTTCGCCAGCATTCGGCTGGCCGGAGCCTAGGCGCGCTGCCAGAAGCGCCCCTGCAACGGCTGCGAAAATCGAGCAGACGATCAGGGCAGCGGCGCGATAGAAGCGACCGTTCACGCCTGACAGCTCCGCAGCCTTGAGGTTGCCGCCGACAGCGTAAATGTAACGACCGAAGACAGTGCGCTCCATCAGGAACCAGGCGACGAAAACCACAACGACCATGGCATAGGCAAGCACGGGAACGCCGAAGAGCTGCCCCTGTCCCAGCCAGAGATAACTGGCCGGAAGACCGCCATAAATCGCCCGTCCGCCGGTCATCAGAAAATTGATGCCATACAGAATGGAGCCTACCGCCAGCGTCGCAATCAATGAGGGTACGCCGACCAGGGTGACGAGCGCCGCATTGACGGCACCGACAACAAATCCTGCCCCCAATCCGGCCAGCAACGCCAATGGCAAAGGCGTGCCCGCAACCAACAGCAGCGGTACCGCAATACCAGCCATACCGACCATGTAACCGACGGAAAGGTCCATTTCACGTGCTGCGAAGCCGAAAG
This sequence comes from Ochrobactrum sp. PL_is501, assembly GCF_055816895.1. Taxonomy (NCBI): domain Bacteria; kingdom Pseudomonadati; phylum Pseudomonadota; class Alphaproteobacteria; order Hyphomicrobiales; family Brucellaceae; genus Ochrobactrum; species Ochrobactrum sp. PL_is501. Next base: position 35,507 of record NZ_JBVPGR010000021.1, on the reverse strand, counting down.
TCAGACCCGCGCCAACAATGGTGAGCATGGCGATCTGCTGGAGGATGTTGAGCAGATTGTTGGCTGTCAGAAAGCGATCCACTGTCAACGAGAACCCGGCAAACAGCAAAAGCAATACAATGAGGGTAGAATATTTCAGCAGCCATTCACCCTTGAGCTTCTTGCCAAAGCTCTGCGCGTGACGCGACGATTGCGGAGCAACCGCGAGGTTTTGTGTATTCATTGGATGACTCCTGCCATTGCGGCAATGAACTTCGCTTCGGAAAAGGCCTCTCGCGGAATTTCAGCCCCCGGAGAACCGTTCACGAACGGGATGACGCGGTCTGCCACGTCAGCAACTTCCAGTAGGTCGGACGACGTGACCAGAATTGCCACGCCCTTGTCGGCGAGCCGGCGCATCTGAGCATGAATTTCACGCTTGGCCCCGATGTCGACACCCTCAGTGGGTTCGATGAAAATCATCAACCGGTAGTGGTCGTCTGCGCCGTACAACCACTTGCCGATAGAAACCTTTTGCTTGTTGCCGCCGCTCAGGTCCTTCACGAACTGATTGCGCGAATGCGCCTTCACGTTCAAAAGCTGCATAGTGCGGTCGGCTTCCTGCGCTTCACGGCGCATCGACAGCACGCCCGTACCGCCCAAGGCCGCGAATGACGGATGCACCATGGCAAGGTTTTCACGCACATCCCATTCGCCGATCAGCGAATATTCCATGCGGTGATCGGGGACCAGAGCGACGCCCTTTTTCTGCATGGTACGCGCATCGATCCGGGCGATGACGTCGCCCTGAAAACGGCAGATGCCGCGGGTGACGCCACTCCCCGCATAGAGCGAACGGGCGAAGCCAAAATGACCGGCGCCGGTCAAACCGATCAGGCCGACGATTTCACCGGCACGGATGGAAAATTTGTCAACTTCGACATTACCTGCACGCCAGTCACTCACTTCCAAAACCACGCGACCGAAACTGCGATTTTGATTTCCCTCCGAGACCATCGCCGTTTTGCTGCCAGTGCGTTGCAGCATCAGATCGATCAGCCCGGCTTCGCTCGCTTCAGTGACCTGAAGCGTCGCAACATGACGGCCATCACGCAGGACCGTAATTCTATCGCTCAGTGCTCTAATTTCCGAGAGGAAATGGCTGATCAAGACGATGCCAACTCCTTGCCGCGGCAAAGCCCTGATAATCTCCCAGAGACTTTCCTTTTCGCGTGCAGGCAAAGTGGCCGTGGGCTCGTCAAGGATGAGCAGCCGGACATCGCCACGCAATGCGCGAACAATTTCGATGATCTTCTGGTCAGCCATGGGCAGCATGTCGACCTGCTGGTCAAGATCAATAGAAACTTGCGGAAACCAACGCTTGAGTAATTCGCAGGCACGCGACAACAGTCTGCGCTTGTCAATGACACCTAGCCCCAGGCGAGGCTCATCACCAAGCAGAATATTCTGCGCACCGGTCAGTCCGGGCACGAGACTGCCTTCCTGTGATACATGCGCAATGCCCTTGCGTAGCGCATCCCCAGCACTCGATAGTTTTACGTCAGTGCCATCAATGGTGATTGTACCCGAAGTCGGACTTTTACTACCACCAAGAATACTGACCAGAGTGGTCTTTCCAGCACCGTTTTCTCCGATCAGTCCATGCACCTCATCAAACCGAAACTCGGCGTTCACCTGATCCAGCGCCAGCGTTCCTGGATAGGACATAACGATCTGCGACAGGCTTACGGCCATCGGAAAACTCCAACGAATTCAATCTACTTTAAAGGGACCGGAGCGCGGAACGTTGCGCTCCGGCCAGAAGCAGGCCACTTGGGGCTTGCCTACTACTTCGGGAGGAAGTCCTTGCAGTTCTGCTTGGTTACGAGTGGCGCATCGAGATACACGGTTTTGGACGGAATGACCTTTGTTGTGTCTTCCTTTTTGACCACGATGCTTTCAATCCATTCGCCAGTCTGTGCGCCCATCTTTTCGAATGGCTGCGAGACCGTCGCAATCATCAGGCTGTCGGGCTTGCAAACTTCTTCGATGGCCTGCGGATGGCCGTCAATGCCAATCACTTTGACATTCTTCAGACCAGCAGCATTCAGCGCGTTGATCGCAGCTTGTGCGGGCTCATCCCACGGTGCCCAGACAGCATTGATCTCTTCGCCAAAACGCGATGCATAGTCCTGCATAGTCTTGGTTGTGTCTTCGAAGAACGCTGTATAATCGATATTGTGCTCGGCGATTACCTTCACTTCCGGGTATTCCTTCAGCACCGTTTCCATCACGTCGCCGCGCTTGCGCGTGCCATGGTGCTCAGCCATACGCAGGAAGACAAGATTACCCTTGGCGCCCATTTCATTGAGCAAATAGGGCGACACGTCAGCCGACATTGCCCAATTATTGGTGGTTACATCGACCACCACACCGTCGACTTGACCGCTATCGATCGCGAAAACTGGAATTTTGGCCGCAACAGCGGAATCGATTGCAGCGCGTGAAGCGCGCAAATCCGACATGCTGACGATGATCGCATCCACCCCGCGAGAGGCCGCATCTTGAATGTTCGACGCCGTGCGTTCACCGGAGCCACCGCTGTCAAGCACGCTGATATTCCAGTCCTTGTTTGTCGCCTTGAGCCAGGCATCAAAGCCCGCTTTTGCGCGCTGCTCGGACTGCGCGGCAGCATTGGAATGCACCCAGGCGACATTTGTAGCCGAAGCGCTCGCCGTGCCCATGAGCATGGCAAGAGCTGTAACAGTCGCTGCTTTCTTGAAACATCCGAAACCCATTTTTTCCTCCCAAAAGCCATGTGGTTGATTCCACATCTGACTTTGATTGCTACTCGCGGACACGTTCAGTTCACTTGACGTCGAACTGGATGGTGACCATCGCGAAAGACGCCATCGCCACTTCGCCGTTTCTCCCCTTCTGTCGCATCGGCGAATATCTGTTTCTGTTCCTCCAGAACCGCCATTCCGTCGCCTTGCGCCAGTTTCGTTTCCGATTGACCTCACTGCCCTTTCGCGCTCTTGTCCGCCGGAACGATTGGCATTAAGTGCCACATAATTACAAATGTCAAATGAAAATACATTTGTAATTATGTGGCTGAAAAACGAAAGAGAGACAGATGAGCGAATCCGAAGACAGCCTGATGGTGCGCGTGGCGTGGCTTTACTATGTTGGAGGATTCAACCAGGAGGCGACCGCATCCCGACTGGGCCTCACCCGGGCACGCGTAAACAAGATACTAGGCGAGGCCCGCGAAAGCGGTCTCGTCAGCATCTCCATCGACCATCAGAACGCTGGCACCTTGCCCGTGGAAAATGAGCTGATGGGCCAGTACGGTCTAGATTTTTGTATTTCAACGCCGCCATTTGGCTTTCACTCCGATGACGACACAGCCTCTGAAATCCGCAAACAGGTATCGTTCCGAGCTGTCGGCGTTGCAGCCGCCACCTATCTGAAAAGCTTTCTGGCCGACCATGAGGATGCGACTATCGGCACTGGATGGGGGCGAACCATAGAACAAATGACGCTACAACTTGCCGGTGTACGTGCGCCGCAAGCGCGCTTCATTTCCGTGATGGGGTCGCTGACCGCAAACTCGGCCTATAATCCGTTCGAAGTTGTGCACATGCTGGCGCGGCGGACGGGCGGACAAGGCTTCTTCCTTCCTGTTCCCTTCATCGCAGATTCCGCTGAAGATCGAAAAGTCCTTATCTCCCAACGTTCTGTGGCACGCGCGCTAGAAATTGCCCGCACCGCTTCCGTGTGCTTCATCAGTGCCGGTGAACTGACAGAGGATTCGCTGCTGCGCCGCCAAAACATGTTGAGCAAATCCGAACTGGATAGCCTGCGTGCTGCCGGAGCTATCGGCGACACCAACGGCATCTTCTTCGACGAGAACGGGCAGCAAGTCGAACACGAGATGAACCAGCGCACGATTGCTCTGAGCTTCGCCGAGTTAAAGAAGGTTCAGGTGGTCCTGCTGATCGCCGGGCAGGAGAAGGCCGTCGCTGCCAAAGCACTGCTCAAAAGCGGGATCGTGAACGGCCTGATCATAGACGGAGACGCAGCCGAGGCACTATTAGCTGTTCTATAACGTCATAACGGGATGAGGCCCACCTTTCGATGGGAAGTCGCGCCCCGAATGGGAGAGTGAACCTCCTAGCCATTCTTCTCAGCATGCTACCAGATAAATGCGTCTTTAGATCAAACTGCCCTTCCCGCTCTTCCGACCAATCAGGCATGCGCCATAGGATCAAAACCAATTGGGTGGTTCGCAATTGTTTGCTGCTCGAAACTTACGTCAGGTGGTACACAAAAACAACCGACATGCCATCTGGGGTTATGAAATCGGCGGGTTGGTCTACAATTTCTCACGATACGAGCCCCCATGAAATACGGCAGGGGTTATTCAGGGTCTGGTTCCGCATCAGTGCAATGTGCCCTTCCGAACAGAGAGGCAAAGCCGTTTGCTCCATCACCGCCACTACTTGCCGAGCATCTTGAAAAGTTGTTCTTGCCCGGAACGTTGCGTGCTCAACGATTTGCGAGAAGAAGGATTGCTCTTTTCAGCTTGGTGACAGATACGACACATATATCAGGGGTGACGCTGCCCCCAAAAGCCAAGCAATAATCCAATGCTGATTACTCGGATTCGTCTGGGGGAAGCTAGCTGACTTTCCATTTATCCCCTCTTCCACAAATATCGAGGTCAGGCCCAAAAGAGTGTGAGCAAGCACCGATTAAGCGCCAATGTTTCGTTTGCATGAGAACGAATGGGACATTGGCTCTACCACCGTCAATACACGCGAAAGCAGTAGCTCGCGGAAAGGACAAAGGCTGCACACTAAACTTCGCGCTCATGCAGAGCATTCCGTAAAATTCTCTGGAATGAGAATGGATACGATAGCGCCGCCGCCTGCCCGGTTACGGAGTTCAAGTTTGCCACCATGAGCCGCCGCTATCGCCTGTACGACAGACAGGCCAAGCCCCGTTCCGCCAGTTGCCCTTGAACGAGATGCATCTCCGCGCCAGAACGGAGCAACGCTTATATCGCCTATATTTTCGGGAAGCCCCGGACCACGGTCGAGAATGCGGATGGCGATGAAACCATCGGCGGTCAGTTCCGTCTGGCATCGCAATATTCCGCCGTCCGCAGCATACCGGCAGGCATTTTCGAGAAGCGCGAGTATGGCCTGCCGGATGCGTTGGCGGTCAGCGACCGCTGTCCTTGGCGACAAATCCCTTTCAACGACAAGCTTGCTTGCCTCAAGCATGGGCTTGGCTGCGTCGAGCACGGTCTCCACCAGCTCCGACAGCACAAAATGCTCGCGATCCATGACGAGTTTCTGTCCTATCGCCAGCGAGAGGGTGCGCAGGTCTTCGACAAGTCGCGACAAACCCTCAACCTGCAGCAAAAGGCTTGCCACCGTTTTCGTATCCATAGGGAAAACGCCATCCACCATACCCTGCATCGATCCGCGCAATATGGTAAGCGGTGTGCGCAACTCGTGTGCGACAGCCATATTGTTGAAGCGCAGCCTCTCCTCCATAGTTTCGAGGCTGGTTGCCAAGGCGTTGAAGCTTTCAATGAGGCTTTTAACCTCCACCGTACTTGTGTGCGACTCCTTGAGCCGGACGGAAAAATCTCCGGACTTCAGCCCTTCCGCTACCAGCGTCAGCTGCTCCAGAGGCTGTGCGATCCTCCTGGCCAGATATATTCCGATGATGCTGCAAATAAGCGCAGAGACCAGTCCGCAGACGAGTACGGAAATATAGAGTTGAAAATCGACCGGATCGGAAAGGCTATCGAGATGCGCGAACAATTCCTTTATCGCTGCCGGTTCGGGTACGATGCCGGAATTCATGTCCCGATAGGCTTGGGCGGCATTGGCAGGCAGACTTTTGATCACCCCTTCTTCAAGATAGGCGGCGTAAGAGGTGACCCCCAGATAAGCCAGACCGACGCTGAGCAGAAGCATGGCAGCGATTATGATCGCGGTCAGTGTGGCAAGCGGCAGCGTGGGTAATTTCATTTGGGATCCGCCAGACGGTAACCGATGCCGCGAACTGCGGGGAAGAAATCTTTCTGCCCGAGCGTTTCAAGCTTCTTTCGCAGATTGGATATATGCGTGTCCACCGTGCGGACCAGCGCATCGCTTTCCGGCAGGCAGGCATCGAGAATATCAGCGCGGTCGAAGGCGTGCGTGGGGCGGCGGACCATATAAGCAAGGATTCTGAATTCGCTGAGAGTGAGCTGGAGAGCAATCCGCTCCCCGTCGCGGTTGACGAAAGCCGCGTAGGCATTGAAGTCAACTTCAATTGCGCCGAACCGCCGCAGCGTTTCCTCCTGATCGCCCTTTGTACGCCGCAGCACCGCCTTGACGCGCGCAACCACTTCCTGGGGATTGAATGGTTTGACGACATAATCATCGGCACCAAGACGCAGACCGCTGAGCCGATCGATATCTTCGGCCAATGCTGTCACCATGATAACGGGTGTATTTCGGGTCTGCCGCAAGCGCGCAAGCACTGCAAAACCATCCAGCTTTGGAATGCGGACATCGAGCAGAACGATATCCGGCGACAGCAGCGCATGATGTTGCAGCGCCGTTTCGCCATCAGACGCACGCACCGTGCGATAGCCTTCACGCACCAGATAGGCATCCAAAATCTGCGCAATTTCCGGCTCATCCTCCACAATAAGAACGAGGCTGTTATCCACGAGCGGCTCCAAATGTTCTTGAGATCGTTATCTTGGGCAAAAGCTGCACGGACTATGACTGGCAAATTCTCAACGTGCAATTTCCAAACAATACTCGCACCATCCAGAGACCGGTTTTAAACACAGTGCCGGTTCGATCTTCGCAGAGTCTTGATAATCGGCCTTCAAATCGCAGTCGTTCAACTCTTTCGAGGTGTCGGCATGCAAGAAACCGTCCTAGGCTCAAGCGAATCCCGTTCGGCGGTCGGCGTCACCAGACGTTACAAAACCGCCTCATGGCAAACGCAGCTGCTGGTTCCTTCCGTTCTGGCTGCAAGCTTCGTCCTCGTGGTGTTTCCGTCAGTCGATCTGACCATTTCCCGTCTCTTTGCTGACGGACATGGCTTCCCGCTATCCGAAAATCCATTTCTGAAGGGCGTGCGCGACATAAACCGGCAGGGTTTGGTCTATCTTCTGCCGCTCATGGTATTCGCCATCGGGCTTCATGCTTTCCTGCCAAAAAAATATGCCTTCTGCCCGCCGCACAAGTCCCTCTTCGTGCTGCTGAGCTTTCTGCTCGGCCCATTGATTGCAGTACAGTCTCTGAAGAACATCATCGGAAGGGCCCGGCCGCGCAATATTGTCGAGTTTGGCGGGACAGCCGATTTTTCTCCCGTTTGGCAATATGCTGCGGCCTGCAGGCATAGTTGCTCTTTTCCTTCCGGCGAGGCCGCCGTCGCAGCCGCAACACTGTCGGTAATCGTCTTCGTGCCTGTGCGGTGGCGATCCACCGCAACCGTTATTGCGGTCCCGATCCTGTTCTTTGTGTCCTTCAACCGGGTTATCTTCGGCGCCCACTTCCTGTCCGATGTCATCGTCGCATGGGGTCTGGTCCTGTGTGTGATGATGTGGCTCTGGCGAAGGATCTCCAGCCAGGCGGAGGCGATAGACGCCAGCGTGAGCCATTTCGGCACGCGAATTTCCACGCGGCGTAGCGCTCGCCGAGCACACGGAAATTCTCCACAAAATCTTGACATAGCTGAAGAAAAGTCCGGCCCGCTACCTCCCAGCCGCAACGGACCATGATCATGCTTGCAGAACAGATTTCCCATTCCGCGCCCAGCCAAAGGCAACCAGAGCCGGGTTCGGCCAGCCATGCGGAAACAAACCATCAGAATGTGCCCCTGAAACATCTGGCAGCTTCCCATTCGATGTTGCGGCAAACTATCGGCATTGCTTCACGGCTGAAGTTTCGCAAAACCTTGGCTTTCCTGACGAGAAGCATGCTGTCGCCGTGGCTGACCTTCCGCTGGCTCCGGTTCCTCGACGAGTTCACGGAACAGCACACTTTCGCTCCGCCTCACGATGATCTTATCCGGAAGTCCCTGTCATCCTTTCTTGTGCACCGACTTGCATGGCGAACCCGGCTCAACATTCTTACCCAGCACTTCGAACTGGCGCGCCAGCTATTGTGCCCGCATGTATTGCAGGCACTGTGGCAGGGGGAAATAATCGAACTTGGAACCATTTGCGGCAGGGATCATCGTTATCGGCTCCAGCTATTGCTTTCCGATCAATGCGGCAGCCGGCACGAAGGCGTTTTTACCGTGCGTCTGGTGGACGCGGCAGATCAGGCGCTGCTGTGCATGGCGAGCTTCGTATTTGTGCGCCGTCCCGGCGATTCATACAGTCTCATTGTCGGTGGATTGCAAGGGTCCGCTCATCCGGACGCCAAACGTACGGTCATATCCGCGACCCGCGATCTCGGAGGGTTGCGGCCGAAAGATGCAGTCATGCTGGTTCTGAAAGGATTGATAGCCCACAGCGCCACCGCCTATTTGATTGCCGTCGGCAATTCCAGCCACGTGATCAATTACCGTGCCTCCAAGCGGCGTAAATTGAAACTGCCGAACCTGGATGCGTATTGGCTGGATCGCGGCGGCGTTCCGTTTCCGCCTTTCGGCTTTCGAATCCCCGCAGATCCGGCCATCAATGACAGTTGTGGCAGCCGCCGCAGTAACACAAAAATCGCGTTCTGGAAGATTGGGGCGAAACTGATCATTCATCGGGGTGATAATCGGCAGCCCAGCTGATGGCTCTCAATCCGTGCAGGGCGATTGCTTCTGGCGCCCTTTTAACGATCCCACGTTTGAAGGGTGCAGGCCAATTCACAGGTTCGGACCATCTGTCGGCATTGCACCAATTGGGTGGAAGACAAGCCTCATGCGTGTTCCGCCCGAATGACTTTCGCCCACCTCAACGCTTCCACCGTGAAGCACCATGATCTGCTGTACAAGATTAAGACCAAGGCCAGCGCCAGGACCTTGATCCTCAAGGCGGGCGAACGGTTCGAATATGCTTTGGCGCATTTCTGGAGGAATGCCGCTACCCTCATCGGTCACTTCAATCACAGCCGGTTTCATGACGCTTATCGCAATTGTTCCTCTCTTGTCCCCATGGTCAATCGCGTTTTGAAACAGGTTGGTGATGGCGCGCTCGATCGACTGGCTATCGCCGAGGACGTTGATGACTTCAGCATCATTATCGAAAGTCACATCATAGCCAGCTGCGAAAGCAAGGGGCGCCAGATCAGAAATTACCTGCCGTGCAGCGGAGACTATATCCACGGTATGAAACCTGCTCGCCTGCCCCTCCAGACGCTGGAGGTCAAGAAGCTGGCCCGCCAGGGTTCCCAGCCGGGACACGTCACGCATGAGGCCAGATTTCAACTCGCTTTCCGGTAGGGCATGCAGTCGGGCAGAGAGGATAGCGATGGGAGTTCTCAGCTCATGGGCTGCCTGCGCCAAAAAACGCTGTTGGCGGGAATATCCTTTATCGAGGCGCTCCAGAGCGCCGTTGAAAGCCTCCACCAACGGCGAAAGCTCGACTGGAACAGTCTTTGCGGACAGGCGAATTCCACGCCGCTCAGGCTCAATCTGTGCAGCTTTGAGAGCAACTTCGGATGTTCCTCTCAAGGTAATACGCACCACCAGCGGTATGACCAGCAACGCTCCCAGCGCGGCGAGAAGAAGGCAGGGAAGAATGAGCGCCTTGAACCCTTCCCCGACCGTTTCCGCCAGCCGTCCAAAGGTCAGCCGGCCTCCCGTACCTGCCATGATCTGGACGCGCCCAACGGGTGTATCTTCCCATCTTATGAGGGCATAGGGCCGGAGTGATCCAGCTTTATCGTCGCCAAGCCGGGCTTCAAGCACATCCGGCATGGCAGCACGAAATGGCCGGTAGGCGTCGGGCACAGTGCCTTCCGCAAGCTGGTTGCCAGAAACATCCTGAATAACAAACCAGAGGGATTTTTCCTCTCGACGCAATACCGCCAGTTCGGGCGTGTTGTTCAAGGCCAGATGCCCTTCCGGATCACGGGCTATCGCCCCCTTCAAGACGTCGATTATGCCTCGATCATAACGTTCGTGAACAAAGCCAGACAGCCAGAGAAATGCAACGAAGAACGCCAGCGCGCATAGAACGATCGCTGCCTGCGCGAGAACGATACGCGTAATCAGCTGCCACTTTAAGGAAAAAGGAGTCTTTCTCAATTAGGGGTCTCGCGCAAGAGATAGCCGACACCGCGTACGCCGTTCAGTGTGACCCCTGCCGCCGCCGCTGCCAGCTTGCGGCGCACCCGGGAAACATGTGTGTCGAGTGCGTTCGGTTCCACCTCATCGTTCATCCCGAAAACAGCCTCCATCAAAACCGGCCTTTGCACCATGCGCCCCTTTCGTCTCATCAACGCTTCAAGCACGAGCAATTCGCGGCGTGGCATGGTGAGTGGAACATCACCGACAAAAGCCTGACGCGCAGTGAAATCGAAAGATACACGACCAAGCCGGACAATGTCTGGACGAAGATCGCCATTGCGACGCAAAATGGCCCGCAACCGAGCCATCAGCTCATCGAAGGCGAAGGGCTTGCCAAGATAGTCGTCTGCACCGCTATTGAGGCCGTGGATGCGATCGGGCAGGTCGCCGTGGGCCGTCAGAACAAGAACCGGAACCGAATTGCCGCGCCCACGCAGGCGCCGCAGCACGGACAATCCATCCCCGTCAGGCAGGCGACGATCAAGAATAACCGCATCGTAGCAATCTTCTGAAAGCATATGTTCAGCTTCGCCGCAGGTGGCGACGATATCCGCGACCATGTTTTGGGATGTCAGAACTTGTTCCAATATCGATGCCAGTTCGCTTTCATCCTCCACCACCAGAATTCGCATCCAACGTGCCTTTTCTTGCCAAGATTTGCTCAACGTAACATTTGTGGCTGGCATGAGACTGGCATCAGCCAGCCCAGTAGAATTTCTGAACCTGATTTATTGGTGGCAAACAGCCGCAGCGACAGGCTTTTGACAGGTGGCGCTTGGAAATTTCAGCGGTCCTGCCGGGCAGACCGGAGAACAATTCCCTTGGAGGAGCCGCTGAAATGCCAATCGCCGATTTCGTTCCCTTCTTTGCAGCCTGGTTGCGCAACCCGCTGCTGACTGCCGCAATTGCCCCGTCGGGACCGTCCATTTCTCGCTTGATCACACGCGAAATCAAACCAGGCACGGGGCCCATCATCGAATTGGGACCAGGAACCGGCGTATTCACTTATGCTCTCCTCAAACGCGGCGTCGATCCCCGCGATCTGATCCTGATCGAATTCAATCCAGAATTCGTAAGCATATTGCGCAAGCGCTTTCCGCGTTCAACGATCATCCAGGCAGACGCGACCCGGCTCGCCAGCCTCAACCTTTTACCGCCTGCATCGTGTAAAAGCATCATCAGCGGACTGGGCCTTCTTGCAATGAACCCCATGCAAGTGGAAGCTATCTTGCGTGGCAGTTTTCACTATCTGGCTCAATCCGGTTCATTCTACCAGTTTACCTATGCGATGTGTTGTCCAGTCAAGACGGAACTGCTCGCGAAGCTTGGTCTGATATCCGAAGAGATGGGCCGGACTTTTTTCAATATCCCACCGGCATCCGTGCACAAGATTCAAAGACGAAGAACTGATGTTTTGATCGCGGCTGGCAAAGAAAATTAGCCGACGGGCGCACAGAACGCGATACTTAAGCGCCTTCAGATAAGCTTGCGCAATATAAAATCTGGCGGGGCCGAATGGGAAGCATCTTTGTCGACCAGATCCTGTTTCGAATCATTTGACCAGTTCAGTGGCGAAGACGCTAGGAAAAATGCGCGCCATCTCGACGAGACGATGCAAAGGCGGACGAATACATCGAGCGCTTCTACAATCCGAAGCGTCGCCACTCGACATTGGGATATCTCAGCCCGATGGAATTGGAAAATAAAGTCGGAGTAGCGCAGTTGAAGTCGTGGAGCGCCTTGAGATGGCAATCGAGCATATTTCTTCACAGCTATCGCCAGCACGTCGCTGTCCATAGCTTTCAAGTGATCTTGGGTCCCTTCCTCAGCGTTTGACACGATCTGGAAAGACGGAAAGAAACCTCCTGTTTAGCAACACAAATATCGTCACCTAAGGTTCGACTTTTGCGGCACACGCGCCAATCTTAAATAAAGTAAGAGCCCCGGTGACCCTATAAGTTGTGAGGTCAACGCGCCAGCTGGTTGACTGCAGCTGGCGCCAGTTCCAGCGCAACCGCTTTTCAATCTCCGGCGCGAACCTTTGAAGCCGGCAGTAAATCGTCGAATGATCAACAGGCACACCCCGCGCGCCATCATTTGCTCAAGGTCGCGGCAGCTGATCCCATAGCGGCCACTTGAAATCGCTCATTAAAAGTCTCGCTGAAAATCACCAGCGCTATTTCCAATATCAAAGCGATTGTTGCAACAGCCAGAATATCTAACATATTGGTCGACGGCGTTTTGGGAGTTTATTAGAGTAGATTCTCCACAATGAGATTCCGCGGGTGACGATTATGAGTAATGAAAATAATGATCGACAGCGCAGAGATGTGGAGATACCCGTCGTCTCCTATACCGGATCTTATGCCTGGCAGACGAATTTCTACGATACCGAACTGGATTTGCGTGATTGGCTCGCGGCTATTGTAGATGGATCAGATGATGCAATCATCAGCAAGGACCTGCACGGGAATATCAAGACCTGGAATCGGGGAGCCCAGCGTTTGTTCGGTTACGATCCCGAAGAGGTTATAGGAAAACCCATCACCATTCTTATTCCGGAAGATCGTCTCAATGAGGAGCCAGCCATACTGGCGCAAATCCGAGATGGAATGCGTGTCGAACATTTCGAAACTGTCCGCAAGAAGAAGGATGGCACGCATCTGGATATTTCTCTAACAATCTCTCCGATCCGCAACGCTCAAGGCGTAATCGTTGGCGCCTCCAAAATAGCCCGCGACATTACCGAGCGCCGCAAAGCGCAGGAAAAATTGTTTCTATTGTTGGGCGAAATGCACCATCGCGTTAAAAACCTGTTTGCACTGGCAAACGGGATCGTATCGCTGAGTGGGCGGGATGCGAAAAATGTCGATGAATTTCGCCAAAGCGTCCAGTCCAGACTGTCTTCGCTGGCAAGAGCGCACGAATTGACGATGCCTGCCTGGGATGAAAATCCCGACATGTCGGCCGCTATTCCCATCCAGACCCTTATACATACAATCCTTGATCCATATCAGGGCTGTAATATCAGCCTTGCGGGAGCCAATCCGTCTGTTTCCGGGAAGTCGCTGACAAATCTGTCTCTCCTGTTGCACGAATTTGCAACGAACGCGGCCAAACATGGAGCGCTTTCATCAATGACAGGGCGCCTCGACATTTTTGTCGAGGAGACGAGCGGAATGGTCAGATTATCGTGGACTGAAAGCGTTGAGGGGAAAGTCGGCCAGATAAGCGCGGAAGGATTTGGAACGCGTCTGGAAGCCGGTCTTTCATCTGCCCTGAACGCCACAGTTTATCGGAACTGGCTGCCAACCGGGTTGGAAATCAAAGTATCGATCCCAATTTGCATACTGTTATCGGACACGGAAGAAAAATAGAGCCGGAGCCGCCAACAAGGCCAGCTCCATTCTTGGCTTCCGTCCCGCGCTTGTGTCCATGTCAGTAGCAACCCCTTCAACCTTCTGATCGAAAGACATGGCGGACCGGCGGGCGGACAGGTTTCGGATAGGCACCAGATGCACATTCAAACATGGACGGAACCATTCGAACCATTGTTTCGTTAATCTCCTTTCTCCGGCATCTATATGAATGGTGGGTCGGTTTCATCAGAACCCGAGTTGCCTCAGGAAATTCGACCATGGGGAACCATCAAGTTTGCCGGAGACACGCCGCGACGGGAGACGACCATGGTAGAAAACGGGTACAAACTTCAGCAAAACGGCGATGGCACATGGTCTGTGATAGATGCTTTCAAAGGCCACCCCATCACGTTCGAGGGTCGCTTGCAGATCGCACTGACCGAGGAGGAGGCAAAGCGCGTTTTCGATTGCCTTAACCGCCAGAATCTTGAACGCCACCCGGAACATGGAAGCGGTCGGGTGCCATGAGCCGAAGCAATATCGAAACATGAAGTGATCAAGCACGCCTATTTTAAATAATTGAGAAGCGTATTGTTGAGGTATCCCGAAGGAGGATCGCATGCCGCTCTTCAACGAAGCGAGCCGTATCTACAAGCCGGAAGAAGTGTCCTTCATGCGCAGCTGTTTTTCCCATGCCGCAATTATTCTTGAAGAAAGCGACAGGGAATATGCTGCCACGGATCTTTCGACGGCAATCATAATGCTTTACCAGAACGGCCTGAGGGATCTGAACTACATTGCCGAACTGGCGTCCCGGCTTGCCCACAAAAGATATCGGGACCGCCATCTGGAGGCACCCGCCGCCGCTAACCTGAACATCGTGCCGGATTCAGAACCCTCTCCCTGATTTCGGTCGCCTCAAGCATTCTGCTCTGCGTCCACAAATTTTTTAAAGCGGCTGTCGCCTGCATCTCCATAGAGGAAGGCAAGTTTTCGGTCGTCGAATATGGCAAAGAAATCGTCCCATTCGATCTCTTCCAGATTTTCGTCTTTCTCCGCGAAGTCGATGCGTAATATGCCGCTTTGGTTGCCTGTATCCACGATGGCCGGGCGCCCGTTGCGGTCTTCCGCCCACCGGCGGATCTTGTCGTGATCTCGCGTGATCTGAGCCATTGTTCCTATCCTTCCGCTTTAAACTTCTTCGCTTCCTCAAGCAGCTTTTGCCTGTCCCTGCCAAAACGTTCGATCAACTGGCGTGCCTGCAACGGGGAAATATCCGAATTCTCCGCGAGAAACTTTACGTCTTCATCGTCCGTAAGCGGGGTGGTTGGTTGCTCGTTCATGATCGGCCTCCATTCTGACCTTCTGACGGATTGGCTGGCTGGTCGCCTCCCGTACCCGTCTGCGGCCGCTGGTTTTCAAGCGGCGGATTTTGTCCCGGCTGTTCGCCGGAATCCGTCGCCGGCGGCGTCTGTATTCCCTGCTGCTGCTGCGATACCAATCCGCCTCCGGTCAGGCTCCATCCAAGGAATAAAAGCAGCAGAACCGCCAATATGACCAAGGCGAAGCGGGGGAAGTATCCAAGCGTTCGCGAAGGCTCGACCCTTTTGTCTTGCTCAGGTTTCGATTGCATATTCATCGCCACACCCATGAAATTATGAAATAGCCAATGACGACCATCGCGATGATGAACCACCAGACGAGATAGGCTGGGCCTTCCCCCCGGGTTGCGTTTCCGCTTGCGGTTCGCACGTTGCCTTCAGAGGGCCATTCCCGCAAGCCGGATGCATGGCTGGAAGCGTTGCTGTCATCAGCCTTTGCGGGCAGCGGTTGGGGCTCGTCGTCAGGCTGGGAGTTGCCGCCTGCCTCCGCATCCGTTTCCATTGGAGCAGCCGCCGGATCGAAACCGGGAACCTTGTCGCCGGTCTCCCCCCGTTGAATTGCGCCCCTTGTGCGGGCGCCAATACTTTTGTCTGCTAAAACTCGTTTCATCGCTCTGGACCTCCAGGGTCCAACCATGAGGCATGCCAATTGTTCCAAAACTTATCGGCCCAATCCCGCCGCTTGCCTTCCGACACGCTGCATCCCGTGTCGTTCAATGAAACAATCTGGCAATGAAACAATCCGGCGTTTGAACGGTTGGGCCGTCAGTTTCAGCAAACGGAGGCTCCGATGAAACACGACCCGAAAGCAGGCACCACCGACCAGAAACCAAAATGGGAAGGCCCGCCGGAAAACCGGCCGCGGGGCTATGAACCTGCCACTGACGACCCGGCAAAAAAGCGCGACGCCGCTGGGCATAACCTGTCTGACCCCGACCGCAAGAACCTTTCCGATGCGCTGAGCGAGCCGAAGCACGCGGGACGAAAAGGGGAAGACGGGTGAAGTGAAACACCTGAAACCGTCGCTTCCTCACCACAAGGCGTGGTGCATTGTCGGCTGGTCCGGACTGACCGGGCCGGGTGACGGATGTTCGGGCAAGGGAAGCGGCGGGACCTGCTCCGGTTCATCGGGGCTGAACGGCCCCTTGTCCGGTTGCGGAATGGTTTCCGGCGGATCGACCGGAATACCATCCGGCTCCTTTTCGGGTATCTCCGGCGGTTCGGGATTTCCAGACAGAACGAACATCAACCATTCGCGGTTTTCATCAAGATGGATTTTCATTCGAATTCTCCCTTTGCCAGTAGCGCCCGTAGTGGACGTCAAGCGTGATCCGGCTTGCCATAGGCCTTGCGTAATTCGCCTTTGGCTGCTTCCAGCACATGCTTGCGTTTTTCCGGCAGATTCTTGCCCGCGCGGTTGATGTAGAAAGTCAACATGGACATAGCCGAGCGAAACGGCTCTGCCTTGCGCTTACGGCTCTTGTCGGCTGAGCGCTTCAAGGAAGCTGCAATTTTCTTCGGATCGTCCTGTTCGAACACATGCGGCTCCAGATCCAGCGCGTCGCTGTGTTCGGTTACGTCAGCCGACCATTTCTTTGTCTGGGCCATATCAAAACTCCTCTCTTCAGAGCTTCGATAACTGCCGAAGGCCGCCCATGTTCCCTATCATCTGTCCGCGACGTCGGCTGGTTCGTCACCTTTGATGGAACAAAAAGCCCGCAAGTCGGTTCGGGAGCCTGTTCAGCCATCATGGCATCCAACTGGAGGAACCGCGATGTTTTACGATGCCTCAAGCATCAAATATCCTTTTTTCGACAAGGATCGCGTCGGAGCGGGCGAGCCGTCCGAGCACGAACCACGCGACCATCAGGCGCGACCGACACATGAGCAATCGAACGCACCGGGCAACCCGCGCCAGCCGCAACCGGACGACCCGCAAAGGAACTTCGATTTCGACAGCCCCAACGGCGAGCGCCCGAATGATCTGGCGAACCCCAGCGCGCGCGAACTGCGGCGGGAAAGCCGTGGACCCGAACAGAATTGACTACCACAGGAGGTGAAAATGCCTGTGAAATCCAAAGCGCAGCAACAGGCTGCCGGCGCGGCTCTGGCCGCGAAGCGCGGAGACAAGGCCAAAAGCGAACTGCGTGGAGCGTCCAAGGAAATGGCCAAATCCATGAGTGAAAAAGAGTTGGAGAAAATGGCTTCCACCAAGCAGAAAGGGAAGCCTGAGCACAAATCCAAATCCTGACAACGCAGACGGGAAGTAACGATGATTACTCTGAAATGGCTTGCCGTCGTGATGTTTGTGGTGGCGCTGCTCGGGTTGGGCAGCTTGTTCATCACGTCGGACAAGGGAGATGTATCACCGGACAGCCCCACACCACCGACCGGTTCACCCACGCAGCCCTGACGTTTTGATTTTTGTCCAAGGTGCGAAACAAAATGATGGCTGCGGAGTTAGATGTGCCGTCGTGGGGATTTTCAGCCATACGACAAGGACAGTTTCGGAACAATAGGAGGAGCCTGAAATGGCCAGCACCAAGCAACGCAATCTCGAAGACCTTTTCTACGATACCCTCAAGGACATTTATTATGCGGAGCGCAAGATTCTGAAAACGCTTCCGAAAATGTCGCGTGCAGCTGCCGATGAAAAGCTGAAGAACGCATTCGAAAAACATCGCGAACAAACCGAAGGTCATGTGGAACGCCTGCAGCAATGCTTCGAGATTCTCGGCAAGCGTGCGCAGGGCAAGACCTGCGATGCCATTGAAGGCATCATCGCCGAGGGCGAGGAAATCATCGAAGAATTTTCGAACAGCCCGGCGCTGGACGCAGGTCTGATATCCGCAGCCCAGGCCGTGGAACACTATGAAATCACCCGTTATGGCACCCTGAAACGCTGGGCTGAAACTCTTGGATACAAGGACGTGGCGAAAATCCTTGACCAGACTTTGCAGGAAGAAGGCCAGACGGACAAGGACCTCACGAAACTTGCCGAGTCCTCCGCCAATCTCCGTGCGGAAGCGGCTTGACGAGGGACCTGCAAGGTCTGCAGCGAGGTCATGATCCCATGCGGACAATTCGCGTCGTCTGCGGGGCTTCCGACAGCCCCCATACCGTAGCCAGCGCGGAAGCGCTGGCTACGCGTCTCTCTACCCTGACGGATCGACAATTACTCCCCACCCGGCAGAGCTTCGATGAAAACGGTGAAACGTTTTTCATCCCGACCTTTGCCCTCGTCCGGCGGGAGGGGAACCCGGAAATGACCGTAGACCGCTTCTATGGCGGCATAGTCCACCGCGGTTTCATGGCAACCAAGCTTGTTAGCCATCCACACTGGCATGACCACGACAACCTGCCGG
Source organism: Ochrobactrum sp. PL_is501 (assembly GCF_055816895.1). Classification (NCBI taxonomy): domain Bacteria; kingdom Pseudomonadati; phylum Pseudomonadota; class Alphaproteobacteria; order Hyphomicrobiales; family Brucellaceae; genus Ochrobactrum; species Ochrobactrum sp. PL_is501. The sequence goes on along the minus strand of NZ_JBVPGR010000021.1, from coordinate 17,111 downwards.
AAGGATGGACGGGACATTTCGCGGCATGTTTGCAGGATTGCGTTCTACCGGGCTTCTCGGTGTTTTCACACCGCCACGCCCTCGACGCGGCAACTACCTTGCTGAAGAAGCATAAAGTGCGCTTCAAGAACCCATTCGCGTCCGGCGGTGCAGGCCAAAACGTCATAGACACGGTTCGTTCGCTCGACTGTTTTCTGGCCGCGGTTTCAGAGGGCGATATCGCGAAGGGACTGGTTCTGGAAGAGGATGTGGAAAATTCCACCACCTATTCCGTCGGACAGATCCGGCTTGAAAACCATATCGCAACCTATCTGGGCCGTCAGTATACGTCCCGCGACAAGGCGGGGAATGAACTTTATGCCGGCAGCCGCTTGCGCGTGGTGCGTGGCGACTGGGATGCGCTACTTCAACTTCTGCAATCGCCAACAGCACGCAAGGTCGTGGAGAATGCCCGGCGCTACGACGAGGCTGCACAGGAGCATCTTGGACTTGTCGCTTCACGCAGGAACTATGACGTTCTTGTCGGGCCGATAACCGAAAACGGCGTGCGTTGTGGAGTACTGGAACAGTCGTGGCGTGTGGGGGGCGCTTCCCCCGCCGAACTTCTGGCGATGGAAAAACTGATGCAGGATGAAACCGTTACCGCCGTGCAAGCCGTTTTGCATGAGAGCCGCGACGAAGCGCCGACATTCCGGGAGGATGATTTCATCGTTTATTCCGGTGGGGATGATCTCGGGCAGCCCCTGCATAAATATGCGAGAATCGAGAAAATCTATCATGATCCGTAACGATACCGCCGTCAGTGTCGACCAGTATGAACTGGCCGCAACTGTAATCTCTCCAGACACCACCATTCCCGGCGTTCTCTTTCTTCATGGCTGGGCCGGCAGTCAGAAACGCGATATCGAGAGGGCGAATGGGATATCCGCCCTCGGCTGCGTCTGCCTCACCTTCGATATGCGCGGCCACGGGGATTTACTCTCCAGCAACAAGACCGTAACGCGCGGTGAAAACCTGGATGACGCAATCGCGGCCTATGACAGTCTGGCCAGCCTCAAAATGGTTGAGGACGACTCGATTGTTGTCATAGGCAGCAGTTACGGCGGATATCTCGCGACATTGCTGACCGAGTTTCGTCCCGTTCGCTGGCTGGCGCTCAGAGCTCCCGCCCTTTATCGTGACGAACTCTGGCAGGTTCCCAAGGCAAGGCTCGATCGCAGGGACCTGCAATCCTATCGCTCGGCACTGGTTAGTTATGACGACAATCGGGCCTTGCGGCAGGCGCGGGAATTTCGCGGCGATGTGCTGCTGGTCGAGTCCGAGCATGACGTCATCGTCCCTCACCCGACAGTAGCGAGCTATCAAACCGCGTTCATCAATGCCCGTTCGCTGACCGTTCGGATGTTGGACGGCGCTGACCATGCGCTCTCCGAAGAGCGTCATCAAAAGACCTACAACCAGCTCCTGACCCGCTGGATCAGAGAAATGGTTCTCGGTGCCCGTTGAATTTCCACGGGAAATATTCCCGAGGGAACATTCATCGAGCTCGTTGGTTGGGACAGTCTCTCAGAAACAAGGGAGCCAACGATGAAACAGTCTATTCGATATGTCGCAGGCGCGGTTTTCCTGCTGGTCACGCCGGCAGCGTTTGCCCAAACCGCCCCTTCCGCAGAACCGCAAACGCCCGCTGTTACGACACCCGGAGAGAAAAACCCGAAGGCGCCCGTACCGGGGCAGAACAGCTTTACCGAAGATCAGGTGAAGGAACGCCTTACCGAAGAAGGCTACACCAACATCATGCACCTTCAGCTCGGTGAGGACGGCGTCTGGCGCGCCGACGCTGCGCGCAACGGCCAGCCCGTCAAGGTTCTTTTCGATTTCCAGGGAAACATCACCACGCAGTGACCCGGCTGTAACCGGCAAACGAATTAAAGGAGATGAAAATGGCTTATATCACAGGTCTATTCGACAACTATGATGAAGCGGCCGATGCTGTCCGTGCCCTCGAGGAAGCGGGAATTTCTTCTGAAAATATCAGCCTGATTTCGAACAACACAGACGGCCGATATGCTGGCGATGCGCTGAAAGGCGACGATGGCGCCGTTACCGGCGTCGAAACCGGTGCCGGTATCGGCGCGGTCGCGGGCGGTGGTGCCGGATTGCTGACGGGGCTGGGTCTCCTGTCGATTCCGGGCGTCGGCCCGGTCGTGGCGGGCGGCTGGCTCACCGCAACACTGGTAGGGCTGGTCGGCGGCGCCACAGCTGGCGGCGTTACGGGCGGTATCGTTGGGGCTCTCGTCGACACCGGCGTACCCGAAGAAGAAGCGCAAGCCTACAGCGAAGCCGTTCGCCGAGGCAGCACTCTGGTCGCGGTTCGTTGCGACGAAGCCGAGCGCGGGAAGGTCGAAGCCATTCTAGAAGACTGGGGCCGCGTCAATATAGGCCAGAGACGAGACGCTTATCTCGAAGAAGGATGGGAGAATTTCAATGCGTCAGCCGCGCCCTACACGGCGGACGAGATCGAACGCGAACGTCAGCGCTGGGGCTAGGCGGAGCGACCGATGAAAGAGGTAGATCCGCGCAGGGCTCGTCAGGGTTTGAATGGACGGCGTATCCTGACGATCCTCCTTTCGAGCCTGTTGCTGGCAATGATTGTCTGGGGCGTGGTGGAATTTTACGGAAAGATGCGTCCAGGACGTGGTTTCATGGATGACAACAGCAAACCACCGGCATCCACGGAATCGCAACCGCCGCCTTCCGCCACGGGGCGGCAATGACGATCCCGGCCCCGGCAACGACACATCACCCGCCTGACCTTGAGCAAGTCTGCGCCGAAGCGCGGACTTGTCGGCGTTGCGAGCTCTACAAGGATGCGACACAGACCGTCTTCGGCGAAGGCCCGGTCGGGGCGCGAATTTTCTTCGTCGCCGAACAGCCGGGCGACAAGGAGGATATCGGCGGGCGACCATTGATCGGTCCCGCGGGCCAGGTTTTTGACGCCTGTCTCGCCGAAGTCGGCATCCAGCGCGAGCGGTGCTACGTTACCAACGCGGTCAAACATTTTCGCCACATCCAGCGTGGCAAAAGACGCCTCCACCAGCGCCCGTCGACCAGCCACATAGAAGCCTGTCGCTGGTGGCTCGAGCAGGAAATTGAACTTGTGTCACCGCATATCATCGTGGCGCTGGGCGCAGTCGCCGCACGCGCCGTTTTTGGCAAGCCCGTGAAGATCGCAGCAGCGCGCGGTCGTCCCATGCAGCATGAAAACCGCCGCATCTTTGTAACCATCCACCCATCCTATCTGCTGCGTTTACGCGGCAGAAGCGGTTTTGACCGCGAACGGGCGATATTCCTGAAGGACCTCGCTGAAGTTGCGGAGTTCGGGCGCTCCTCCCAAACGTGAAGTTTATTACAGGCTTTTTCTTGGAACATCCTTCAGGCCCCAAGGTTAGGTTTATGTCACGCGCGACAAACTCAACTCCCAAAATCATTGGTTTGGAACCACTGAAAGGAAAGAGAATGGCACAGAATCACACGCAAGGTGGCACACACGAACAACACGTGAAGGCCGGCCAGCAGAGCCACAAGAACGACGGCAAGCAAGCAAGCAGCCGAGGCGGCGGCGACAAGCAGCAGTCATCTTCCCGTGGCGGAACCCACGAACAGCATGTGAAGGCAGGCCAGCAGAGCCATAAGAATTCGTAACTTACCAAAAGGGGCGGCCTTGTGCCGCCCCATTTTCAACCCGGACATTGATCCGGAAAGGCCACACCGATGTCGTTCACCCCAGATCCCGACTACATGCTTCAGCCGGATCAGCTTGTTGAGATGATACCGGCTCTTCGCGCTTTTTCCCGCACATTCTACAGCCAGAAGGAAGATGCTGAAGATCTCGTTCAGGAAACCTTGATGAAGGCACTGGCCAACCGGGAAAAATATACGCCCTATTCACCGCTTAAATCGTGGCTTTTTACGATCATGCGCAACACATTCTGCACCCGGATTCGTATTCAGAAACGCGAAGCACCAGGTGCCGTCGAGTGTGTCTCTCCAATAGCCTCGGTCGAAGCATCGCAGGAACTGACCCTTGAAGCCCATGATGTGCAGACAGCCATGGCGACCCTGCCCCACAAATATCGCCGGGTATTGGCGATGGTTGTGTTGGAAGGGAAGAGCTATGAGCGTACCGCGGAGCTTTGCGATTGCTCGATAGGCACGGTGAAAAGCCGCCTGCATCGCGCTCGTCACAAACTGCACGATATCATGGAGGGAGCCTAGATAGTGTTATTCAGGCACAGTATCCCGCGCTCTCGCACTGTGGCTCGTGATGTGGATTCAGCACGAGGCATCTTGTCATTTGGTCCTGGACATGGCCAACTGTTTTTAATGAATAAGTCAAGTGATGATATTATGCGTCTATTCTCGGGAAAGCGCATTCTGATTTTTGAAGACGGGTTTCTGCTATCGGAAGAAGCAGCCGCCAGACTGGTGAATGCCGGAGCTATCGTGCTTGGCCCGGTCAGTACGGCCAATCAGGCACTGAATTATCTGGAAACCGGGGCGGTAGACGCTGTCGTTATGGATGTCGCGCTGGAGCCGGACGCAGTGCTGCCGCTCATCGCCCAACTGGAACTGGATGCCATACCCTTTATATTCGCCCTGCCGGAGAACCCAAGACTGGATAGCCAGCGCTTTGCCGGATTCGTGCTGAGTGCCCGCCACAAGGACCTCTCTACAATAGCCGAAGCATTGTTCCTGCGCCGCACTATGGAACAATAGAGCTCTTCCAGATCAGAAAAGGTTCGGCAAAGCAAAGGGTTAAAGCGACCTTTCTTCCCGCATCCCAGGCGGCAAATGGCCTGACTGTTTGCAACAGACCATGGCTTCTCGTCACGACGTTGCCATCGCAAATTTCATGGTCCCAATTTTTCTCCATCTACTTGTTGCGATTGATTTGCAATGACAAAAGATGCTTTCTATTTCTATTGTTAGAACGAAGAACATTTGGCTCCAATGTCGGCTAAAAAGTAATATTTGCATTTGTTTAATTTTCAGGGAAGCGCCTCCCCTCGGATGCTTCCTCCCTTTAATCTGTGCACCCATTCGCCCCTGCGCCCTCGCGCGGGGGCCTTTTCGCATATCTTGCGCGTAAGAAACCGCTAAAAAGGGCCTGCGTCGTACTCGGAGAAAGAAGTCTTCTTCGACTGTTTGGTGCATCGGCCCGAAAATCGATTCCGGTTTGCCGGCCGATGCTGCGAAGTCGATGAAAGGTTCCCCCAAGAGACCTCAGCGATTGTAGGTACACACCTTCCAGCTGATCGAGCACCGCCTTTTATTGCCGCGCCATGTCCAGGACGATTGCGTCTCGGCACCATAAGGCACTCTCTGAAAAATGGTTCGGCTTCGATATCACCCCTCTGTGAGCGGGATTGAGTACAAGCTTTCGCTTCGCCGGATTGATCCGACGCGCCTGTTGTGTTCTTACAAATCCTATTACCAGCACCGAGTATCTACCATGACGTCCCGAAAAGCCTACCATGCCCAAGCCCTGAATTATGTCGAAAGCGGTCAACTGGCAGGCGACCTCGGGCGCCTGGTGGCCCGCCGCTCCATCAGCCAATCCGAAGGCACCCCAGATGCATTGCGCGCCTATCTGACAGACGACATCAGCCCGCTGCTTCGAGGCTATGGCTTCGATACGACGGTCTACGATAATCCGCTGCCTGACGGTCCCCCGCTGATGATCGCCCGATATCTTGAGGACGCGGCTCTGCCAACCATCCTTGTTTACGGCCATGGGGATGTCTGCAACGGCGAAGCACATCGCTGGCGCGCGGGCCTGCATCCATTTGAGTTGGTGCAGGAAGATGACCGCCTCTACGGGCGCGGCACTGCTGACAACAAGATCCAGCATCTGATCAACATCACTGCCCTTGGCCTGCTGCTCAAGGCGAAGGGGAAGCTTGGATTCAATGTCAAGTTCATATTGGAAATGGGCGAGGAAACCGGCTCTCCCGGCTTGCGAGAGTTCCTTGAAATGAAGCGCGGCGAACTCGCGGCAGATGTATTGATCGCTTCCGATGGACCGCGCCTTTCACCTGCTATTCCAACCGTTTTCATGGGCTCCCGCGGAGCGGTTGATATCGACTTTACGGTGCGGCTACGAGACGAGGATCATCATTCCGGCAACTTCGGCGGGCTTCTGGCCGATCCCGGGATCATTCTGGCGCATGCTCTGGCAAGCATTACGGACAGCCGGGGCCAGATAAAAATTCCCGAGTGGCGTCCAGACAGCCTGTCGAACGAGGTACGTGCTGCGTTGGCAGACCTACCCTATCGTCAGCATGATCCCGAATGGGGCGAAGAAGCCCTGACCCCTTCAGAACGGGTCTTTGGCTGGAATTCCTTCGCGGTTCTTGCCCTGTCTTCGGGAACGATCGATGCACCCCAATCGGCAATTTCAACAACGGCGCGGGCTGTCGGCCAGTTGCGTTTCGTGGTCGGAACGGACATGGACGACATCGTGCCTGCTCTCAGACGTCATCTGGATGCACACGGCTTCAACAGGGTAGATGTCTCGTGCCGTGGCGAAGCATTCAAGGCGACGCGTTCCGCGCTCGATCACCCCTGGGTGAACTTCGTCTGCAGCTCAATTGCGCGAAGCATCGGACAACGGCCACATATTTTACCCAATCTGGCCGGCTCACTGCCAAATGACATGTTTACCGATATTCTTGGTTTGCCCACCATATGGGTGCCGCACAGTTATGCCGAGTGCTGTCAGCACGGACCAAACGAACATGCGCTACTTTCGATCGCGCGACAGGGCATGCAAATCATGACGGATCTGTTTCTCGATATCGGAGCCGCCACCGACACAGCCCGTATCGGCCCAGACGGTTTCCAAACATCGTAATCATGAATCCTCATGGTTGCGATGTGAAACTTGCGTTCGACCCGGTGTGCTTGTCACCAGGCAAGCTTGGGCACCGCGTCCAACAGCATGCGCGTATATGGTTGCCGTGGCGCGGCGAATATATCAGAAACAGCGCCTTCCTCGACAATCTTGCCGTGGTGCATGACGACAACCCGGTCGCAAAGATGGCGCACCACGGACAAATCATGGCTGATGAAAAGCAAAGTCAGGTTGAGGCTTTTCCGCAGCTCAAGCAGCAGGTTGATAACCTGCGCCTGGATCGAAACATCAAGCGAAGCCACGGGTTCATCGCAAACGATCAGTTCCGGCTGCATTGCCAGCGCCCGTGCTATGGCGATGCGCTGTCGTTGCCCACCCGAAAACTGGTGAGGATAACGGTCGGCCAATGAAGGATCGAAGGCAACCGATTTCAGCCAGCCATTGACGTAATCTCGTGCGTCTTTCTTGGTGCAAAACCCGTGGGCGATGGGTCCCTCGGCAACCGACTGAAATATGGTGCGGCGCGGATCGAGTGAGGCAAAGGGGTCCTGAAAGATCATTTGGACGGACGTCCCGATCTTGCGCTCATTCTCCCGTAGTTTGCGACCATCTACCTGAACATTTCCAGATGTGGGCGTGGAGATGCCGCAAATGATGCGGCCCAGCGTCGACTTTCCCGAACCGGATTCGCCGACAAGACCCAGCACTTCGCCGCGCGCAATCGTAAGATTTGCCGACTGGACTGCACGGACCGCGTGCGGCGGTTTCGCCAGACCGAGCCGCTGTGCGAAACGGCCAAGCGAACCGACCGGCTTTTGGAAAACCATTGTGACATCCTTGGCCGTCACGAAGTTCGGATTGGGTTCGGCCGGCTTGCCGATCTTTGCTTGCGCGGCAGAAAAATGCCCAACGCTCTCGGTTGCGTTTGAGGTCAGGAGCTCTCCGGGTTGCTTTCGCGACGGCAGGGCGTCCAGCAGTCCCTTTGTGTAAGGATGTTGGGGTGATCCCAGAACATCGGCAACATTACCTTTCTCGACGATCTTGCCAAGCCGCATGACGGCTATCTTTTGCGAAATCGAGGCAATTGTCGCGAGATCGTGGCTGATCCAGATCATCGAAATGCCGAGTTCGGCAACGAGCGCCTTAACCTCTTTCAGGATTTCAGCCTGTACAGACACGTCGAGCGCTGTCGTCGGTTCGTCTGCGATGACCAGTTTCGGCTTGTGAAGCAAAGCGATGGCAATCGCCACTCGCTGACGCATGCCGCCAGAAAATTCGTGCGGATACTGATCGACCTTCTTTTCCGGCTCAACGATGCGCACGCGGGCCAGAGCTTCAACGGCTCTGCGGCGCACTTCCGTATCCGAGGCCTTTTCATGGGCACGGATCGCCATGGCGATCTGGTCAATCACCTTGAGAACCGGATTGAGGGTCATCATCGGGTCTTGAAAGACCATCGCGATTTCCCGGCCACGCATGCGGCGCAACTGGCTTTCCGGCAGTCCGACCAGTTCCTTGCCTTCAAACCGGATGGAGCTGCCGGATTGAATTTTGCCCGGCTTGTCGATCAGTCCGATAAGCGAGAAGCCGGTGATCGACTTGCCGGACCCGGATTCTCCCACCAGGCCGAGGATCTCGCCCCTGCCGAGCTGGAACGAAATGCCATCGACGGATTTCACTATGCCGCGGTCGGTCTCGAAATAGGTTCGCAGGTTATCGACATGTAACAGAGCGGTCATTTGCGCAACCTCGGGTTCAATATATCCCTGATCTGGTCGCCCATGAGATTGATGGCCATGATCAGAACGATTAGTGCAACGCCCGGATAAATGGAAATCCAGTAGCGGCCTGACAGAAGATATTGGAAGCCGTTGGCGATCAGCATGCCCAGGGATGGTTCCGTCGGAGGAAGACCAACGCCGAGAAACGAGAGCGTTGCTTCAAGCGAAATGGCTGACGCGACCTGCACAGTCGCAACGACAATAAGCGGCGGCAGGGAGTTGGGCAGGATATGTCTTGTCACCACGTGCCAGCCGCTCATTGGCACCGAAAGCGCGGCCTGCACGTAATCCTTCTGCCGTTCCGCAGAGGCAGCGCCGTGTGCAGTGCGCACGAAATAGGCATATTGGGCGAAGACGAGGGCCAGAATAAGCTGCCATTTCCCCTGCCCGAGCACAGCCGCAACCACGAAAGCCAAAAGGATCGCGGGAAACGACAATTGCACATCGACAAGACGCATGATGAACGTCTCTGTCCTTCCGCCGAGATAGGCAGCAAAGCAGCCGACAACCGCGCCGAGGCTGAACGCGATAGCGCCTGCGATCAGCCCCATTTCGAGCGATATGCGCAAGCCGTAGATGATAGCGGACAACAGGTCGCGTCCCTGGCTGTCCGAACCGAGCAGATAGTGCATGCCGCCAGCGCCCACATAACCCGGAGGACGGCGCGCATCGCGCAGCACCAGCGACTTGAGGTCGTAGGGATCTTGCGGCGTAATCCACGGTGCAAATATGGCCAGCAATGCAATGATGGTGACCACCGCCAGCGCGATAACCGCCACCTTGTTTCTTGAAAAAGCCCGCCAGAACTCCCTCACAGGAGATGTTCCGACTGTTGCAGCGATGGGTTGAGTTGATACTGTTTCAGTCATCTCAGCGACCTTTCTGGCGCAGTCGCGGATCAAGGGCTGCATAAGCCAGATCGACGCACAGGTTGATGACGACAAAAAGTATGGCGACCATCATCAGATAGGCGACCATGACAGGGCGATCGAGCGACGCGATGGAGTCGACGATGAGCTTTCCAAGTCCCGGCCAATTGAAAATGGTTTCCGTGACGAGAGCAAATGCAAGCGTCGAGCCGAGTTCCAGACCGAACACCGTAACGAGCGGAATGGAGATCAGTTTCAAGACATGCCGGCGCAGAATTACTTGTTCAGGGATGCCCGCGGCGCGGGCAAATTTAATCGTGTCGGTGGTCATGATTTCACGGGTGCCCGCTGCTGCCAGGCGGCACATCATCGCCATCTTGAACAATGCCAGATTGAAAACCGGCAGCAGGAGATGCGACCAGCCATCCCGGGTCAGAAACGAAAACGGAATTCCGAAAACATCGGCGGTCGCTCCCCGGCCCCCAGCGGGCAGCAGACCGAGCTGAACCGCAAACACCATGATCAGCATCAATCCGATCCAGAAGGTGGGCACGGAAAAGCCGAGTATCGAGCCGGCCATGATCAGCTTTGAAACAATGCCGTCCGGTTTGTAGCCAGCATAAACGCCTAAAGGAATGCCGATCAGGGAGGCCAGCAAAACGGCGATAACAGCAAGTTCCAGCGTGGCGGGTAGCCGCTGGGCAATCAATTCGCTGACCGGCATGTTGAACACGAATGATCTGCCGAAATCTCCGCTGACGGTCTTGGCGACGAAGTCGGCATACTGTTTCCAGAGCGGTTGATTGAGACCATATTCCTCGATAACCCGCTGGCGGATTTCCTGCGTCACATCCGGCGAGATAAGCACGTCAATGGGATTGCCGATGACGTAAACGCCAATGAACACGAGAAGGGACATGACTACCAGGACGATGAGCGCCTGTCCTGACCTGCGCAGAATGAATGAGGCCATTGGCTTTTCTCTGGTTAGAGCATTTCCCGCAAAAGTGCGAAGCGGCTTTGCGTAGGATAATGCGAAAACAAATAGTCAGACCGGTTCCGGCGATTTCGTGGTGACCGGAACCGATCTGCCGCACCAGCTCAAAATCGGGATCGATTTTGGAAAGCCGATGCATGGGTTTAAAACTGGAACGACATTCGTACACCCAGATGGACGTATGGCGCCCTAATGCCAGTCATGCTCGATCTCGTGGCGAGTTTCCTCAACAGCCACTTTCCAGATTTCCATCATGTCCTGATCGGGCCGCTGAAAGACGCCGTGATAGTTGCCCTCGGCAATACGCTCGCGCTTTCTGCCTGCATCGACCCGTGCGGACGCGGCAAAATCGATGCGCTCCTTCTGGAAATTGGGAACCGGCGCACCTTCCAGACGGGTCCACGGAAAGTTTTCCATCCAGCTGGCATGGCTGGCGGCAGGGTCTATCTCCAACACTTTTGTCATGGTTTTCGGAGCGCGCCACCAGTCATGAAACTTGACCGAACTATCCCGATGGCTGTTCATCCATTCCGAAAGGAGCGGGTTGATCGGCGTATTGCCGCCATGGCCATTAACGATCAGGATACGGCGGAAACCTGCATGGTAAACGCTGTTCAGAATATCCTCGATCACATTGATGTAGGTCCGTAGCGTCAACGTAATTGTACCGGGGAAATCAGCGAAGCCGGAGGCCATCCCATAGGGCAGGCAAGGAAACACCGGCACGCCTGTTGGTTCGGCTGCCTCCACGGCGACCCGTTCAGCCAGAATCATATCAGTCGCAAGGCTCAGATAGGCGTGTTGCTCGACGGACCCGATCGGGATCACACAACGATCATCCTCCTTCACACGTGCTTCGACCTGCGACCAATGCATGTCCTGAATACGCATTTTCGTCTCCTGCAATTTTCCGATTGGCACCCAGTGCGCGCTTACCCCTTGAGAAGAGGCTGTACGACGGCGTCCCCATATTTTAATTTTTAATTCGGTTCCATTAGGAACAAAAAAATAGAGTTGACGCAAGATTATTTTTAAATATCGTTCCAAATAGTACTAATTGGAAAATCTTCGAGGATTTGCCGATGGACGATCTGTTGCGTACAGCCCTTTATGAAGGGCGCGCCGGGAGGGAGGAACCGGGGCTGTCGAGCCTTTCGGAAGGTGACCCCCTTTATCCCAAGCTTTGGCGAAATCCGTGCTGGCTTTCCTTCCGATTGAACTATCTGGCGTTGCGGTTCAACAATCCCGTCTACGGATTGATCCAGCAGCAGCTCGGCCTGTTGCGACCGGAATTTGTTGTGCTCTGGTCGCTCTATCTGAGCGACGAACTGACCCTGACCGAAGTCGTGCGCTCGTCCGGCTTTCCGAAAAATACGTTGAGCCGCGCCGTGAACAAGCTGGACACGCTGGGTATGATCAGCCGCGATCTCGACCCCATTGATCAGCGCCGCGTTGCATTAAGGCTGACAGAAAAAGGGCGCTCCGCCGTTGAAGCTGTCGAGGGCAGGATGATGGATCACGAGCGGATCATGCTCGAATGCCTGTCACCCGCCGAACGTTTAAACCTGTCCGAAATTCTGACCAAGCTGGTGGTGGCCTCTGAAAACTGGCCGCAACAGCTCGCTGCCGATTCAGAAGCGGCCGAGGGCGAAGATAGCTGAGAAAGCCTGTACCGACCGATAAGGGCAAGCCCGCTGGCCGCGGATTTTACTGATGATCAATACAATGAGAAAAGGGGAATAGGATGACCATTCGCGCGATATTCAACACCGCCTTGCTGGCATCAACACTGATGATGCCGCTGTCTGCGATGGCAGCCGATCTCGTCATTGCGACGAAATCCGGGCCAGCTTCGATGGACCCGCATTTTACGGCAACCTCCGCGAACGCCGAAGCGACCAAGCATGTCTTCGACACGCTTTTGAAATCAGGCAACAAGCTTGAAGTGGAGCCATCACTGGCTGTGAGCTGGAAACCAGTCGATGAGACGACGTGGGAATTCAAGCTGCGTGAAGGTGTCAAATTCCATGATGGTACGGATTTCACCGCCGAGGACGTGAAGTTCTCGATTGAGCGCATTCCCAATGTGACAGGGCCAAATCCTTCCACCATTTATGTTCGCCGGGTGAAGGGTGTGGAAGTGGTTGATCCGCTAACTGTCCGTGTGACCACAGTTGGATCCGCGCCGACTTTGCCAAATGATTTCGTGCGTCTGTTTATTGTTTCCCACAAGGCTGCGGCAGATTATTCGACCAAGGAAACGGCTGCCGACGGCTTCAATTCAGGCAAGGCTACAATTGGCACCGGCCCTTACAAGTTTGTCAAATGGGCTCCCACGCAGGATCTGGTGCTGGAAAAGTTCGACGGTTATTGGGGTGGCGTCCAGCCGTGGGACCAGGTGGTGCGCAAGGAGATTCCAAATGATGCCGCCCGCGTCGCACAGCTGAAGGCCGGGCAGGTTGACCTGATATCCAAGGTCCCCTCGACCGATCTTGCGGCATTGGAATCCGATCCGAAGCTGGAAGTCGTGAAGGATGAGTCCGTCTATATCCCCTATCTGGAGTTCGATTTCCGCAAGGAAACGCCGATGGTATGGGACAAGTCCGGCAAGAAACTGGAAAAGAATCCGTTCCTCGACCCGCGTGTGCGTGAGGCATTCGATCTGGCCATTGATCGCCAGACAATCACGGAAGTCGCGCTGGAAGGCATGGGCTCGGTTCCGACGCAAATGGTGGCTTCCAATATCTTTGGCTACAACAAAGATATCGCTCCGGCTGCATATGACGTCGAGAAGGCTGCCAAGTTGATGACAGATGCCGGTTATCCTGACGGTTTCAAGGTGTCGCTGAACTATGCCAATGACCGTATGCCGATGGAACTGGGACCGACAATCGCCCAGTTGTTGGCCGCGATCAATGTTCAGGTCGATGTCAGCGGCGTTCCTGCGGCAGTGTTCAATCCGGCCAAGACGCGTGGAGATTATTCGCTTTACATGGCCTCCTGGGGCACACTGACGGGTGAATCCAACTACATGCTCTCTTCACTGATGCATACCAATGATCCGGAAAAATCACTGGGCGCTTTCAACACGCGTGGATATTCCAACCCGGAAATGGACAAACTGATTGAAGATGCTGGCAGTGAAATGGACGAGGCCAAGCGCGGTGCTCTCCTTGAAAAGGCCAATCTGCTTGTTTCGACAGACAGGCCAGACCTGCCGCTCGCCGTGAACATGTCGGCATGGGGCGTGAAAAAGGACAAGATTTCCTATACGCCGCGCTCTGATGAAGACACTTTGGCGATGGACGTCAAGCCGAAATAAGAACAATCTCTGCCGGCGGCTTAAGGGCCGCCGGAAGTCTCCGCGCTTCGGCATATCGCCCCGCCCCGCCGGAGCCGCGCGGATGGAATTGGCTCCCGCTTTGGGAGCCAGGTTTCAGAACTTGTAGCTTACGCCGATATTGCCGCCCCAATTACGGGAAATATCCTTGCCGCCGGAGAAATCCATGTCGGCATGCACACTCAGCGCATCGCGCAGCTGGTAGGCAAACCCCACGCCAACTTCACCGCGCGTGCCGTTGAAGGCGTTGTTGAAGTCGACCGTATTGATCCGCAGCTTGTTGGAGTCCACGAATTCCTGCGCCACGGCCACACGAACATAGGGCTGGAAAATACCGCCATTATCCAGCTTGAGATTTCGGCCGAAGGTGGCGCCGATGCGGCCCTGCACCGAACCATAGGCGTTACCATGCGCCGACATATCGTTATCGAGGGTATAATCGAACGAGCCGATGCGCAGTGCCGACAACTGGGCGAATGGTTCGGCATACCAGCCGGAAGCAAGTTCATAGGTCTTGCCAATCTCGATCTGACCGCCGACGCCAGTGGCGCTGTAATCGCCTTGCGCGCCCGCGCCATCGCTCATCACCACGCGCGCATCGTTGGCGAAGCGATTGACTTTGAAAAGACCGTCCACATAGAGCCCGTCATTACCGAGCCACGTTGCATAAAGACCGCCATAGCCGGAATCGACTTCGCCCTTGGAGCCGCCGTCCAGATCAACGGTGGAATTCGAGTAACCACCAAAGACACCAAGGATGAGTGGCAAGCCCCCAAGATTGACTTCGCGTTCGGCACCGGCTTGCAGACCCCAGACAGACTGATCGAAATCGGTGCCGCCTGCACCATTGCCGTTGAGATCACGGCCGTAGGAACGCCCCCAAAGGCCATTTTCGCCCTTGCCCATGCGCACGTCACCAAGGCGTTGGCGCAGCGTCCCGGTTTCTGCATACCAGATGTTGGCCGCCGCGGCATCCAGGCTTATGACCGTCTTCGCGCTTTCTGACAGCTCTGCCGGACGCACTGGATCGACAGGATCAACCGGCCCCTCGCCCCTCTTACCCCATAGTTGCCAGTTATCACCGACCTTGTTCAGGTAATATTTGTAGGCTCCAAAATCAACCGCGCCGCCTTCGACGGCAAACCTGGCATTGCCGCCATTGGTTTCGATCACGGTCAGCGCATTTGCCACTGTCGGCTCCGCGCCACTGTTTTTAATGCGCAGCATGAAATCGCCGTTAGCGCCGCCCGCCTCAGTGACGACGAGCTTGTCGCCCTCAGCTACGCCGAGATGGGTGCCCGCCGCAAAAGTGCCTGTACCTGACAGCGTACCGACAGTCAGTGTGTGGAATGCGTCGCCCGACCCGTCGCTGATTTCCACCACGCCGCCATTCATGGCAAGATTGGTCACGCCGCCGTCGGCAACCATCTTCCAGGTTCCACCCGAATTCAGCGTCAGGTTGCCGACACCCGACAGTTTCCCCTTCAGGCTCGCATTATTGCGAAGGGTAACGTCCGCAGTACTAAGTTCATCAACAACGACATCGCCATCGATGGCGCTATTGTCTACCGTGAAATTGACAGTAGAATGAAGAAGAGTCCCGTCTGACCATCGGCCTCCTATTACCTCCAGCGCAATCCCGTTGCTGGAAAGCAGCTTAGACCCATTGGCGACCAGAATGTCAGCACTGGTGTTGGAACGTATATAGCGAGATTCCACTAAAATTGCGCTGCCGTCTTGCCCCTGAACCGTAGAATTATCGATAACGGCCTTCCGCCCAATATCGAGAGGGTCGCGATTACGTAGATCTGTTAAAATCCAAAGACCTTGAGTGCCCTTAAGGCTGCTCTTATCTGTGACATTCAATTTGCCGTTCGTGAACACCACACCAGGGTTGGACGTCCCCTGCGCGGTGGAGCTTGAAAGATTCACGGTTCCGTAAGTAACGTAGTCGGCGTTCGCAGTGCTGTTGAAAATATTGCTGTTGGCGATATTGGCGACAGACCCGTGCCAGGCTGACACAGTCCCTAAGCCACCGATAGAGGAAATCCTCGCACCAGAAATATTAGCGGTACTTCCATTTTCGAGATCTACCCCGCCATGAACGCCGTCTTCAGTGTCAACTATACCACCATCAATGTTGACCGTCGACGCATTGGCATGAATTCTGTCAGTTTCGCCGCCTGGATGCACATTCAAGGTCGCACCGTTGGTCAAAATCCAGTTTTCAACCGGATCTCCCGGCTCGACGTCAGCACTGCCTCTGGAAAGATCGCGCGCCAGCACGGCTGAACTCGTGGAGCAGAGCAAAAGTGCCGCAGCGATTGCGATCAGAGAATGACGATGATTGTAAACATGCATAACTATTATATACCCTTCTTGAGAAATTTCTCTCATCTTCCTTAAATGATAAGATAGAACTCAACCTTCATTTCAAGAGAAATGATTAACTATATATTATTCAATAATATAATAATATTGATACCCATAGATCTAATGAAGCGATTAATAACTCGAAAATATGGAAAATAAAAATCCACTTCGAAACTAAAGTAATCTATTTATGTCAAAATCACGCAACAAAGTAAAGTAAAAAGATAATAATTTCAGTATAATATTAATAATTAAATTAATAATTACTTTAATACAAATCGCCTGTTTATGCTCCCTTTTGGAATAATAGACAACCATCCGAGCGCGGTTGATCGGATCAAATCGGTGCTTTAGCCTTTTCTCTCAAAAGAACAATTTTATCGATTCCCGCTTCATTCAGGCCAGATTCCGCCAAGCATGCAGACAGTTAGCATATTGGCCGACTGCTGGATGCATTCACCGCAACAAACCGATGCGGGCCACTTCAGCCCGGTTTTTGCAGCTATCACATATGAGCCGCTGGCAGAACGTTCCGATTTGCTTCGGCAGGAAAGCCCCGGTTGTTACCGGGGCCTTGATGTGTGTGAGGCTATGTTTTGGTCTACCACTTGACCTTGAAGCCGATATTGCCCTTGAGGGTGTAGCTGTCGGCGAAGTGATTGAGGGATGTGTTGATGGAGCCTTCGCCATAGAGGGCATATTTGTTGTCGGCCCAGGCATAGGTACCGCCAGCGCCGATGCCGCCCCAGGTCCGGTCATTGTCGGTGTCAAAATCGACGCCCGCCACATTGACCGACGATCCACCCAGCATCTCCTGATAGAGATTGGCAATGCC
>NZ_JBVPGR010000035.1:0-432775 GCF_055816895.1 Ochrobactrum sp. PL_is501 | reverse complement strand
GCTACCCTGACCCAACACCGCTTATCTGGCTGGCCTTTATCGGACTAGCAGCCCTGTTTGCACTTGCTGGCGGGGCACTGTTCTACCTCAGTTACCACCTCATTCGTGCAACTCTTTTCTATGTAGGTGTGCTATGACTTCCGACCTCATTACCCGCCTCTCCAAGCTAGACGCGCCTGACAGGGAGGTGGATGCAGAGATAATGTCTCTGTTCTACGTGCGCGGGAAACGCCACATTGGCGCATACATGGAAAATGACTTCGGGATAGATGAACCTGTCGATAGTGACGTATGGATTGATCCTATTACCGACCGTTGGGTTTCCACGTCCGCGCTTTTTTTCACCGCCTCTAAAGACGCCATTATCGCGCTGGCTCGCAGGCTATACCCTGATGTGATGTATCGCGTCGGCAACGATGGCGAAGGACCAGACCCGAGCCTGTATCTGGGTGAACTATTCATTCCCGGCGAACAGAAGGACAGCTATTTCACCGGCCACTCGCCATTTGATGCGGTCAGCCTCTGCATCGCCCTCTTGCGCGCAAAGGAGGCAGAACGTGACTGATTTTTCCAATTTCTGCCGTTTCAATGTCGAGACGTACCTGCTGGACACATGGCTGCATATGCACCACGACCAAAAGCCGGTCAGCGACGAACAGGTTATCGAAGAAGTCAGACACAGCATCATTCAGGGCCGCATTAGTCTTTTGAAGCGACATATTGAACGCATGGAAGTCATCTTGCGCGCAAAGGAGGCTAACCATGTTTGACTGCGAGACCACTCGGTTGATGCCTCTGCAGGAAGTGATAAAGATCACAGGAATCCAACGGGCAACGATATACAAGAAAATTAACGAAGGCAGCTTTCCAAAGGCGGTTAAACTCAGCCCTACCTGCGTCAGATGGCGCTCAGACGAGATTCAACAATGGATCGAAGAATTACCAAGGCATTAGAGAGCGGGGGAACCCGCTCTTTTCTTATTCGCCAATCTCGCCAAATATCGTCGGCGCTGACCGCCTACGTCCACCCAGAAGATCGGCGGCAGGCAACGCCCCTTCTAACAGCTTATCGGCCCATATCTGCGCCAGCTCAGCGCGGCGAACCATGTGTTGTGCTCGATTGTACGCGGCCTCGACCTTGTCCTTCGGCTTGTGTGCCAGCATGGCGTCGATAACGTACCTTTCCGCTGGAAACTCTTCATTCATTACCGTCGAAAATGTTGACCGCCAGCCATGCGGCACATGCCTATGAGGAAATCCCGCCCGATTGAGAAGATATCCAAGCGCATTCTCACTCATTGGCTTGTGTGCATGCCGCGCATTCGGAAATACATAAGGACCCTTTCCGGTCAGAGTATGCACCGCCTTGAGCGTTTCCAATGCTTGGCGCGATAGCGGAACCTCGTGATCGTTGCGATCATCATCCTTCATCGCTTTGCGCAGCTTCATCCGCGCAGCCGGGATCCTCCATATTGGTTTTTCTGGATCCACGTCTGCCAGCTCATCCCACCGCGTGGTAATCAACGTGCCGGGGCGAACAACGGTCAGCGCCAGCAGCCGCATGGCGAGCCGAGTAACGGGATGTGCAGGCTCACGATCGAGTGCTGCTATTATCTCTCGCGCCTCGGCCAATGTCGCGACGGCAGGCTGGCGTCCTTTCTGGATCGGCGTGAGTGCTTTTTGAACGATTGCCGCAGGATCATTCAATCCTTTGCCGCTAGCTATGGCAAAAACAAACACAGCAGACATGCGCTGCCGAACTCTATGTGCCGTTTCGATTGCAGGGCGCTTTTCGATCTTTCTCAGCACTTCAAGCACGTCAGGCGGAGTGATGTCGTATATTGCGGTTGAACCGAGATCAGGAAAAACATCCCTCTCCAAACTGGTAATCACGTCATCCGCGTGCCTTTCGACCCAAGATGACTTCTGCAGCTCGAACCAGTCTCGCGCTACCCTCTCAAATGTGTTTGCGTCGGGATCTGGTGGACCTGCTTTTAATTTCCGTCTTTCTACAGCCGGGTCTATCCCAGCCTTGACCAGCTTCCGCGCCTCATCGCGGAGCTGCCTCGCTTCCGCGAGCGATACTTCGGGATATGAATCGAAGGAAAGTACTTTGGGTTTTCCGGCGAACCGATATCGAAAACGCCAGACCTTTGAGCCGGCAGGCGTCACAAAAATGGATAGCCCTTGGGAATCGGTCAGATGATAACCTTTATCGCCTGCCCTCGCTTTTTTTATGGCCGTATCTGTAAGCATCAGCCCTCCCAGACCGTATACACATCGCACTTTGCGCGATGTACACATTTCCGGAGGCCGCTATACACATCATATACACAAAATGTGAAGCTTGACGTAGCTGGCGGTAGATCGCGCTGGATAGTGAAGTGAGGAAAAACGCCCGGAAATGCAAGAGAAATAGCGCAGCACAGCGAAGTGTGGATTGTATACTGGCGGAGGGGGTGGGATTCGAACCCACGGTACAGTCTCCTGCACGCCGGTTTTCAAGACCGGTGCCTTAAACCGCTCGGCCACCCCTCCATACGATTGCTTCATTACGCTTTCCCAGTTTTAGGGAAAGCAGCAAACGGAACCACGCTACCGATTTGTGACCAATCGCTCAGCGAGTGACTTCTTAGCAGCTTTTCTTTTCACGTCAACGTGCACTGTTTCATTCGCCAGTATTCTAGACATAAGGAAACGCAACCAGCGGCGGCGACCGCCCGCTCCTTCCCATCTAAGGTGCGGGCCTTGTTGCGAACCGAGGCTTCGATCTGGTAGAAACTCATGCCAAAACGCCGCAGAAAACCAGTGGGTCTTGTTCTGCGGCAGAATACGGCATAAACTTGAGTTTAATAATCAAAATAAGAAAAAGGGAAGCTATGAGTCTGGATTCCGTAAAGGCCTTTTTTGCGGCGAAAGCGCCTGAAATCGAAGTGATTGAACTTCCAACAAGCACCGCCACTGTCGTTCTCGCCGCAGAAGCACATGGTGTCGAGCCGGGACAGATCGCCAAAACGCTTTCCTTTTCAGCAAAGGACCAGACCATTCTCATCGTTACCCGTGGCGATGCCCGCATCGATAATCGCAAATTCAAGGATCAGTTTGGAACCAAGCCGCGCATGCTGGATGCCGAGAGCGTTCTTGCGCAAACCAGCCATCCCGTAGGAGGTGTCTGCCCATTTGGACTGCCTAGCGCCCTGCCCGTTTATTGCGATGTATCGCTGAAGAGTTTCGAGGAAGTCGTGCCAGCAGCCGGGGCGACAAACAGCGCCGTGCGCATCGCTCCTCACAAAATGGCAGAACTGGTCCGCGCCGAGTGGATAGATGTCTGCCAGTAGGTTTTGCGGCGAATAAGGGGGCCGCAGCTAACAACAATTTTTCCCCTTTAAAGATGAGAAAAGACTTCATATATTTTAAGAATGATTCTAAAGTGGGTTAAGAAACAAATACCCTTCTTTAGCGCATGATCCGGCGGAGCCTTCAACCTGTCTGGATCATACATGCGAAGACGACCAGAATTTTGAAGCAGTTCCGAAACAGGGATGAACCGTTTGCGGTTGGAATTGCGAAATCAAGGATCGGATTATCGCTGCCTTCGCATTGAGGCGTGCAGTACTCCGAGACGTGTTGAAAGGAACAGTGATGCGTCTTACCCGCCAGACGAATTATGCCGTTCGTATGCTCATGTACTGCGCTGCCAATGACGGCAAGCTCAGCCGTATTCCCGAAATTGCGCGCGCTTACGGCGTTTCTGAACTATTCTTGTTCAAGATTCTACAGCCGCTCGTTGAGCATGGACTGGTAAACACGGTGCGCGGTCGCAACGGCGGTGTGCGCCTTGGTCGGGCGGCCAAGGACATTTCTCTCTTCGATGTCGTGCGTGTGACCGAAGAAAACTTCGCCATGGCTGAGTGCTTCGAAAATGACGCTACCGAATGCCCGCTGGTCGATAGCTGTGCGCTCAATTCGGCACTCCGTGAGGCACTCAACGCCTTTTTCGGTGTTCTGATGAAGTACAGCATTGCAGATCTCGTCAAGGCGCGCCCGAATGTGCGTCACCTGCTTGGTCTTGATGAAATGGAAGAAGAGCGCGTGGCGGGCTGACGGCTCGATACCGAAGCGCGAACGAATAGGTCCGGCTTGCTACCGGACCTTTTTCATTCTGCGGCTGCGCGATAAGCAGACTGTGGCAATACGAAAGGCACACCCTTTTCAGGCGGAACGCCTACCCGCAATGTGCATTCATAGACGCGTTCAAGCCGCTCATCGGTCAGCGCTTCGCGCGGCGTGCCCATTACGTCAAGCTTGCCCTTGCTCATCACTGCGATACGATCGGCGAACATGGCAGTCAGGTTAAGGTCGTGCAGGATCGCGATCACTCCACCGCCTGCGGCCGCAAAATCTCTCGCAATCTCCATCACGACGATCTGATGCCGTATATCGAGGCTTGAAATCGGCTCATCCAGAAACAGATACCGCGCTTTCCCGTCGATAACCGGCTTCCAGACCTGACACAGAACACGGGCAAGCTGCACGCGCTGTTGCTCTCCGCCGGAAAGCTCCTGGTAGAGCCGCCCACCGAAACCGGCAAGATCAACCCTTTGCAAGGCGAGATCGGGCAGCCGCTTTTCTTCATCGCGAGAAACGCCGCTATAGCCGCCCGTAAGCCCGATCTTCACGATTTCCCGTACCGTGAAGGGAAATGACAGGGCGCTCGCTTGCGGCAGTACGGCCCGGCGCGCCGCCATCTGCCACGGCTGGATTTCCGCGAAGGATTGGCCATCGAGGCAAGCCGTTCCAGTATATGCAACGTCACCGGAAAGCGCACGCAGCAGCGTGGTCTTACCGGAGCCGTTGGGCCCGACGATTGCCGTCACCTCGCCCGGTTTGGCGGAAAAGCCGATGTCGCTGATGATGTTTTTGCCCGACAGGCTTACGCTCAATGAGTTTGTTTCAATCATGACAGCCTCACAGATCGAGCAGGCCGCGCTGGCGCAGCAATATCCAGAGGAAGAACGGCGCACCGAAAAGCGCGGTGATGATGCCGATCGGCAATTCTGCGGGAGCCACAATCGTGCGGCTTACCGCATCTGCGAGCAGCAGAAGCGTCGCACCCAGCAAGGCCGATGCTGGCAGCAGATAGCGATGATCCGGACCGATCCCGAGGCGCAGCATATGCGGCACCACGATACCGATAAAGCCAATCCCGCCTGCGACGGCGACCGTCGCGCCGGTGGCGGCAGCCACCGTGACAATGGCGATGTTTTTGATGCGCTGCACCTGAATGCCGAGATGGCCAGCGGCAGCTTCTCCAAGAGCCAGCGCATTGAGGCCCCGCGCCAGCAAGGGCGACACGACGAGGACGGCGGCAATGATCGGACCTGCGGCGCCAATCTTCGCCCAAGTGGAGCCGGCAAGCGAGCCAAGGCCCCAGAATGTCAGGTCCCGGAGCTGACGGTCATCGGCCAGATAGATAAGCCCACCGGTGGCAGCACCTGCTAAGGCCGCCAGTGCGATACCAGCAAGCAACATGGTTGCCACAGAGGTTCGGCCTCGCCGTGTCGCCACTCGATAGAGTAGAAACGTACTGCAAAGCCCGCCCAGAAATGCGGCTAGCGGCAGCGCATAGACGCCAAGCATCGCAATGACAGGCGCAAGAACTGTGCCGCCCAAAACAATCATGGATACCGCTCCAAGGCTTGCTCCGGCAGAAACGCCGACGAGACCCGGATCGGCAAGCGGGTTGCGGAAAAGACCCTGCATGACAGCCCCGGAAACCGCAAGCCCCGCTCCTATCAGCATGCCCATGACGATGCGCGGCAGGCGGATTTCGACGATGATCAGATGATCGCGCCGGAATGCATCCGCGCCCTCGGCTCCGCCGGAGGTCAGGGCGCGCAGAACCGAAAGCACGGACGCATCCGAAGCGCCAGCCGTAAGACTGAAAAGAGCAGCGATGCACAAGGCCATCGCGAGCAATATGATGGTGAGCCGCGCGCGTGCCGCACGATCTCCCGTGTCATTTTGTGAAAGACGCGCTGCAATGCGCTGTTCTCGCACCACGCGACCTTGGATTGTCATTTCGAATAATCCTTGCAATCAGGCTCGCGCTTGAACCGCGCAAGCCCGACCATGTTACTGCCCCGTAGGAGCGCCATAGAGTTTTGCCGACAGGTCACGAATGGCAGCGCCGGTTCGCGGCCCGAAACCCAACAGATAGGACGCCTCCATCGAAATGATGTTCCCGTTGCGCCCCGCTGGTGTTGCCGCGATAGCCGGGTTTTTCAGTAGTGATTCCGGCGTCATCCCATCCGAACCTGTATTCATGATCAGGATCATATCAGGCGCCTTTTTCTCAACGGCCTCGTCGGTCAGCTGCTTGTATCCGTGATACTCGCTGATCACGTTTTCACCGCCTGCAAGCCTGATCATGCCATCAGCCGCAGTGCCGGTGCCTGATGCCATCATGCGTCCGCCCGGAGCCGACAGTACGAAAAGCACACGTTTGCGCGGGTTGTGACCCACCGCAGCCTTTTCAGCCGCTTCGATATCACGAGAAACTTCGGCGGCGAGTTCCTTGGCCTTCTCTTCCTGACCGAGAGCCTTGCCCACGATCTCGATTTTCCTGACGACGCTTTCGCCGGTGAAGGCCTCCGGCACGACGATCATTGGCACGGACGCCTTTTTTAGAACATCGAGCGTATCCTGCGGGCCGCTGCCTTCCAGAAGCAGAATGCCGGTTGGATTGACCGAAAGAACGCCTTCGGGCGCAAGCTGGCGCATATATCCTACATCGAGCAGCTTCTTCGCCGCGTCGGGATAAATGCTCGTCTGATCACGCCCCGCGAGCATTTTTTCCGCGCCGAGAGCGTAGACTATTTCCGTCAGTGATCCGCCAACGGAAACAATGCGCGACGTGTCGGTGAAATGATCGACCGTTTCAGCGCGAGCCGTACCAGCAGCGAGCGACAAGGCGATGGCAACCAGGCCTGCGCCGCGCCTGAAACACGTAAAAATAAACGACATCGCCGTCACCTTACGCAGCCGACGACTGTGGCAGACGCGGAAGATTTTCCACAATCATGCGCCAGTCCGCCAGTTCCGCTTCGCCTTCATGACGCTCACCAAAAAACTGAACGATCAGCTCGCCATTGGCATCATAGGCTTCCAGCGATGTGACATGACCGTCCTTCGTTGGCTTGCGCACGACCCATACATCGGCAATGTGATCGGTGCGCAGATGCATGTGGAAAGTTGGGTCCAGCACATTCAGCCACGGCCCCATCATCTTGATCTCGTGGATCAGCCCCGTGTGAATCTGGATGCAGCCGCGACTTCCGACAAAACACATGATTGGCAGCTTTTCCTGCACCGCATGGTTCATCGTGGCTTCAACCGAGGAGGTATCGACCCGCCAAGCGAAATCATGACCGGCAAGATGCACGGCCTGATGCCGGTCAACGCCAAAATCCTTCAGCAAGCCGACAAACTGGTGCACATCGGTCAGAGCACCCCAACGCTCGCGGAATGCGTCAATATCGAGAAGAGACACATCCGCCTTCGGCCCCTTGGGAGCAAGGATGCTGGTTTCGATAACAGGTGACTGATCGTCCAGCAGCATATCAGCAACGAGCGCCTCATAGGCTGCAATATTAGAAGCCGAACGCAGGTGAATCTTGAAGACTGCCTCGCCGGTGGCGTCGAAGAACTGCAGGCTGCGGCGCGTTGCTTCGCCATCCTGTTTGGCAACGGCAAAACCGTGAACCCAGTGCTTCGGGAAAATGCGAAGGTCGATTTCCTTGCCGAGCGCCAGCGAAGCATGCGGGCCCCAGATCGTCTTTTCAAAAGGTCCGATCTTTTCATGAACAACGCTTTCATTGCGCGTCAGAGCCATGATTTCACCGACAGATGCGATGCGGTTCAACAGCGTTTCGACATCGGCACGAATGCGCCGCGCAGAAATCGGCGCTGTCTCGGGCTGCCCGCAATGTGCTGCAACAAAATCGGCTTCTGATACACTGAGGAACTGCGCAAAATCACGTTCACGCATTTTCGGATTATCAGCCCGTGCCTTGAGAATCGCCTCTGGGGAGGGCTTGGTATGGGTCGTCATCTGATGTTGCCTATTTGTTAAGGATGAGCTTGCCTTGGCGGGTTATCCTGAGGCGATAGAGAGAGCCGCCGTGCTCTATGCCCACTTCCCGGGAGCCGTCGAAAAGTTCGCGGCTGCCATAGGTCTTCAGTTGCGGCTCAAGCACACTCTCGCCGAGGCGAGGTTTTATCTGAGCCGGAACAGTTTCGTTCGAATCGCTGCGGAGCTGGCTTTCAGGAATGCAATTTGCTGTCCGCTCGGAAACGGGTCCGCGCGGCAACCGCACCTGCATGTCGATATGGATACGCCTGTTCATTCTCTTGCCTCAGCATCGACTTTCCACACGGTGATGACAGCAAATTTGTTTTGTTGACATCAATAGTCATGTTTATTAATCACTGCATTACTGGAATAAACGAGTCAAGTTTAAATCTCGCTTTTTCCAGCGCCAGCCAGGGAGAAATTTTCTTCCCAGCCAGCACGCGGCCTTTTCCCGAGGGGGAAGTCATAAACAATTGAATTTTTTGGATTTCTTCGTCGACCATCGGGCCGACGAAGCGCGTCTGGTCATGAAGGAAACATTGGAAATGCGGGCGACTGGTGGGGTTTACAAAAGGTCATTTCAGGCAAGCACGGGGCTTGCTGTCATTCTCGTGGCGATGACGTCACAGGCATTCGCGCAAGAGCAGAAAGCGGCTGAAGATGAAGCCGCCGTCGCGCTGAAAACAATCACTATTCGCAGAGCGAACGACGCGCAGGTGCCGACCTCAGTCACGGCGCCCGTGGGCAAGGTGAACCGCGAAGAGATCAATCGCTTCGGTGGCGCGAAACTCGATGATGTGCTGCGCGGAACCGCAGGCGTCTTCACCCTCCAGAGCGGCTCCAACCCGGGTGTCGCCGTCAATATCCGCGGCTTCGAGGGTTCCGGTCGCGTCAACATGATGATTGATGGCGTACCGCAGAGCTATCGCAATACCGCGCATGATGCACAGGGCTATGCCTATATCGATCCCAACCTGCTGTCCGAAATCGATGTGGCGCGCGGCGCGGTCACGACCGAAGGCGGCACCGCTCTCGCAGGAAGCGTCAACTTCCGCACGCTCGGCGTTGACGATGTCATTCTCGACGGCAAGGACAAGGGCGTTCTCGGCCGTGCCTCCTGGGGCAGCAATGGAACCGGCTTCTCCGAAATGCTGGCGGGTGCGGCCCGCGTCAATTCCATCGGGCTTGTTGCCGCAATCAGCCGTCACGATTCCAACAACTACAAGAACGGCGACGGCGTTACTGTCGAGAAGTCCGGCGAGGAACTGACCTCCGGCCTGTTCAAAGCCGAGTTCGGTCTTGGCGAGGACCAGAAGCTGACACTTGGTGGCGTCCTCTACAACAACCACTACGGAACGTATGCGACCGGCTACCGTCCGGGAACCTATACGATCTACGATATGTTCCTCCAGAACCGCACATTCTTCGCACAGTATAACTATAACCCGTCCGACAACAATCTCATCGACCTTGATGTCAACGTGTACCACAACAGCACGCTGCAAAACTGGGTGGGCGGCAATGGCAGCTATGTAGGGCGTCAGATTTCAACGGACACCACAGGGATGACCGCCTCAAACACGTCGCGCTTCACCTTTGGTGATGTAGCTGTTGCGTGGAAGAACGGCTTTGAAATCAACCGCGACAATGCAGGCGGCAACATCACTGGCGTCAACCCGACGGATGCCAACTCCAATCGCGGCGCAGTCTTCTCGGAGGCGACCTGGAATTATCAGGCCCTGCAAGTCGTCACCGGCCTGCGCTACGATTATTTCAAGCTCGAGAGCGAAGACAGCTCCATTTCGAACAGCGATGGCGAACTCAGCCCCAAGGTCACAGTTGCTTATAACCTGACCGACTGGCTGCAGCCCTACATCACCTATGCGCATTCCATGCGCTCGCCAACCTTGCAGGAAACCTTCCTTGGTGGCGTTGCCCATGCGGGTACAACAGGTTTGCGGGGCAATCCAGACCTGCGCCCTGAAAAGCAGCGCGGCTGGGAGTTCGGCGTCAATATCGCACGCGACGGCATCTTTACAGCGGAAGACGGCCTGCGTGTTAAGGCCAACTACTACATGATGCGAGTTGAAGACTATATCACAGCCTCCAGCACGAACAGTCAGTTCATCAACGTGGACGGCACTTCCGATGTGAAAGGTTTCGAACTCGACGCTCGTTATGACGCTGGCTTCGCCTTCGGTGGCATTGCTTATACGCATTCCACCTCTGAACTGCCCAAACAAACGGCAGGGCTTGGAGCGAACCAGTATTTACCGGAAGACGTGGTAACGGTTACGGCCGGTGCGCGCTTTTTCGAGCGCAAGCTCGAAAGCGGCTTGCGGGTCCAGCACGTTTCGAGCGGTAGGAGCATCAGCGGAAGCGATACCGACCCTTACACGCTGGTGGATGTCTTCGCGAAGTACAAGTTCACCGATACGGTCGATCTTTCGCTTCAGGTGCTCAACATTGCCGACAAGAAATACACTCCTGCTCTCAGCACCTATGGTTCTGGCCGCGGACGCACATTCCTCGTTTCGACCCAGTTCCAGTTCTAAAACTTCGGGAGGCGTTCTAGCCTCTCTTTCGAGATCGTCACATCTGTCAAGGCCGACCAACCTGACCGCGGCGGCCTTTTGATCCTGAGATGTGACGCGGCGAGTGCAGCCCTACCGCTGCACTCGCCGGAACTGTATAAAATAGCCAATCCCCAACCTGATGGAAAAGGATCAGCAATGTTCATAGCCATGAATCGCTTCAAGGTTCGCATCGGCAGCGAGGCCGACTTCGAGACTGTCTGGAAAAACCGTGACTCCAAATTGTCGGAACTGCCGGGTTTCGAAGGCTTTCACCTCCTGCGCGGCGCGACAAACGAAGAGGAAGGCTACACGCTTTATGCGTCGCATACAGTCTGGCGCAGTCGCGATGATTTCATCGCTTGGACCAAGTCCGAGCAGTTTCGCGATGCGCATCGCAACGCTGGCGATAACAAGGCGCTCTATATGGGGCCTCCGCAGTTTGAAGGTTTCAGCTCCGTCCTCGGCGCCTGACACCTATCCACAAGATGCGGCGAAATGGCGCACAACCTCATGGCGGCGCGATTCAAACGTCGCCGTGAGGGCAATTAAACTCAATTGTCTTTTAAAGATGGGTAGTTAACTCATATTTAGAACGATTCCAAGTTATTGATTTTTAGAACCTTTCAAAAACATAAAAATTGACAGAACAAAGCTTCACCGGCCATAACCTGACTTAATTTGGTGGGTTTTAAAAGTCCTACCCAAGTACTGCCTTTAATGTTCGGGCCTTTAACCCTTGCAATTGGAGGAACCTTTGACCGGTTCAGTTCGGCCTTGCGCCACAAGCAAAATAAAGCTGCCAGTTTTTCTGCGTAGCCAAACAGTTGAAGTACAGTTAGAGCCGGTAAAGTCTCTCCACACGATGCTTTTCGCGTTTGATTTCTGCTTTGCAGGCATGGGGGATGTCTCCTCATGCTAGTGTGCAGCTGCAACGTTATTACCGATAAAGACATTGAAGCCGTCGTTATCGAGCTTCTCGATCAGGATTGCTGGCAACTTATCGTTCCCGGCACCGTCTATAATGTCATGTCCAAGCGCGGCCGTTGCTGTGGCTGCTTCCCAAACGTCGTGGAAACGATCATAAGGGTGACTGAAGAGTATCATCTTCGTCATAACCAAATGGACGAAAACGTGGTCCAGTTCATGGATCGTGTACGTTCTCTACGCGACAAATTCGGGAGTTCATGGAATGAAAGGCGAACCAAAGGTCATCGAGCGGCTTAACGAGGCTCTGTTCCTCGAGCTTGGCGCTGTAAACCAGTACTGGCTTCACTACCGCCTCCTCAACGACTGGGGCTTCACGCGTCTTGCCAAGAAGGAACGTGAAGAATCGATTGAAGAAATGCATCACGCCGACAAGCTGATTGACCGCATTATCTTCCTGGAAGGCTTTCCAAACCTGCAGACCGTAGCTCCGCTGCGCATCGGCCAGAACGTCAAGGAAGTTCTGGAAGCCGACCTTGCAGGCGAATACGACGCCCGCGCTTCCTACAAGAAGTCCCGCGAAATCTGCGACGAACTCGGCGATTACGTTTCCAAGCAGCTTTTCGATGAGCTGCTGGCTGATGAGGAAGGCCATATCGACTTCCTCGAAACCCAGCTCGATCTTCTCGCCAAGATCGGCGAAGAACGTTACGGCCAGCTCAACGCGGCTCCTGCGGATCAGGCTGAGTAAGCAGATTCCCGTTTTGCGATTGAAAGCCGGAGCCCTGCGCTCCGGCTTTTTTTATCATCTTAACTTTACCGCTGCCCCTTTATCATGATATTGCGCGCGCAATTTTCCGAAATTCGCAAGGTATCACCATGAGCGCACCGCGCGTCAGTTTCGTTTCACTCGGCTGCCCGAAGGCGCTTGTCGATTCCGAACGCATCATCACCAGCCTTCGTTCCGAGGGCTATGAAATCTCCCGCAAGCATGACGGCGCCGATCTGGTGATCGTCAATACCTGCGGCTTTCTCGATTCAGCGCGCGATGAATCGCTGGATGCCATCGGCCTTGCTCTCAACGAAAACGGTAAGGTGATCGTTACCGGCTGCCTTGGCGCGGAGCCCGAGGTTATCCGCCAGCGCCACCCGAACGTGCTCGCGATCACCGGCCCGCAGGCCTATGAAAGCGTGATGAGCGCTGTGCATGAGGCGGCTCCTCCAGCACACGACCCGTTTGTCGATCTAGTGCCGCCACAGGGTGTAAAGCTGACTCCTCGCCATTACGCTTACTTGAAAATCTCCGAAGGCTGCTCGAACCGCTGCTCCTTCTGCATCATTCCGGCGCTGCGCGGCGATCTCGTGTCGCGCCCGATTGATCAGGTGCTGCGCGAAGCGGAAAAGCTGGTCAAGGCTGGCGTCAAGGAGATCCTCGTCATCTCGCAGGATACGAGCGCCTACGGCCTCGACATCAAGTATCAGGAAGCCATGTGGCAGGACCGCACCGTTCGCACCAAGTTCCTTGATCTCTCGCGGGAACTGGGCGAGATGGGCGTGTGGGTGCGTATGCACTATGTCTATCCCTATCCGCATGTCGATGAAGTCATTCCATTGATGGCGGAAGGCAAGATTCTGCCTTATCTGGATATTCCCTTCCAGCACGCCTCGCCTGCGGTGCTGAAGAACATGCGCCGTCCCGCCCATCAGGAGAAGACCTCGCGCCGCATTCAGTCCTGGCGCGAAACCTGCCCGGACCTGGCCGTGCGTTCCACCTTCATCGTCGGCTATCCCGGTGAAACGGAAGAAGATTTCCAGCTGCTTCTCGACTGGCTCGATGAAGCCAAGATCGAACGCGCCGGCTGCTTCAAATATGAGCCAGTCAAGGGCGCGAAGGCCAATGACCTCGGCCTTGAGCAGGTTCCGGAGGAAATCAAGGAAGCGCGCTGGCATCGTTTCATGGCCAAGCAACAGCAGATTTCGACCAATCTCCTCAAGAAGAAGGTCGGCAAGCGCCTGCCTGTTATCATCGATGAAGCAAATGGCACGGTCGGCAAAGGCCGCACGCGTTACGATGCGCCGGAAATCGACGGCAGCGTCCACATCCAGTCGCGCCGTCCGCTTCGCGTTGGCGACATCGTGACGGTGAAGATCGAGGCAAGTGACGCTTACGATCTGCACGGCATCGCGGTCTGATGGCGGCGGACGCAACCATAACGATCAGAAAAGCCGCCTCGGCTGACGTGGCTGCGATCGTCGCCATGCTGGCCGATGATGCGCTGGGCGCCAAGCGCGAAGATGCGAGCCTTCCCTTGCGGGATTCCTATCGCAGCGCCTTTGCAGCCATCGACGCCGATCCCAATCAGCTTCTGGCTGTCGTGGAACAGGATGGCGAGATTATTGGCTGCATGCAGATCAGCTTCATACCCGGCCTGTCCCGGTTGGGCATGTGGCGCGGCCAGATCGAAAGCGTTCGGATTGCAAGCCACATTCGCGGCGGCGGAATTGGCCGCCGGATGATAGAGTGGGCAATCGATCAGTGCCGCGAACGCGGCTGTGGCCTGGTGCAACTGACAACGGACAAAGCGCGCTCGGATGCGCTGCGTTTCTATCAGTCGCTTGGCTTCGCCGATAGCCACGAAGGGCTTAAGCTATCGCTTTAACAGGCAATCCCAATACATTGTGACAAAAGAAAAAGGGCGCGATGAGCGCCCTTCTCTGTTTCAACATGGAAAAGCTTACTGCGGCAGTTTGTCGTCCACACCCGCGACGTAGAAATTGAGGCCCAGCAGGGACTTGTCATCAGCCTGTTCACCTTCCTTGAGCCAGACGGAACCGTCCTGCTTCTTGATCGGGCCGGTGAAAGGCTTCAATTCACCCGACTTGATCTTGGCTTCGGTTTCTTCCGCCAGCTTTTTCACGTCGTCCGGCATGTTGGTGTAAGGCGCCATCTTCACGAGACCTTCCTTCATGCCCCACCAGACATTCTGGCTCTTCCAGCTGCCATCGAGAACGGCCTTGGTACGGTCGATATAGTAAGGACCCCATTCGTCCACGACAGCGGTAAGCTGCGTGTCGGGCGCGAACTTGATCATGTCCGAAGCCTGACCAAACGCCTTGATGCCGCGGTCATGCGCCACCTGAATAGCAGCAGTGGAATCTGTATGCTGGGTAATGATGTCGACGCCCTGATCGATCAGAGCCTTGGCCGCATCGGCTTCCTTGCCCGGATCGAACCAGGAGTTGGCCCAGATCACCTTGACCTTGAAGTCAGGGTTGACGGACTGCGCGCCGAGCATGAATGCATTGATGCCCTGCACAACTTCCGGCACCGGCACGGAAGCGATGTAACCGGCGACACCCTTGGTCGACATCTTGGCAGCAATCACGCCCTGAACATAACGGCCTTCATAGAAGCGCGCATTATAGGCCGACATGTTGTCGGCGGTCTTGTAGCCGGTTGCGTGCTCGAACTTCACATCCGGAAACTTCTTGGCGACCTTGAGGGTCGGGTCCATATAGCCGAACGACGTCGTAAAGATCAGCTTGTTCCCTGCGCGCGCCAGACGTTCGATGGAACGTTCGGCGTCGGCACCTTCCGGCACGTTTTCCAGAAAGGTGGTTTCGATCTTGTCGCCAAGCGCCTCGACCAGTTCCTTGCGGGCCTGGTCATGCTGATAGGTCCAGCCGAAGTCGCCCGGAGGTCCAATATAGATGAAGCCTATTTTCAGTTTTTCTTCTGCATGCGCCGCGCCGCCGAGCATAAAGCTCGTTGCAGTGGCAATTGCCATAAGCGTCTTTTTCATGTTCCCTGCACTCCTTGTTTTTACCCACTAACCAAAACAAAAATCCTTGGGAGTGATTTTCGTTACCCCTTAACCGCTCGTCTTACCTGTCCGGCACGAACGGCTTGCCAAGCGAAGCTGGCGTATTCATCATCGTCAGGCGCTTGTTGCGCGAAATGATGACCAGTACCACAATCGTCGCAAGATAAGGCAGCGCAGACAGAAACTGCGACGGCAGACCAAAGCCGAGCGCCTGCGCGTGGAGCTGGCCGATAGTCACAGCACCGAACAAATAAGCACCGATCAACACCCGCCACGGTCGCCACGAAGCGAAAACCACAAGAGCAAGCGCGATCCACCCGCGCCCTGCAGTCATGTTTTCCACCCACTGCGGCACATAAACGAGCGATAATTGCGCACCTGCAAGACCGGCACAGGCCCCGCCGAACAGCACCGCCAGATAACGCGTGCGCACCACATGCACGCCGAGCGCATGCGCCGAGCCATGGCTGTCGCCAATGGCACGCAATGTAAGCCCTGCCCGTGTGCGGAACAGAAACCATGCAACGCCGACAACCAGCAGAATGGACATATAGAAGATGGGGTCCTGACCGAAGATGAACCGCCCGACAAGCGGGATATCGGTCAAATAGGGAATATGAACCGCTTCAAGCCGGACGCCGGGAAGCCCGACAAAGCTTTCGCCGAGCAAGGCCGATGCCCCAACGCCGAGAATTGTAAGCGCCAACCCGGTCGCCACCTGATTGGTGACAAGGGTGAGCGTGAGAAAGCCGAAGATTGCCGCGAACAGCACGCCGACCAACACAGCGGCGACCAGACCCAGCCAAGCCGAACCGGTCATCTGCGCGATGGCGAAACCGGACACAGCCCCCATAAGCATCATGCCTTCGACGCCGAGATTGAGCACGCCGGAGCGTTCGACCACCAGCTCGCCGATGGCAGCGATCAGGAGCGGCGTTGCAGCAGTTGCAATCGTAAGGAGAATAGCCTGCGACAAATCCATGAGATCAGGCCTTTCCCGCTCGGGCTGCGGATATGAACCGAATACGATAGAGGATGAGCGTATCGCAGGCGAGCACGAAGAACAGGATCATGCCCTGAAACACGCGTGCGGATTTTTCCGAGATGCCGATGGACACCTGTGCGGCCTCACCGCCAAGATAGGAAAGCGCCAGCACCAAACCGGCTGCAATCGCCCCCAATGGATTGAGGCGTCCGAGGAACGCAACGATAATTGCCGTGAAACCATAGCCCGGAGAAATGACAGGGCGAAGCTGGCCGATAGCGCCCGAAGTTTCCGCAATCCCCGCAAGACCGGCAAGAGCACCCGAAACCGCAAAGACGAAGAACACCATCTTGCCCGCACTGAAACCCGCAAAGCGCCCTGCCCGCGGGCTTTGGCCGATTACCTTGCTCTCGAAGCCTTTCAGCGTGTGCTTTAGCAGAAACCAGACGACCGCCGCCGCAACGAGCGCAAAGATGAAACCCCAATGGGCACGGCCCGATGCGCTCCAGATTTCCGGCAGAATGGCGCTATCATTGAACTGGCGGGTTTCCGGGAAATTATAGCCTTCGGGATTGCGCCATGCGCCGCGCACGAGCCAGTCAAGGAAGAGCTGCGCAACATAGACAAGCATAAGGCTGGTCAGGATTTCGTTCGTGTTGAAGCGTACTTTCAGAAAGGCGGGTATGGATGCATATGCCGCCCCGCCTGCCATCCCCATAAGCATCATCACGGGCAGAACCACCCATGACTGCAAATCCGGGAACATGACCGGCAAGACCGACCCCGCTATCGCACCGGCGATAAACTGTCCCTCGGCACCGATATTCCAGTTGTTGGACAGAAAACAGACGCAAAGACCGACCGCAATCAGGATCAGCGGTGCGGCCTTTACCAAAAGCTCATGCCACGACCAGATATCGAACAAAGGCTCGACAAAGAAGACGTAGAGCGCATGCAGCGGTTCCTTGCCCATCATTGCGAAAGCGAGACCGCCGAAAACCAGCGTCAGCGACAGCGCAAGCAACGGTGACAGGGCGCTGAAAAGTTTCGACGGCTGCGGGCGTTTGACGATTTCGATCCGCATCATGCAGCCTCTCCTGAAACGCCGCCCATCAAGAGGCCGATCTTTTCCAGCGTGACTTCGGCAATCGGCACAGGATGCGAAAGCTGGCCGTGATTCATGACTGCGATCCGGTCGCTGATTTCAAGAAGCTCATCGAGGTCTTGGCTGATAACGAGAACTGCTGAACCGGAACGCGCAAGATCAACGAGCGCCTGACGAATATGCGCTGCAGCACCAGCATCGACGCCCCATGTCGGCTGGTTCACGACCATGACCGACGGTGAACGGTCAAGCTCGCGCCCGATGATGAATTTTTGCAGATTGCCGCCGGAAAGTGCCGACGCAGGCGGATTTTCAGCGCTCTTGCGCACATCCATCCGTTCGATGATGCGTTTTGCAGCCGATCGTAGCGCGCTCTCCGCGATCAATTTCAGTTTGCCACCGCGCAGGAACATTTTTGAGTCGGTTTTGTACCGGGACAGGAACAGATTGTCGGTCAGCGTCATCGTCGGAACGGCGCCATGTCCAAGCCGTTCTTCCGGAACAAAGGCCGCTCCCATCATGCGTCTTTCGCTAATACCGGACTTACCTGCATCCCTACCCCGGATACGCACATTCGAGGCGTTAGACTGCAATACTTCACCGGAAACAGCTTCGAAAAATTCGCCCTGTCCGTTGCCTGCAACGCCCGCTATGCCAACCACTTCGCCAGCAGCAACCGAAAGTGAAATATCTTTCAGGGCGGTCGAGAACGGTCCACGCGGCGGCTGTGACAGGGACCTAATTTCAAAAAGCGCATCTTCACCCGCATTTGCCGCAATGGGGGTACGCGCCACAACATTGATGTCGTTTCCAACCATCATGCGGGCGAGCGACGCGGCGGTTTCCTTGCGCGGATCGCAATGCGCGACGACCTTCCCATGCCGCAGCACGGTTGCGCGGTCACAAAGGCGCTTCACTTCCTCCAGACGGTGGCTGATATAAAGAATGGACTTGCCTTCGGCTTTCAGACGTTCCAGCGTTTCAAACAGCTTGTCGGCTTCCTGCGGCGTCAATACGGAAGTCGGCTCATCGAGGATGATGAGGTCGGGTTCCTGAAGAAGGCAGCGCACTATTTCGATACGCTGGCGTTCGCCAACGGACAGATCACCGACATGGGCCTGAGGATCCACTGGAAGGCCGTATGTCTTACCAACCTCATACGCACGCTTTGCAACATCTGAAAGCGGCAAGGAACGGTCAAGCGATAGGGCGATATTTTCAGCGGCGGTAAGCGATTCGAACAGCGAAAAATGCTGAAAAACCATACCAATGCCGAGTTTTCTTGCAGTGGCAGGTTCCTCTATCGCGACAGGCTGCCCCTTCCAGACGATTTCGCCCTCAAGGGGTTGGAGTGCGCCGAACAACATTTTTACAAAGGTGGATTTTCCGGCACCATTTTCGCCCAGAAGCGCGTGAATCTCACCTTCCCCGATGGTGAGGTCTACACCATCACAGGCCCGCAGCTGACCAAATACTTTCGTGAGCCGGCGGACATCAAGAAGAGGCCGGTCGGATAAAGGCGCTGTCATCGTTCCCCATTTGTATTTTTGAGCGACCTTAGCCAGCAAGTCTGCTCTTGAAAAGCACAAAAGCAAGCAGCGGTGGACATATGCACACCGCTGCAATCATCAGTCAGCTCAGGGCAGCAGAATGGTCGTACCAGTCGTCCTGCGGGCTTCCAGATCCTCATGAGCCTTGCCCGCATCCTTGAGAGCATAGCTCTGGTTGATCTCGATCTTGACCGCTCCGCTTCCCACCACCTCGAAAAGCTCGGCTGCGGTTTTTTCGAGGTCGGATCGCTTGGCAATGTAATTGAACAGCGTCGGCCGCGTGGCGAAGAGCGAGCCCTTCTGCGCAAGAATGCCGAGATCGAAAGGCGGAATGACACCGGACGACTGACCGAAGCAGGCAAACATGCCGAGCGGCTTCAGCACATCCAGCGAGCCCATATAGGTATCGCGGCCAACGGAATCATACACCACATCGACGCCCGCTCCGTCCGTCAGCTCCTTCACCTTTTCGGCGAAGTTTTCGGTACGGTAATTTATGACGTGATCGTAGCCGTGCTTTTTGGCCAGCGCGATCTTTTCTTCCGATCCTGCCGTTCCGATAACGGTGGCGCCAAGATACTTCGCCCATTGCCCGGCAATCAGGCCCACACCGCCGGCAGCAGCATGGAAAAGGATCGTCTGTCCCGGCTCGACCCTGAATGTGCGCCGCAGAAGATATTGCGCGGTCATGCCTTTCAGCATCATCGAGGCAGCGGTTTTCAGGTCGACATTGTCCGGAACCTTCACCAGCCGGTCGACTGGCAGAATGCGTTCATCTGCATAGGATCCCGGTGTCGCCACATAGGCAACGCGGTCGCCGACGCGAACATCGGCCACGCCCGGACCAACCGCTACGACGATGCCCGCGCCTTCGTTTCCGGGCGTGAAGGGCATCTGCGCCGCTTTGTAAAGGCCAGTACGGAAATAGACGTCAATGAAGTTGAGACCGACGGCTTCGTGGCGCACTTTCGCCTCACCCGGACCGGGTTCGCCGATCGCGATCTGTTCATACTTCATGACTTCCGGCCCACCAGTCTGATGAACCCGAATGGCGTTGATCATCATGCTTCTCCACTCTTCCTTGCGGCGGCGGCTTTTTCAGCCGCGATGACAGTGGCAGTCCGTCCCAATCCCGGGAAAAACTGCATAACAGCGCCGATGAAATAGATGTAGAGCCCCGTCACGGATATGCCGACGCGGACCCATAGCGGCGCATCCAGAGTATAATAGAGCGCAGCTGCGCCAAAGGCACACCAGAGCAGGAAAACAGTCAGATTAAGCGGCCGCAGACGCACGACACGCACGGGATGCAGGAAGTTGATCGGCAGAAACGACAGGATTGCCGACGCGACAACCGTTGCAAACGCCACCCACTCTCCTGGCCTGACGATGAAAAGCGTAAAGACCACCATATTCCAGACGACCGGGAAGCCCTTGAAGAAATTTTCCTTCGTCTTCATGCCGGTATCGGCATAATAGATCGCGCTCGAAACCACGATGATTGCGCCGGATATGAAGGACAGATAGGTTCCCATGAACCCGCTTTGATAGAGCGCGAAGGCCGGTATCAGAACATAGGTGACGTAATCGATGATGTTGTCGAGAAGCTCGCCCGACCAGTTTGGCAGGACATATTTGACCTCGAGCTTGCGCGCGATGGGACCGTCGATGCCGTCGACGAAAAGCGCCAGCCCCAGCCACCACCACATCGCCGTGTAGCGACCGTCACTGGCCGCCACGATGGAAAGGAATGCCAGAAACGAACCCGATGCCGTCAGAAGATGTACCGAAAACGCCTTGGCTTGCGGCGCAGTGACTTTCTTGGCTTTGAGTTTTCCGGTCAGTTTGGTTTTCACGCCGTCCGCCATTTCAGTTTGTCGCCGCGCTTATCCCACCCAAGACATTCCCCGAGGCGGCGAGTACATTTCATCAAACGGGGAACGCATACACCAAACAAACCGGCATCCCCAAACCTCAGGATCATCGAAATACTTTCCCTGAGGAGAGCGATGATCCTGCAGCAGCTTTCCCTGAATAAGCGCAAAAGAGCAAGTAAGGCATGAGGCAAATCCGC
This sequence comes from Ochrobactrum sp. PL_is501, assembly GCF_055816895.1. NCBI lineage: Bacteria > Pseudomonadati > Pseudomonadota > Alphaproteobacteria > Hyphomicrobiales > Brucellaceae > Ochrobactrum > Ochrobactrum sp. PL_is501. The sequence goes on along the minus strand of NZ_JBVPGR010000035.1, from coordinate 411,603 downwards.
CATAATCCCACGGAAGAATGGCCTTTTGGCTGCAATTCGGTTTAAGTGCGGCTGGAATCATCAGACGGTGCACCAGGTTCGCACCTGTCGGACCAGGGATGAGACACGATGAACGATCTTGTTGCGAACAAGCCACTCACCGACATTATCATCAGCGGCGGCGGGCCTGCCGGAATGATGGCCGCGCTGGCCCTTGGCACGAAAGGCTATCGCACCATCCTGCTCGGACCGGAGACCGACAAGGGAGACCGTCGCACGACAGCGCTCATGATGCCCGCCATCAGGTTGCTGGAAGGATTGGGCGTCTGGCGGGATATCGAGCCGGAAGCGGCTGCTCTTGCTTCCATGCGCATTATCGACGCGACGCGGCGTCTTGTACGAAGCCCGGTCGTAACTTTCCGCGCGGGTGAAATCGATGAGGCCGCATTTGGCTACAACATCCCCAATGCGGTATTGAACGAAAAACTTGCCGAAGCAGTCGCACGCAATCCGAACATCCAGCGCATCAATGCACCCGTCATCGAATATCGCCACAATGGCGACCATGTAACGGTCACACTTTCCGGCGGCGAAACACTGCATGCACGACTTGTCGTTGCCGCAGACGGGCGCAAATCCATGGCTCGCGAAGCGGCGGGCATCCGCACACGCCGCTGGAGCTATCCGCAGACAGCTGTCGTTCTTTCTTTCTCGCATGCCGTCGACCACGAGAACATTTCGACGGAGTTTCACACAGAAGAAGGTCCCTTCACGCAGGTCCCATTGAAGGGGAAACGCTCAAGCCTCGTCTGGGTGGTCAATCCCGGTCGCGCCGAAGCGCTGCTTGCACTTGATGAAACCACGCTCGCTCAACGCATCGAGAATATGATGCAGTCCATGCTGGGCAAGATCACGCTCGATATTGAGCCGCAGGCCTGGCCTCTTTCCGGCCTGGTACCTCACGTCTTTGCGGCCAGGCGCACGATTCTCATCGGCGAAGCCGCTCACGTCTTTCCGCCAATCGGCGCGCAAGGGCTCAATCTGGGTTCACGTGATGTCGAAACGCTGGTCAAGGCTATAGAGAGCGACCCGGTCGATCCCGGTTCGGATCGGGTCATTCGCACCTATGACCGTGCGCGACGCCCAGACATTCTGGCACGCACCGGCTCGGTCGATGCACTCAATCGTTCGCTTCTCTCTGATATGCTCCCGGCGCAGATCGTGCGTGGAGTGGGCCTCGAAATGCTTCGCTCTTTTGCACCGCTACGGGCGTTCTTCATGCGGGAGGGACTTCGCCCCGGCAGCGGTTTCTTGCATTTGCTTCCGAAGCTGCCGAGCCTCCCGCACCGAAGCGACGGAAGGCGCTCCAGCTAATTCGGTTTTCAGCTAATCCGAAACATCAGACTGACAGAATTGCGGGTTCCCGCCGACTTTAATTTGTCGCGCGGTGAACTACATAATGTTGCATGGGTATGACACAGATAAAGCACGCAAAATTTCAGATCGGCCAGGTCGTCAAGCACCGGCTGTTCCCCTTCCGCGGGGTGATCTTCGACGTGGACCCCGAGTTCGCGAATACGGAAGAATGGTATGCGTCCATTCCCGAGGAAGCACGTCCGCATCGTGATCAACCCTTTTACCATCTGTTGGCTGAAAACGCGGAATCCGAATATGTTGCTTATGTATCGGAACAGAACCTTGTTCCGGATTTAAGCGGCGAGCCTTTGCGTCATCCTCAGATCGACGAAATGTTCGATCGGCTGGACAACGGTTCCTATCGCGTGAAATCACAGCATTCTAACTAAGATAGAGCTTTCTCTTGAAATCATAGCTTAAAAGAAAAGGGGCGCTCCGGGCGCCCCTTTCTCGTAACAGACTGGATGCAACTTAGTTCGCTGCGCCCTTTGCCTTGTCCTGTTCAGCCTTCATCTTGGCTTCAAAGTCTTTCTGCTTCTTCTGGACGGCGTCCTGAAGTTCCTTCTGGCGTTCTTCCAGTTCCGACTGCTTGAGGGCTGGGCCGGTCAGAGCGCCAGAGAAACCGGTGAGCGCTACCGGAATCGGGTTCGGCTTGTTCTGATAGTTGACCGAAGTCAGGGTCAGCTTGCCGCCCTTCTTGAGCGCATTAATGAGATCGTCGGTCAGCGGAGCTTCGGCGATGCAGCGATCCGGGAAGCAGATGCCGTATTCGAGCTTGACCGGCTTGTTGTTGTCGATCTGAAGGCCGACACCGGCAGGAATCAGACGACCGATAGGAACGGTCACCTGAAAGATCTTGCGGTTGATCTTGCCCTTGATCTCGATGAGGTTGACGGCAGTCAGGAGCTGGCCGGAATCCGCGGTGACGATGTTCTGCGTGTTGCAGATGTCATTGTCTTCCTGCTTCGAGCAGACCTTGAACCAGCCCTGTGGCGGCTGCTGCGCCGATGCAGGCATCGTCGCGGAGGCAAGCAGGGCGAACGCGCCAGCAATGGCAGATGCGGCAGCGATTGTCTTCGTGCTGGACATGATCAACAGGTTCCTTTCAACGCTCTGATCTATAGTTCCCGTTCTGTATTTAAGTCAGCGATAGACCGTCACTGGTTTGAAAATGCGGCAACAGCGTGACCTTGAGGGTTTTAGCCCCCATTCAGGCCCTATGCGGGCCCAATCCGGAGCCGTGTTACAACGACTAGGGGTATGAATCCAGATGAGTTTCGACATTCCATGCTCGGAATCCGCCAAAATCTTTGTTTTAGCTCCCACTGTCACGCGACGGACACGCCCTATTTCCGCACTTAATGTACGATCATGCTAGTTTTCGGTTCCGAATCGGCGTCTTCGGATGCGACCTTCAAACTTATTTACAATGGACGATTGAAGTTGAACGGATTGATTGCCTTTCTCCGCAAATTGGTTCTTGCGAGCCTGACCGGAGCCGCCGTCGGTACGATGCCCGCACAGGCGATGGCAGAAGCACAGCCCGACTATGCGCTCTCCATGCACGGGGACGTAGCTCTGCCAGCCGACTTCACCCATTTCCCCTATGCTAACGCCGACGCGCCGAAGGGCGGCGCCCTCACAATGGGCGTTGTCGGCACGTTCGACAGCCTCAATCCATTTGTGCTGAAAAGCATGCGCACGACCGCGCGAGGTCTGTTCGGTGATGTTGATCTCGGCAATCTGGTTTACGAAACCCTCATGCAGCGCTCGCGAGACGAGCCATTCACCCTTTACGGCCTGCTGGCTGAAAGGGTTGCAGTCGATCCGGAACGCAAATGGGTCGAATTCACCCTGAACCCGAGGGCGAAATGGTCTGACGGCCAGCCGGTCACGGTGGACGACGTGCTCTTCACCTACGACATCCTGACGGAAAAAGGGCGCCCCCCCTATAACAACCGGATGAGCCGTGTCGAAAAGATCGAGAAGACGGGCGAACGCTCTGTCCGCTTCACCTTCAATGACAAGTCGGACCGCGAATTTCCAATGCTCGTTGCGTCGTCGATGCCTGTGCTGCCTAAGCACGCCATTGATCGCGAAACCTTCGGCAACTCGTCACTGAAACCACCTGTCGGTAGCGGCCCGTACCTTGTTTCCGGCGTGCAACCCGGCCAACGTATTGTGTACAAGCGCAGCCCTGACTATTGGGGCAAGGACTTGCCCTCACAACGCGGGCTCAATAATTTCGATACGTTGACGATTGAATATTATCGCAATGAGACTTCCCTGTTCGAGTCGTTCAAGAAGGGCCTGCTCGATGTTTTCATCGAAGCTAACCCGACACGCTGGGAAAAGCTCTATGATTTCCCGGCTGTAAAACAGGGACGGGTTATCAAGGACAGCTTTGAAAAAGGCACGCCAGCAAATCTGCTGGGATTCGTATTCAACACGCGCCGCCCGATTTTTGCCGACCGCCGGGTCCGGCAAGCGCTGGGGCTGCTGTTCGACTTTGAATGGGCCAACCGCAATCTCTTTGCCGATCAATATCGGCGCACGCAGAGTTACTGGGAAGGATCGGAGCTTTCTTCCGTCGGCAAGCCGGCAGACGACCGCGAGAAGCAATTGCTTGCGCCTTTTCCCGACGCTGTCCGCGAAGATGTCATGAATGGCACATGGCACCCACCAGTAACGGACGGCAGCGGCCACGATCGCACGCCGGCAAAGAAGGCCTATGATCTGCTGACAGAGGCCGGCTTCCGGTTTGAACACGGTCTTGCGGTCGATCCTTCGGGCAAACCGCTCGCGTTCGAAATCATGACGCGCTCTCCCGACGAGGAAAAGGTCGCGCTAGCATATAAGCGCAATCTTGCGCGGCTAGGCATTACTGCAGAAATCCGCACCGCAGATGATGCCCAGTATCAGCAACGCCTGCAGACATTCGACTATGACATGATACTCGGCGCACTGACCGGCTCGCTTTCGCCCGGCAATGAACAATGGATGCGCTGGGGTGCGGCCTCGCGGGATGTGCAGGGAAGCTTCAACTATCCCGGTGTTGCCGATCCGGCGGTCGATGCGATGATCGAAGCGCTGCTGGCTGCAAGAACCCGCGCAGATTTCGTCAGTGCGGTCCGCGCGCTTGATCGGGTGCTTCTCTCCGGCGACTATTACGTTCCGCTTTACTATCTGCCCTATCAATGGGTGGCGCGGTGGGATCGCATCGAACATCCACAGAAGACCTCGCTCTACGGTTTTCAACTGCCGACATGGTGGCGCGCAAAATAATGAGCGGGCTTTAACGCCAGCGTAATTCGCCCTACATGCACCCAATATAATATAGATACTCGACCGGAGGCTAAACCTCCGGTTCCTGCACGGAGATTGAACCATGGCCGCCAGAAAGATAACTATCGATGTCGTGTCGGATGTCGTCTGCCCATGGTGTTTTCTAGGGCGCAAGCGCCTCGAAGCGGCTCTTGCCATGGCGCCGGACGTGGAGGCTGAGGTGCGCTGGCGTCCCTTCCAGTTGGACCCTACACTGCCTCCGCAAGGCAAGGATCGCCAAGCCTATATGCGGGAGAAATTCGGTAGCGGCGGCAAGATCGGTGACATTCATAAACAACTGACCGAGCTTGGCGAGGAAAATGGCATCGTGTTCGATTTCGACGCCATCGCCCGCGCGCCGAATACGCTCGACGCACATCGCGTCATCCATTGGGCGGCGCAGGCTGCACCCGATACGCAGGATCGGATGGTTGGCCTGTTGTTTTCGCTCTATTTCGAGCAGGGACAGGATATTGGCGACCATGAAGTGCTGGTTGATGCGGCGGCAAGCGTCGGCATGGACGCAGCAGTTGTCGCCCGGCTCCTCCAAAGCGATGCCGACAAGGCGACAATTCGCGAGGAGATCGACACTGCCAGCCGCATTGGCGTGCGCGGCCTACCCTGTTTCATCATCGACCAGAAATACGCTGTCATGGGCGCACAGACGGCCGATGTCCTTGCCGACGCCATCCGCCAGACGGCCGAAGGTTTTGAGCCGGGAATTGCCGAGGATCGATAGGCCGAAAATAACGGCGGGGGATTAACCCGCCGCGATCTTCGCCAGTTGCGTCATGATGACGGCGGAACCGTTGAGACGCTTTTCCGGCGTCGGCCAGTCGCGGATGAAGACGATGCTTTGGTCCGGCCTGATCTTGGCCATGGAGCCCTGTTCGCCAATCATCTTCACCAGACCGACCGGATTGTTGAAGGTTGCATTGCGGAACTGGATGACCACGCCCTTCGGACCCGCGTCGAGCTTCTCGACATTCGCACGGCGGCAGAGCGCCTTGATGTAAACGATCTTGAGCAGATGCTGCACTTCGTCCGGCATCGGGCCAAAACGGTCGATAAGTTCCGCGCCGAAGGCATCGATATCCTGCGGCTCTTCCAGATCGGCGAGACGGCGATAGAGGCCGAGGCGCAATTGAAGATCGGGAACATAGGCTTCCGGAATCATCACCGCCGTGCCAATAGCGATCTGCGGCGACCACTGGCTGTCTTCAACCTCGATCGTTCCCTTGAGCGTGGCCACGGCTTCTTCCAGCATTTGCTGATAAAGCTCGAAGCCAACTTCCTTGATATGGCCCGATTGTTCCTCGCCGAGCAGATTACCCGCGCCACGAATATCCATGTCGTGGCTGGCAAGCTGGAAGCCCGCCCCCAGCGTGTCTAGCGATTGCAGAACCTTGAGGCGGCGTTCCGCCATCTGCGTCAGCATCTTGCCCGCAGGAAGCGTAAACAACGCGAAGGCGCGCTGCTTGGAGCGCCCGACGCGACCACGCAACTGGTAGAGCTGCGCCAAGCCGAACATATCAGCACGGTGCACGATCATCGTGTTGGCCGTCGGAATATCGAGACCCGATTCCACGATGGTCGTGGAAAGAAGCACATCATACTGGCCGTCATAGAAGGCGTTCATGATGTCATCGAGAACGCCCGGCGCCATCTGGCCATGAGCCACGGCCACTTTCAGTTCAGGCACATGGGTTTTCAGGAATTCCTCGATCTCGCCAAGATCGGAAATACGCGGGCATACGTAGAAGCTTTGACCACCACGATAACGCTCACGCAGAAGGGTTTCGCGAATGACAAGTGGATCGAACGGCGAAACGAAGGTGCGCACCGCCATGCGATCGACGGGAGGCGTAGTAATGAGCGACAGTTCGCGCACACCGGTCAGCGCAAGCTGCAAGGTGCGCGGGATTGGTGTGGCTGACAATGTCAACACATGCACGTCCGACTTCAGTTCCTTCAGCCGTTCCTTGTGCTTGACGCCGAAATGCTGCTCCTCATCGATGATGAGCAGTCCGAGATTCTTGAACTTGATGGACGAGCCCAGAAGCGCATGGGTGCCGACGACAATATCGACGGTTCCTTCCTCCAGCCCCTTCTTGGCCGCTGCAAGCTCCTTCGTCCCAACGAGGCGCGATGCATGGGCAACATTGATGGGCAGGCCATGGAAACGCTTTGAGAAGGTCTTAAAATGCTGGCGCGACAAAAGCGTCGTCGGCACGACAACCGCGACCTGAACGCCGCTCATCGCCGCAATGAAAGCAGCACGCAGCGCCACTTCCGTCTTGCCAAAGCCGACATCGCCACAGATGAGGCGATCCATCGGCTTACCAGCAGCCAGGTCGTCCGCCACAGACTCGATTGCCGTCAGCTGGTCGTCGGTTTCATCGTACGGGAAGCGAGCGGCGAACTCGGCATAGAGACCATCCGGTGGCGTCATGACCGGCGCGCCGCGCATCTGGCGTTCGGCAGCGATTTGGATCAGATGCCCGGCAATCTCAAGGAGCCGCTTCTTGAGCTTGGCCTTGCGCATCTGCCATGCGCCGCCACCCAACTTGTCGAGAACCGCATCGGACCCTTCCGAACCATAGCGCGACAGAAGCTCGATATTTTCGACAGGCAGGAACAGCCGGTCATCGCCTGCATAATGGATTTCAAGGCAATCATGCGGCGCACCCGCCGCCGTGATTGTCTTGAGTCCAATAAAACGACCGATACCATGATCAACGTGGACGACAATGTCGCCAGCCGTCAGCGAGGCGACTTCCGAGATGAAATCCTGATCGCGCTTGCGGCGCTTGGAACGGCGCACAAGACGGTCGCCGAGAATATCCTGCTCGGCCACGATGACGAGATCGCCAGCGTCGAATCCGCTTTCAACGGCCAGCACAGCCGCCGTCACCTTGTCGCGTGAAAGCGCCTTGACCGTGGAAAGCCGGTCAACCGATTCGATCTTTTCCAGCCCATGCTCGTCGAGCACTTGCAAAAGACGGTCCAGCGAACCTTCCGTCCAGGCAGCAACCAGCACCTTTTTGCCCGTAGCACGCAGTTCGGCAATATGCTTCACCACCGCTTCAAACAGGTTCACGTCGGTAGCGGCGCGTTCCTCGGCAAAGCTGCGGCCCTTATGCACATCGGCATGAATAATCGTCCGCCCTGTGACCTCCGGCGCGCCGAACGGCGTCAGGTCAATACGCATCCCACCGGCTTCAGCGTGTTTCTCAACTTCCGCAGGAGTAAGATAAAGCGTTTCCGGCTTAACCGGCTTGTAAGGCACGGCATCGCTGCCCGGTTCCTTACCTTCCGCCTGCCGCAGCCGCGCCTCGTAATGATCGACGACCATCGTGTGGCGTTCGGTCAGCGCCTCGTGGACGAGGTGGTCAAAGACCACCGGCATATTGCCCGCATGATCGAATACGGTATCGAGTGTGTCATAGAACAGCGGCAGCCAGTGTTCCATGCCGGCAAAACGGCGACCTTCACTGATCGCCTGATAGAGCGCATCGTCACGCTGTGGTGCGCCGAACATGGCGACATAATTCTTGCGGAACCGACTGATCATTTCGGCTGAAAGCGTTATTTCGCTCATCGGCTGGAGCACGAATTCCTTGCGCGTTCCGGTCGTGCGCTGCGAAGCAGGATCGAAGGCGCGAATCGTCTCCAGCGTGTCGCCGAAGAAATCGAGCCTGAGCGGTTCTTCCGAACCCGGCGCATAAAGATCGAGAATACCGCCGCGCACGGCAAATTCGCCAATATCACGCACCGTCGACACACGTTCGAAACCGTTGCGCTCCAGCCGGGATGCCAGATCGTTCATATCCAGCTGGTTGCCGGGACGTGCAGAAATCACCTGTTCGGCGATTGCCGCCTGAGGCGGCAGCTTTTGCAAGACCGCATTGGCTGTGGTCAGGACGACGGCTGGATGCGGCGTCTTCTTGAGTGCGGCCAATGCACCGAGCGCTGTGAGCCTGCGCGCAGCAGCATCCGCTCCCGGCGACACGCGATCATAAGGCAGACAGTCCCATGCGGGCAGATGCAGAACCGGCATATCCGGGACCACGAAACCCAGCACCTGTTCAAGATCGGCAATGCGCTGCCCGTCGCGCACGATATACATAATCGGTCCGCGTTCGCCGATCTCTTCCACCAGCCGAGCGAGACAGAACGCCTCGTAACCGTCGGCAACACCGTCGATCACGATATGACGTTTTGCCCCGGGCGCGCTGGAGGACTTGAGACCTAGTTTGCTGAAAACGGGCATGGGAACCTTGAACTCAGAATTCAATACGGTCGCGGAAGGCGACAATATCGCGGAACAGGGGCGTGTCGAAATCGGCCGGGATCGGGCTTTCGCCCGTTACCCATTTGAGAAGATCGCGGTCGAGCACTTCGAGAATATGCTCGAATTCATCAAGCTGCGGGTCGGTGAAGCCGACAATATACTCATCCGCATATTGCCCGAGGATCAGATCCATCTCGCGCATACCGCGGTGCCACGCGCGGAACAGAAGTTTACGGCGCCGTACATCCAGATTTTCCGTCGCCAATATGCTGCCAGTCATCCTCGGTAAGCTCCAGTCATTCAAATTGCTGCTGGTATATAGCATCTGCGCCGCAAACGGGAACCCGTTTATCCAACAAGAACAAAAAGAGCACAGAAAGATTGCGTCTCGCCCTTGCACGGCGAGACGAAGCAGTTAATGCTCCCGCCATGCGTCCATCCGTTCTTGACCCGTTTTTTGCTTCCGTTCGTTCGCTTTCCGGCATTGGCCCGAAGGTTGCGGCTCTGCTCGGCAAACTGCTTGGCACTGACATGCCGGGTGCTGAGCCGAAGGTTGGCCAGCTTCTATTTCTGGCCCCGCATAGCGTAATAGACCGGCGAAATCGCCCCGGCATCGTCAACGCGCCGGAGGGTGCAATCGTCACGCTGGAAGTCACTGTCGACCAACACCAGCCAGCGCCGCCCGGACGCGGAAATGTCCCGCATCGCGTCTTCGCGCATGACGAGACAGGCGAAATTGCGCTGACCTTCTTCCACGCGCAATTGCCGTGGCTGCAAAAAATGCTGCCCGAAGGTGAGACCGTCATCGTATCGGGCAAGGTGGAATGGTTCAACGGCCGCGCCTCCATGGTCCATCCGGACTATATTGCGAGCCCGGAAGATGCGGCCAATCTGCCAATGGTCGAGCCAGTCTATCCGCTAACTGCGGGCCTGTCGTCCAAGACGCTGGCGCGTGCCGTCAAGGAAGCATTGACCCGCGTGCCTCCGCTGCCGGAATGGATCGACCCGCCTCTGCTGGCGCGGGAGCGCTTCACCAGTTTCCAGCAGTCGCTCAACACGCTTCACCTGCCGGAAGACCCTTCCGATATCGCGCTGGAAAGCATTTCGCGACGCAGGCTCGCCTATGACGAATTTCTGGCCGGACAATTGGCGCTGGCTCTCGTGCGCGCCAAGACGCGGCGACTTTCCGGTCGCCCTCTAGAGGGCACAGGACGCATCGTCGCCGAAATCATGCGGCACCTGCCCTATCGCTTGACCAAGGGGCAGGATCAGGCCGTTCGCGAAATCATCACAGACCTCAAATCGCCGGAGCGCATGTTGCGGCTTTTGCAAGGCGATGTCGGCTCCGGCAAGACGGTGGTGGGGTTGCTTTCCATGGCGCACGCTGCCGAATCCGGCGGTCAATCCGCTCTTATGGCTCCGACCGAGGTGCTCGCACGCCAGCATTTTGCGACGATTGCGCCGCTTGCCGAAAAGGCAGGACTGAAGGCAGCGCTCCTCACTGGCCGCGAAAAGGGTCGTGACCGGAATGCTGTACTTGAAGGATTGAAAAGCGGTGACATCGACATCGTGATCGGCACGCATGCGCTGTTTCAGGAAAAGGTCGAATATCACGACCTCGTTCTGGTCATCATCGATGAACAACACCGCTTCGGCGTGCATCAACGCTTGATGCTGACAGCCAAAGGTTCGGCACCGGATATGCTGGTCATGACGGCGACGCCCATTCCGCGCACCTTAGTCCTCACCGCCTTTGGCGACATGGATGTGTCGAAACTGACCGAGAAACCCGCCGGACGGCAGTCCATCACGACTGCCATAGTACCCATGGAGCGCATGGGCGAACTTGTCGAGCGCATCCGTAAGGCTGTCGGAGAAGGACAGAAAATCTACTGGATTTGTCCTTTGGTTGAAGAATCCGAAGTCGTGGAACTGACATCCGCCGAAGAGCGCTTTGAGAGCCTCAAACCCGTCTTTGGAGATCGCATCGGCCTTATCCATGGCCGCATGAACGGAGCGGAAAAAGATGAGGCCATGCGAGCGTTCAAGCAGGGTGAAACCCGGGTTCTGGTCGCCACCACAGTGATCGAAGTCGGCGTGGATGTGCCCGATGCGACGATCATCGTCATCGAACATGCCGAACGGTTCGGCTTGTCGCAATTGCACCAGCTGCGCGGGCGTGTAGGCCGCGGCGATAAACCATCAACCTGCCTGCTGCTTTACAAGGGGCCGCTCGGTGAAGTCGCGCAAGCCCGGCTGAAGGTAATGCGCGAGACGGAAGACGGTTTTCGCATCGCCGAGGAAGATCTCAAACTGCGTGGCGAAGGCGAATTGCTCGGTACACGGCAATCGGGAACACCGGGTTTCCGTCTGGCTTCCATCGAAGCGCATGGAGATCTTCTGGAAATCGCCCGCAAGGACGCACGCTATATTCTGACGAGCGATCCAGACCTAGAATCCGAACGCGGACAGGCGCTGCGGATATTGCTCTATCTCTTTGGGCGAGACGAAGCGATCAGGCTCTTGCGGGCGGGATAGCAAAATGGCGGCACTCCGCCGCCATTTCTATCAACTTATAAAGTTTTCCCTTTAGTGAATTGAATTTATTCGACAGTGACCGACTTCGCGAGATTGCGCGGCTGGTCAACATCGGTGCCCATCAGAACAGCGGTGTGATAGGCCAGCATCTGGATCGGCAGCGCATAGACAAGCGGCGTGATGAATTCCGGTACATCCGGCAGAACGATGGTTGCCATCGTGTCGATGCTGGCAGCTTCTGCGCCTTTTTTGTCGGTGATGAGAATGATGCGACCGCCGCGCGCAGCAACTTCCTGCATGTTGGAAACGGTCTTTTCATAGAGACGATCAGACGGCGCGATGACGATTACCGGCATCGTTTCATCGATCAGCGCAATCGGGCCGTGCTTCAATTCGCCAGCGGCGTAGCCTTCGGCGTGGATATAGGAAATTTCCTTGAGCTTCAGCGCGCCTTCCATGGCAAGCGGGAAGGACGTGCCGCGACCGAGATAAAGCACATGACTGACTTTGGCGAGTTCATGACAGACTGCCGCGATCTGGTCTTCCAGCTTCAGCACCTGATTGATGAAACGCGGTGCTTCGGAAAGCTGACGCACCAGTTCCTGTTCCCGCTTGTCATCGATTGCGCCACGCGCCTTGGCTGCGGCAATCGCCAATGAGGCCATGGCCGAGAGCTGACAGGTGAAAGCCTTGGTCGAGGCGACACCGATCTCCGGCCCTGCGAGCGTCGGGAAAATGGCATCGGATTCGCGCGCAATGGTCGAGCCCGTCACGTTGACGACGGCAGCTATTTTCAGCCCTTGCGATTTGCAGTAGCGCAGCGATGCCAGCGTATCAGCCGTTTCACCGGACTGCGACACGAACATTGCCAGCGAATCCTTCGACAGCGGCATTTCGCGATAGCGGAATTCGGAAGCGATATCGCTATCCACCGGCAAACGCGCAATCTGCTCAAACCAGTATTTGCCGACAGATGCCGCATAATAGGCCGTGCCGCAGGCAGAGATCGTCAGGCGGTCGATCTTGCTGAAATCGATGCCAATCGCTTCCTGACGCACTTTGCCCGTGGTGAAATCGAGATAATTGGCGAGCGTATGAGAAATGACTTCCGGCTGCTCGAACATCTCTTTTTGCATAAAGTGACGGTGATTGCCCTTGGAGACAAGCATATTTGCCGTCTGCGTCTTCTGGATCGGGCGCTCAACTTCGTTGTTGTTCTCGTCGTAAACGGTCACGCCCTTCCGCGTCAGCACAGCCCAATCGCCATCTTCGAGATAGGCGATGGTATCGGTGAAAGGCGACAGCGCAATAGCGTCGGAACCGAGGAACATTTCACCTTCGCCATAACCGACAGCAAGCGGCGGTCCCTGACGCGCTCCGATCAGGAGTTCTTCGTCTCCTTCGAACACGAAGGCGAGCGCGAAAGCGCCGTGCAGCATCGGCAGGCTGTCGCGGACAGCCTCGACCGGGGACTTGCCCTTTGCCAGTTCGCGGGTCACCAGATGGGCGACGGCTTCGGTATCGGTTTCCGTCTGGAACTTGTAGCCTTCCGCTTCGAGCATGGCACGAAGCTCGGCGAAATTCTCGATGATGCCGTTATGAACGACCGCAAGGCGCTCGGTAATGTGCGGATGGGCATTGCGCTCCACAGGCTTGCCATGCGTCGCCCAGCGTGTGTGGCCGATACCGATGACACCGGGTAGCGGCTCTCCTGCCAGTCGCTTTTCCAGATTGACCAGCTTGCCTTCGGCACGGCGACGGTCGAGCTTGCCGTTCTGCAATGTGGCGATACCGGCAGAATCGTAGCCGCGATATTCAAGCCGCTTCAGTGCATCCACGAGAAGCGGAGCGACTTCGTTATTTCCGATAATGCCGATAATTCCACACATGGGTTGCTCCAGATCCGACGTTTGAGACGTGTGCTTCGCGGTTTAAAGATTCTAACGCAGAACGGCAACCCGATGGATTGCCGCTCGTTTAGAGCGGTTCTGCTTTTACGGAATAGTTGGAACCGCTCTATCTGTCTGTTTCCGCCGCATTTCCGAACGCAAAACCGCTTCACACTTTTGCTGGAAATGCTCCAAGCTATTGGATGATTTATTTCGCCGGGGTTTTAGCCGCTTTGATGGCGGCATACTTCTCCCGCAGGATTTTCCCCCGACCTTCCTTGGTTTCTTGCCGCGCGCGGCCAAAAGCCAGCGCGTCGGCAGGAACATTGTCGGTGATCGTGCTGCCCGATGCGATATAGGCATTGTCGCCGATTTCCACCGGTGCAACCAGCGAACTGTTCGACCCGATGAACGCGTTTTCGCCGATCACCGTCTTATACTTGTTGTAGCCATCGTAGTTGCAGGTGATCGTGCCAGCGCCGATATTGCTCCCTGCGCCGACGGTTGCATCGCCAATATAGGTCAGGTGATTGATCTTCGCGCCCTTGTGCACAGTGGCGTTCTTCACTTCGCAGAAATTGCCGACCTTGGTCTTTTCGCCCAGATTTGCGCCCGGACGTAGGCGTGCAAACGGCCCGATCTCCGCCTTCGGGCCAACTTCAGCCCCCTCAAGATGCGAGAAGGAATGGATCAGGGCTCCCGACGCAACATGCACGTGGGGACCGAAGAAGACGTTCGGCTCAACAACAACATCGGCCTCAATCAGCGTGTCGTGGGAGAAAAACACTGTTTCAGGCGCAATAAGCGTCACACCTGCCAGCATCATCTCGCGGCGCTTGCGCTGCTGCCAGATGGTTTCTGCTTCAGCCAGTTCGACGCGGTTGTTGATGCCGATCACATTGTCGACCGGGACTTCGATGGCCATCACATTCATGCCCCTGCCATGAGCGATGGCAACAATGTCGGTGAGGTAATATTCGCCCTTGGCGTTGTTGTTATCGACGGCATCCAGAAGCGCCAGAGCGTGTTGGCCGCGAACAGCCATAAGCCCGCCATTGCAGAAACCGATCTGCTTCTGCGCTTCGTTTGCTTCTTTTTCCTCAACGATGGCAACCAGTTTGTCGCCTTCTTCAATCAGACGTCCATAGCCGTGCGGATTATCCGGACGGAAACCGATAACGACTACATCGGCGCCTGCGGCCAGCCGCTCCCGAGCCCTTTGCAGAGATTGCGCCTCGATCAGCGGCGTGTCACCAAAAACGATGAGCAAATCGTCATAACCGCGCTCAATTGCTGCGCGCGCTGCCAGGACAGCGTGTGCTGTACCGAGACGTTCCTTCTGCTCGAAGGCCGACACCGACCCTGCATTCTTTTCCACCGCCGCCCGCACTTCGTCAGCGCCACGCCCCACGACCAGCGCAACATCGCTTTTGCCGGTGCCCTGAACTGCCTTGACCACATGCGAAACCAGCGGCAATCCCGCCACCTGATGCAACACTTTGGGCAGGCTGGATTTCATGCGCGTGCCTTCTCCAGCAGCAAGCACGATGGAAAGGCAGGTACGGTCTGTCATGGTATCGTCCAAAAAATTGAGATGATCTTCGCTCATAACATCAAAGCGTCTATGAAAACTTACACGCCAGTCTTCAGGAAAAGACCTTCGATTTGCCCGAGTGCAGGAAAGGTTTCAAGCATCCAGTACGAGAAGGACTGCATGCCGCCGGTCAGGAACAAAACGCCGGCAACCACCAGAAGCGCACCCATCGCTTTCTCCACCTTGCCGAGATGCACCCGGAAACGCGAAAGAAAACGCATGAATGCGCCGGAAAAAAGGGCAGCTATCATAAATGGAATGCCGAGGCCGAGCGAATAGATCGCCAGCAACAGCGCCCCCTCGCCAACCGTGCTGCTACCGCCTGCAAGCGTCAGAATCGGCCCGAGAACAGGCCCGATGCACGGTGTCCAGCCGAAGGCAAATGCCAGTCCCATAATGTAGGCACCAAGTGGCGATGCCGGAGCGTTACGTGCCTGAAAACGCGCTTCGCGGGACAAGAACGACAGGCGCAGAACGCCAAGGAAATTCAGTCCCATCAATATGATGACGGCGCCCGCGACGATTGCAATTTCCTGCTGCCAGGCGCGAAGGAAGGCACCGATTGAAGAAGCACCAGCGCCAAGCGCCACAAAAACAGTCGTGAATCCGAGAACAAAACAGATGGCGGCAAATGCCAGCGAACGACGCGCCGAAGGTGCTACCGCAACGGTTGCCCCCTTCTCTGCACGGAAATCCTCGACGCTCACACCCGCCATATAGCACAGATAGGGCGGCACCAGCGGAAGGACGCAGGGCGAAAGAAACGACAATGCGCCAGCTCCGACCGCAGTCATGTATGAAATATTGAGCACCAATACCTCTTTCAATTCGTCAAATCACTTGCGGCCCCTCTCAACCGTGGGCCTATATAGACCAATTTCGGCTCTACTTTGAATATTTTCAATGCGGCATCTCGCTCGACCACAAGTTCGCCCTAAATCGAGATCATTGCGCGATTTATATATGTTGCTCCAACCGGACGATGTTCCTATGAGCCTTATTGATGATGACGAAGTGCCTCCCATGCCATCCGAAACGTCAGCAAGACATCATGGCTGGTTCACCCGCTACCAACATTTTTTGTTCCCGATAGCCGGTATCGCCATTGCGTTGCTTGCAATTTATGTGCTGGAAAATCTGCTCCAGCATACGTCTCGCACGGAAACGCTAGCTGCCTTCCACAACATCTCATGGACGACGCTCGGCCTGGCCGTGTTCTTCACAGCTCTAAGCTATGCGGCAGTCGCGCTCTATGATGTCGTGGCCGTGGATACGATCGCGCCCAACCAGATACCGCGCCGAATTGCTGCTGTGGCGGGTGCTGCTGGCTATGCGATATCCAACGCACTCGGCTTTTCGCTGCTGACCGGTGGTGCCCTGCGTTATCGCATCTATGCGGCAGAAGGTGTGAGCCTTGCCGACATCGGAAAGATTGTCGGGACCTCTTGGTTTGCGATCTGGTTTGCCCTGATCATCATGGTGGGGGCAGCCTTGTTGATCGACCCAAAGGACGTCCCATGGCTTTCCACCATTGATCCCCGCATCGATATTGTTGCGGGCATCGCCATTCTGGGAGGTGTTGGCTGGCTGATCTTCTGGCTGTCGCATGGACAACGCAGTTTCACGATAGGCTCGTTCAGCCTGCGTCTGCCGAACTCCAAAGGCGCATTAACCCAGATCTTTGCCGGGCTTGTCGATGTGGGGGCTGCGGCCGCCACGCTCTATGTCCTCATGCCTGCCGACGCTGTGCCTAGCTTTGCGGTTTTCGCACTGGTCTATGTGATCGCCATCGTGCTTGGTATCGCCAGCCATGCTCCAGGTGGCCTGGGTGCATTTGAAGCGACCATCATTGCGGGGCTTGGTCTCGGCGGCAAGCCGGATGCCATCGCGGGCCTTCTTGCATACCGGCTTGTCTATACCGTCATGCCGCTTGTCGTGGCCACAGCAGGCATTCTCATATGGGAGATCATGCGCCGCCGCCATATGCTCGGCAAGCAGGCGCGCTTTGCCAAGCGGCTGGTCGAGCCACTCATCCCAGCCCTGTCTGCCAGTATCATCTTTCTGGGCGGGATCATGCTTCTCGTTTCCGGGGCCACGCCAGACCTCCGTTACCGCGTCGAAGTGCTCTCCGATATCGTTCCGGAATCTTTCATGGAAATGTCGCACCTCGCCGCCAGTCTCGTTGGCGTCGCGCTGCTCATCGTTGCTCGCGGCCTCTCGAAGAGGCTTGCCCGTGCCTGGGTAGCCGCGCAAATACTTCTCCTCAGCGGCGCAGCTTTTTCGCTGACCAAAGGCCTTGATTGGGAAGAAGCTATCACCCTGTGCCTCTTCGCTTTCACGCTGTGGGGGTTCCGGGATTCGTTCTATCGCCGCCCCATTTCGGGACCGTTTGACCTGAGCTGGAACTGGATCGCGACAGTCGGCACGACTGTGCTCGTTTCCACATGGCTCGGCTTCTTCGTCTATCGCCACGTGGAATATTCCAACACTCTCTGGTGGGATTTCGCCTGGAATGGCAATGCACCCCGGTTTCTACGGGCAACGGTCCTTGTCTTCGCCGTGGTTGCCGCAGCCGGCCTTTATTCTATCATCAACAGGAATGGGCACCGCTGGCGGAAGGTGGATTATTCGATACCCGATTCCGTGCCTGCTCTCGTCGCCCAATGCCCGCATACCGACGCTGCTCTGGCGCTGCTCGGCGACAAGCAGTTTCTGCTCGCTCCCGACGAGAGTTCCTTCATCATGTATGCGCAGTCTGGCGGTAGCCTGATCGCGCTCGGCGATCCCATCGGCAATGAACAGACCGGCAAGGAGCTCGCGTGGTCATTCCACGGACTGGCCGACAAGCTTGCCTTGCGAACCGTGTTTTATGGCGTTGGCCCGCAAAGCCTGCCTTTGTTTCTGGACATGGGCCTGGTCGCGCTGAAACTGGGCGAAGTCGCGCGTGTCGATCTCGCCAATTTCTCGCTCGATGGTCCACGCCGCCAGCCGTTTCGCTATGCCGACCGCAAGGTCGACAAGGACGGACTGACATTTGAAATCATCCCTGCAGCTGACGTGCCACCGCTCATTCCTCGCTTGCGGGAGATTTCCGACGCGTGGCTCGACTTCAAATCAGGCAGCGAAAAGGGGTTTTCGCTGGGTTATTTCGATGACGATTATATGAAACGTTTCGACGTCGCGGTGTTGAAAAGTGAAGGCGAAATCGTGGCTTTCGCCAATATTTGGCGCGGTGCGAACAAGTATGAAATCACCGTCGACCTCATGCGCTATATGCCCGACGTGCACAAACTTCTGATGGACGCACTGTTCGCAAAACTGATGATGGCGGGCAAGGAACAAGGGTACAAGTGGTTCAACCTTGGCGCCGCCCCCCTTTCCGGCCTGAGCGGCAGTCGGCTGGCCTCCCGCTGGAACCGCTTTGGTTCTTTCATCTACAAGCGCGGCGCCGATCTCTATCACTTCGGCGGACTGAAAGCCTTCAAGGAAAAATTCGACCCTGTCTGGACCCCGCATTATATGGTTTGCCCGGGCGGACTTGAGACGCCACGTGCGCTCCTCGATGCCACAACCCTCATCAATGGCAGCCCCCTGGAGTTCATCCGCAAATGACGAAAAGACGCGTTCTCTCTATTGTGCTCGGGCTGGCTTTGGTGGCAGCGGCGGGTATATACGGCGCATTGCACACGGGTAAAATCGCCCGGCTCTGGACAAAAATAATCGATTCCGACGAACCGGTTATTCATGCCAGCGCCGAGAGGCTATCCAATATCCCCGTTTACATGCCCGAGAACGATCCAGTGGGTCTTGCTATCCTGCTGAGCGATGAGGGCGGCATAGGCGACCGGGAAAAACAATTCATGGATGCCATGCTTGCCCGGAACATGATCGTTCTGCCGGTCGAGCTAGGCCCATGGCGCGCCGCTCTCGATAAGGAGGACGGCGAATGCAACTATCTGGACTCCGATTTCGAAGCCATCGCCAAGGAAGCCTTGCGTGGGCTGGATCTCAGCGTCTATTTTCACCCCGTCCTGACAGGCGTTGGACAAGGCGCGACCATTGCTTATGCGGCCGCCTCGGATTCGCCGGATGCAACGATTGCGGGCGCTGTTGCGCTTGATCCGGTTCCGGCCAAGACCCACCTGCCTTCATGCACGGAAAAAGCCGCAGCAACCAAGGCCCCCGGTGGAGGCTTCACCTATGGTTTCAATGTTTCAATTCCGGCCCCTGTCCTTGTAATTGGACCAACCGGATCGCCGGTCAACGATCCCGTTGCAGCCCGACAGGAAAATTTCACCGTACTTCAATCTGCTCCTGCGTTTCCGGCACGCCTGAAAATGGCCGTCGACAATGTCGTGGCCATGGCGGATCAGGATGCCAAAAACGAAGCCCTCCCTATAGTCGACCTCCCCGCCAAGAACGGAAAAGCCGATATGATTGCGGTCTTCTATTCGGGAGACGGCGGCTGGCGCGACCTCGACAAATCCATTGGCGAATGGCTGCAGGCGCACAGCGTCCACGTGATCGGTGTGGATTCTCTGCGTTATTTCTGGTCAGAACGCACACCAGAGGAAATCGCCAATGATACGACGGCGATAATCAAAAAAGCTGACCCGACGAATAAATTGCCGGTAGCTGTTCTAGGCTATTCATTTGGCGCTGATACATTTCCGTTTGCCTGGAAATATCTGCCTGCCGCCATACAGGACCGGACGAAAATGATCGGCCTACTCGGTGTTGAAACCACAACCACATTTCAGGTTTCCATTGAAGGATGGCTTGGAATGGATGGTGACAAGGAGGTCATTCCGGCCATATCGACGATCCCCCTTGACCGGGTGGTTTGTGTCTATGGCCAGGAAGAAGAGGATACTGCCTGCACTGCTCCCGAACTGAAGGGCATGGAAGTCATGAAACTGGCTGGCGGTCATCATTTCGATGAAAATTATGAGCCAATTGCTGCCAGCCTGCTGGAAAAGATGCGCACCCGTGCCGGATTGCCGCCACGACCGGCCAGTTGATAGACGGTCAAAAAGGACATCACTACGCATGTCTGCAAAAGACGTAGGCTGCTGTAAAAGCAGACTTAAATAAACGGTGCTAAGTTATTGATTTTGGTGAGCGCGCAGGGATTCGAACCCTGGACCTACTGATTAAAAGTCAGTTGCTCTACCGGCTGAGCTACGCGCTCCCTTATGGAGCAAATCGCCCCGGAAGTGCGGCGGAACATAAGGGCGGCTTGCGGATTGGTCAACACCATAAAATCAGGTTTCTTCAACATAAATTCAAAAAATCACAGATAAGGGATACTCCGTCTCACGCTGCGGCTTCCAGATGCGGGTGAATGTGCACTTTCCGGACCCGTCGGGGCTACTGCTCCCTCAGTGAAAATTCGATTCTCAATGCCGAATCTTGACGTAAACCGGTTTCCACTTTTGCTGGGAATGTTTTAGTTTCATCGGAATGATCTCACAGAACGGTGTTTCATGTCTCTGGCCACCAAGGCATTTTTCCATTTCCGACGCTCGTTGTCCGGTGTGGGTATAGCTGTAGGCACCTTGTTTTTCGCTGCTTCGCTTACGCCGAGCCTCATTCCGCGCACGTATGTCATGCAGGGAATCCTTGGAGGCGTCGCTTTTGGAGCCGGTTACGGCATCGGCGTGCTGTGGCGCTGGCTTTGGCATTACCTGGAATTGCCGGAACCCAAAGACCGACTGCGCAGCCAAGCCAATCTTGCGGTCGGCATTATCTGTTTCGCAGCGGCTGTCGTAGCGCTCTATTTTGCTGCAGGCTGGCAGAATTCGGTTCGAACTGTCATGGACATGGAGCCGGTGCCCAGCGCCTATCCGATGAGCGTGTCGGTTTTGACCATCGTGACATTCCTCATTCTGTTGGTCCTCGTTCGCCTTCTCGTCCAGTTTGGGCGGTTCGTTTCCGCGAAGGTGCAACTCGTGATGCCTCGCCGGGTGGCCAATGTGCTCGGCGTTGCGATTACGGTCGTGCTTGTCTGGACGATTGCAAATGGGCTGCTTATCGAGTCCGCTTTCAAGGTTCTGGACCGTTCCTTTCGTGAATATGACGCTTTGATCGAGCCGGATCACCCACAACCGACAGCCCCTAACAAAACCGGCAGCGCTGCGTCGCTTTTGCATTGGAACGAGCTTGGGCGGGCTGGGCGTGAATTTGTTTCCTCCGGCCCTGCAGCTGCAGACATCGCGGCTGTGACCGGAGAAAAGGCAATCGACCCCATACGGGTCTATGCTGGCCTGCAAGTCGCCGACACGCCGGAACAACGAGCTGAACTTGCATTGGAGGAACTGAAGCGGCAACGCGGCTTTGATCGGTCGGTACTGGTCGTCATCACGCCTACCGGCACCGGGTGGGTTGACCCTGCTGCAATGGACGGTCTGGAGTTTCTGCATCATGGGGACGTGGCCAGCATCGCCGTGCAGTATTCTTATCTTTCCAGTCCCTTATCGTTGCTCTTTCAACCTGAATATGGAGCGGAAGCGTCGCGGGCACTGTTCATTGCCGTCTACAACTCTTGGAGAAATCTGCCGCGTGAGAGGCGTCCGCGACTGTATCTCTATGGTTTGAGCCTCGGCGCAATGAACTCGGAAGTCTCGTCCGAGCTTTTCGAAATGCTCGACGATCCGATCAACGGGGCACTATGGAGCGGCCCTCCTTTCCCTAGCCGCGACTGGAAAGCCATGACCAGACGAAGGAATCCGGGAACGCCGGAATGGTTGCCGGTTTTCAGGGACGGCTCCTTTGCGCGTTTCATGAATCAGAATGGCGAAGCCCCCGGAAATGGAACACGCTGGGGGCCAATGCGCGTGATCTATCTGCAATATGCCAGCGATCCGGTAACTTTCTTCGACACGCTGTCCTTCTACCGTCAGCCCGACTGGATGCACGCGCCGCGCGGGCCCGATGTGTCACCGGAACTGCGGTGGTATCCCGTTGTGACCATGCTCCAGCTCGCCCTTGATATGGCTTTTGGAACAACAACACCGATGGGGCACGGGCATGTGTATGCGCCGGAACACTATCTCGATGCGTGGTTGGAAATTACCGACGTGACCGGATGGGATACAGACAAGATCGTCAAGCTCAAACAATATTTGCGCCAGAAAATGGATGACGCAAATGAAGGCCATGAACAGCGCGGCGGATAGAATGTTTCTAATCGGCCAAAGCCGCGCTGCTGCTCATTCGGCCGATCAATAATCGGGCGATTTCTGCGGGGTCTGGGAACTGTTCAAATTCAACATCGGGATCGCTCCGTTCGGCAGCATCGTGGTTGGCAGTTGCCCATCCCATTTCTCGGCCTGCGTCAACGCAACAAGACCCGGATTGTCGCGAAGTGCATCGCCACGCGCCTTGATGGCGGTTGCTTCCGCCTCGCCCTTCAGCCTTATAGCGTCAGCCTCGGCCTCCGCCTGAAGACGAACGGCATCCGCCTGGGCCTCTGCTTCGGCGCGGCGAGCATCTGCCTGCGCTTTTGCCTGCGTCACCGTGATTTCAGCCTGCACCTTTTCGCGCTCCGCATTCTGACGAAGACGCTGCACTTCGACTTCGGCCAACATGCGCTGTTCGATGGACTGCTCATAGGAGTCCGAAAAATCGATATTCTCGATCTGCACCGTATCGATGATGACCGGACCGCGCACACTGTTCTGAATCGCCTGCGCAATTTCCTGATTGAGACGGCTACGCTCCTGAATAGCCTCGACGGCGTTGAATTTGCCGAAAACAGTCTTGCTTTCCTCAAAAACGCGTCGCTCCACAAGGCGGGACAATAGGCCGTCTTCACCGCCATAGGTGGCGTAGACTTCTTCCACACGGTCTGGCGGAATGCGATAGTTGACCGACAGGTTCATCGTGGCTGGCTGCTGATCGCGGCTGTAAGCTTCCATGCTGTTGTAAATCGCGGCCTTGGATTGCACCGATATTCGCACAATCGAATCGATCACCGGAATTTTAAAGCCGAGCCCCGGCTGCGCGACGCCGGAAACTGCACCATAGCGCAGGACAACGCCGCGCTCACCTTCGTCAATTGTGTACCAGGAACCCAGTACAACGCTCAGTATACCGAGTATAACAACACCGGCCAGTGCTTTGGGTAAAATCTGGGGCATCAAGTCTCCTTCGACGCTCGGCTGCAAAAGGGCGAGAGTGATTCAACAAGTGCATCCCGGATACCCGCCCCGGATCGCCTTTTAAGATGTACCGGCACGAATGACAACCACTCAAGGATGCACCAAGCAGCATCAGTAAACGAAACAAAGCCGCCCAAAGAGAGCGGCTTTGTCGAGTTTAACGAGTTTTCCTCGTTAGTAGGGTGAGTAACACTGCTGACGGGGGCCGTTATACGGCTGGAACGTATTGTCAGATGCTCGGTAGGACCGGTAACGGTTATAGCACCACTGGACGTGCGCATTGCTGTAACTATAAGCAGGTGCGCGGTAGACTGGTGGCGGCGGCGGAGCGGCGATTGCACCACCAATGATTGCGCCAGCGCCGAATGCAGCGAGCGGATACCACCATCCGTCGTTATGACGACGATAGCCATGGCGATAATAGCGATAACCCCTGTGGCCGTTCCAGTAACCTGGTCCCGGACGGTAAGGACGGCCATGCCAACCCGGACGCGGTCCGGGCCGGTATCCGCCCCAGTGACCATGTCTAGGCCCGCGGCGCCAGTCGTCACGGACCTGCTGAATATTCTCGTTACTTGCCGCAGGCGCAGTGGGCATGACGGGTGCAGCCGAGACTGGAACCATCGCCCCAATCAGAAAGCTGGCACCCACAAGGCCGACCATCATCTTTTTGAAGGTGTTCATCCTATGTTTCTCCATTTCTATGATGCCATCATTGCTGTCCGTTTATGAATCCCCGCTGAACACTACGCTAAATTCTGCAAACTCATTTGATGGCAAGCAATAGGCAGCTATTTCATCCGTATTCTAACGGAGGAGACCGGAATTCGTTCTCGCTATTCCATTATTTTGGTTAGCAAATTACGCGACAATCGGATAACTTGCGTGAAGTAGGGCAGCAAGGGTAGTTCCAGATGGAATGGGATTGCGGAATCGCTCTATCTCTTTGTTTTTGCGCATTTTCCAACGCAAAACCGCTTCGCACTTTTGCTGGAAATGCTGTAGTAATCGTTTCAACGAGTGGGGTTTGCATTGGCAACAAAGGTACAGCCGTCCGTAGAAGCAATGGGAACATCCTTCTCCCGGGAAGCTGATCCTTTCACGGCAGCAGTTGAACTGACGCCTATGCCGATGCTCATCACAAATCCACGACTGCCCGACAACCCGATTGTCTTTGCAAACAGAGCCTTTCAGCGTCTGACCGGCTATCAGGCCGATGAAATCATAGGAAAGAATTGCCGCTTTCTTCAAGGCCAGTGCACAGACCCTGAACATGTCGAGATGATCCGGACAGCCCTTGAAGCAGAACAGTCAATCGATATCGATATTCTCAATTACAAGAAGTCAGGCGAAGCATTCTGGAACCGGCTTCATATTTCCCCAGTCAGAACGGAGGCCGGTGAACTCCATCACTTCGTTTCATCGCAGCTTGATGTGACGCTGGAACTCGGAAAACTGGTCGAACTCGAAAAAGAACGCGAAACTCTTTCCCTTGAAAAACAGCGCAGCAATGATCAACTGCAATATATTATTGAAGTGGCGAATGTTGGTTTCTGGACGCGAGATTATCATACCGGTGAAATCAGCTGTTCGCCGGAATATCGGCGTATTTTCGGGCTGACACCGCAAGAGCCAGTCACCTACGATAAGATCATCGATATGGTGGCGCTGGAAGACCGGATTACGCTGGTACAGCGTTCGCAGGAATCTTTTGCGACCGGCAAGTCTTTCCGGATGGAGTATCGCATCACGAACAGGCTGGGTCAGGTGCGCTGGGTCGAAACCCGCGCTAAAGCGCTGCCAGGCAAATCGCCGACACTTCTGGGCATCGTCATCGACGTCACTGAGCGCAAGAAAGCCGAAGCGGACAAAGCTTTGGTAACCCGGGAAATTTCGCATCGTTTCAAGAACTCAATGGCGATGGTGCAATCCATCGCCAATCAGACCTTGCGAAATGCCACCGATCCGCAAACGGCAAACGAATTGTTCAGCGAGCGGCTGCGGGCACTTAGCCAGGCCCACGACATGCTGCTGAGGGAAGACTGGACGGGTACCACTATCAGTCAGATCTGCGAAACCGCCCTCGCACCTTTCAACAGCACGTTCGGCCATAGAATTCGTACCCGTGGTCCGGCGCTCGTAGTGAGCGATCGTGTAACGGTTTCTCTTTCACTGGGCCTGTATGAACTCGCAACCAATGCCGTGAAATATGGCGCGCTCTCCAACGAAAACGGCACGGTTCAATTCGACTGGAATGTCGTTCAAACACAGGGCGAGCAGAAACTTCATATGCGCTGGATCGAAAGCGGCGGACCTGCGGTCGAGCGCCCTGCCCGCCGTGGCTTTGGCCAGCGGCTGCTCTATTCCGTTCTCGCAGGCGAATTGAAGGCGAAATGCGACATCGACTTCGCACCAGACGGACTGATAATTGACGTCCTCGCCCCTATGACGGCGGATGTGTTCCCGCACCTCGACGGCATGTCACGTTCACAAGCCGAGTCGGCCTGATGAAAAAGAGCAGCGGAATAGCTGCTCCTTTCGTTCTTTAGTTGTGCGGGCCGCGACGGCGTGGCTCGATGTATACGCGATCACGATGGCGATAACGATCATGGCGCCAGCGATCACGGTGGCGTTCGCGATAATAACGGGGTGAATGACGATCCCACCCGCGACGATCATCGCGCCAGCGGCGATCCCATACACAGCGGCCGCTTCGCGTGCGAAGCGCACCGCGAGGGCAGCGATAATCAACCTGAATGGCAGAACCAGCGCCATTGGCAGCGACAGCCGATATTGGCGCCGGAGCAACAGGCGTGGCCGCTTCAGCAACAGCAGTTAGCGCGAAAAGCGCGAGAGCTGCAGAAACCAATTTAAACTTCATTCTGTTTTCCTTTTCAGAGCTGACCAGAATTGGAATATCTTGCCCGCAAATAGGTAGGCCCAACAGACGATTGGTAAAGTCACTTAATCTTACGGCGATCTATCAATCTCGACCCGGCATCGCAAAACAAGCCACCACGAACGACCTGCAATTTTGCAGGGGCATTTTTAAGAGAATCCGGATATCAGAAACTTATTGAATTCGCACGCAGTCCCTTGAAACAAGGGAAAAGCTGCAGAATCTCCAATCCGCAAAGCCGATCCGGCGCCGGTTCACCTCCGGTAGCGAGCGGAGCTTTGCGGCTGTCGCAAGGAACGGGAAGATGGATCATTCGGCCTCTAAAATTGACGCTACATGGGAGGAAAACACCGGTCTGGGTACCACGCGGATCGAGTGGATCGAACTGGTCGGCGGCTTGCCGGAAGAACATTCGCTCCTCCTTCGCGATCTGATCGGCCGTCACCGCGAACAGTTCGTCGACGTGTTCTATGACCGACTAATGAGCAATCGCGATGCGGCAACTTTCCTGTCCCAGAAAATGGTCCAGGAGCGCCTGCACAATTCGCTGAGCGACTGGCTTCTGAAAATGTTCGAGAGAACCGCCGACGATGTCGACGCATTCATTCGTGAACAGCGCAAGGTTGGCGAAGTCCATGCCCGAATTGACGTGCCGATCCATGTTGTCATGCAGGGCGCGCGCCTGCTCAAGAACGAGATCGTTCGTCAGCTGGAGCTGGAAGTTGCCCCACGCGAGGTTCTGGCGCGTCTGATCGTGCATGTTAGCAATGCAATCGACATTGCTATTGAAATAATGAGCCAGTCCTTCGTGAAAGACGCGCGCGAAAGCGCGCAGACAGACGAAGCCTATCGGGCTTTTACGCTGAGCCATGATTTTCCGCTTGAGCGCGAATCGCAGCGTGCCGCACTCATGGAATGGAGCCAGTCGCTCCTCTTCAATCTCTACGGCAATCCCGACACCCCGCTTCACCCGCTCGCAAGCTCTGACTTCGGGTTGTGGTTGCAACATAAAGCCGATCTCATGTTTTCCAATTCCTCGACCCTGGAGAACATCCGCCGAAATGCAGAACATATCGACCATGTGCTCCTCCCGGCCATCAACAGTGCCCGCAAGGATAACCCGACGGAACTCGCATCCTCTCTGTCACTGTTCCAGACCAAGATCGGAGAAGTGAAGTTCCTGCTGTCCGAATTGTTTCAGGCGGCAGCGACCATGGAAACGGGTCGCGATCCGCTGACACGCGCACTCAATCGTCGTTTCATGCCCTCAATCCTGACCCGCGAGGTGCGCATGGCATCCCAAAAGGCAATGGATTTAAGCCTTCTGATGATCGATATTGATCACTTCAAGAACATCAACGACACATACGGCCACAGCAGTGGCGATGCGGTTCTTCAACAGGTGGCCGAAACAATCCTTTCGCTCTGCCGCCCGAGCGATTTTGTGTTCCGCTATGGCGGTGAAGAATTTCTGGTCGCGCTTGTCGAAGCAGACGCAGACAAGGCGTTTGCAATCGGCGAGGAACTGCGCAGACAAATAGCCCAACAGCCGATGAAACTGCCCGATGGCGCACATCAGTCTGTAACCTTGTCCATCGGTATCGCGGCGTTCAACGGCCATCCGGACTACAGCCACCTTGTGAACGCCGCTGACCGGGCGCTCTATCGGGCCAAGCAGGGAGGCCGTAATCGCTGCGAAAAGGAAGTGCCGCTCGCGATTCATTGATCGGAGAGGCATTTTGACATCTGGCGGTTAAGCTACAAAACCGCCATATGCTGCCATCATGATGAACAGTTCCGCATCTCCTGTTTCCGAAAACACCCCACAAAAGCCGCGCGAACGCGACGCGCTGGAAACGCATTTCCTGCCGCAACAGGCAGATGCTCCGCCTGTAGACTGGGTCATCGCAGACGGGCTGACGGACTATGAGGAAGCCCTGGCTTTTATGGAAGCGCGTGTGCAGGCCATTCGGGAAGGCACTGCAAACGAACTCGTATGGCTGGTCGAACATCCCTCGCTTTACACGGCAGGAACAAGCGCCAATGCAAGCGATCTGTTGACACCAGACAGCCTGCCCGTCTTCAACACGGGGCGCGGCGGTGAGTATACCTATCACGGGCCGGGCCAGCGCGTGGCTTATGTGATGCTCGACCTGAAACGCCGCCGCGAGGATGTGCGTGCCTTCGTGACGGCGCTCGAACAATGGATCATCGAGAGCCTTGCCGAGTTCAACATCAAAGGCGAACGGCGTGAGGATCGCGTTGGCGTATGGGTAACGCGGCCTGAAAAGCCTCGACTCGCCAGTGGCGGCATGTGCGAAGACAAGATCGCGGCTATCGGCATCCGCCTCAGGCGCTGGGTAAGCTTTCATGGCATTGCCATCAATGTCGAGCCCGATCTCGGCCATTATTCTGGCATCGTACCATGCGGAATCTCGGAACATGGCGTCACCAGCCTGGTCGATCTCGGCTTGCCAGTGACGATGGGCGACATGGATGTCGCGCTTGGAAAGGCATTTGAGACGGTCTTCGGCCCGCGTCAGCCCAAATAACTCTGCCTCAAGCCACCGGCTGGGCTTTCACGCGACGCTCGCGCATGAAAACATAGAAACCTGATCCGACGATGATTACGATACCGAGCCATTTCGATGGCGTCGGAAAATCGCCGAATACGATCAGGCCAACCAGAACCGCATTGACGATTTCAAGATACTGGAACGGCGCCAGCATGGATGCCGGTGCCAGTTTGAACGCTTGCACGACCATCAAGTGGCTAACGGTTCCGATCGTCCCAAGAAGGAAGAGAAGCAGCCAGGGTTGAATACCGTTCGGCAAGCCAAAACTGAGGTCACCAAGCCCCGCTGCGCTTCCATAAATCATGGCGAGACCTGCAAACATCCAGCCGCCCACACCTGCATAAAACTGCATAACAAGCGGGCTTTCCTTCGCACCATATTTGCGGTTCAAAATCAGATAGATAGCAAATGTTACGGCGGTTGCCAGCGGCAGAAGCGAGACGGCGCCGAAAATCTCGAAACTCGGCTGGATCACGATCATCGTGCCGATGAGACCGATGCCAACGGCACTGAATCTTCTCCAGCCTACTTTTTCCTTCAGGAAAATTGCCGAGAACAGCGTCAGAATAAGCGGTTCGGCAAAGAAGACGGCCATCGCATCCGCCAGAGGCATATACTTGACTGCTGTAAAAAAGCAGAGCCCGCCAAACCCCATCAATGCGCCGCGAATGAGATTGCCTGCCAGATGCTGTGTTCGCAACGCAGCAACACCGCCGACGATCAGCAGGATGAAGAACATCAGCCAGCATTGAACGAAAAAGCGCATGAAGGTGACGGCGGCCGGAGGCATGTGGTCTGCCATGGCGAGCCACTTGCCGATGGCATCCATCAAAGGCAGCAGAAGCACCGAAAGCACCATGATCGCCATGCCTTTTACGTGCGCTTCCATGCCGCCTGTTGCGCTGCTCTGCATTTCAATCTCTCGGTATGTGGATGTTCCCCGCTATGCCTCTATGCGAACTGCCGCGGCGTTTCCATCCAATTTGCTTGGAAATGTCCTCCTCGTTTGACTTTCGACCGCTTTCTGGTGCAAATCAGCTTCGTTCTGAACAAAACCCTTTGAAAAAGCCGTGTGCAAATGGAACGTAAGGCGAACTTTAGTCGCCTTTCGCGAGCGCGCGTGGCATCATTCAAGTGATTCGCGAACAGTATTTTCCGGTCTTTGGCGAGCAGGCTCGACAGCGGCCTCCTGAAATTCAGATAGAGAGCTTTTCGGAACAGATGGACGATAGCAACGATCTCTTCTCGAGAGTAGTTAACAATGCCCGAGAACGGGAACAGGGACGGCAAGGTGAAAAACCTGCGTCGCCGCAACCTGTTGCGCAGCCGGTGGCAGCGTCGTCGCTTTCTGTTCCAAAGCCGGTAACGGCCAAGGCGCCGCCTGCTTCATCGGCAGGCGACGACTATAACGCATCGTCCATCCGCGTCCTGGAGGGGCTTGAACCAGTGCGCCTGCGTCCTGGCATGTATATTGGCGGCACGGACGAAAAGGCTCTGCATCACCTCTTTGCGGAAGTCATCGACAACTCGATGGACGAAGCAGTGGCGGGACATGCCAATTTCATCGAAGTCAGTTTCGATGCCGACGGTTTTGTCACGGTTTCGGACAATGGGCGCGGCATTCCAGTGGATGAACATCCGCAGGTACCTGGAAAATCTACGCTCGAAGTCATCATGACCAAGCTCCATGCCGGCGGCAAATTCGATGGCAAGGCCTATGAAACGTCAGGCGGTCTCCATGGCGTCGGCGTTTCGGTGGTAAACGCCCTTTCTGACGTGCTGGAAGTTGAAGTCGCTCGCAATCGCCGTCTTTACCGCCAGCGTTTCTCGCGCGGCATTCCGCAGGGCGGGCTGGAAGATGTCGGCGAAGTACATAACCGTCGCGGCACCCGGGTCCGTTTTCACCCGGACCCTGATATTTTTGGCAAGACGGCACAATTTGATCCCCACCGTCTTTATCGCATGGCGCGGTCGAAAGCCTATCTTTTCGGCGGGGTTGAAATCCGCTGGAACTGCGATCCTTCCCTGCTAGACCCGAAGAAGGAAACGCCTGAAAAGGCCGTTTTCCACTTCCCCGGCGGCCTGAAAGACTATCTCGAAGCATCGCTCGGCAAGGAGCATCAGGTTACACGCGAGGTTTTCGCAGGCAAGACCGAGAAGCAGGGCGGTCATGGTGCTGTCGAGTGGGCAGTTTCGTGGTTTGGCGGCGACGGCTTCGTTCACTCCTATTGCAACACCATCCCGACCGGCGATGGCGGCACCCATGAGGCGGGCCTGCGCATTGCCCTGACGCGCGGCCTGAAAGCCTATGCGGAACTGACCAACAATAAACGCGCCTCGATCATCACCACTGACGACGTGATGGTGTCGGCAGCGGGCATGCTGTCGGTCTTCATCCGCGAGCCGGAATTCGTCGGCCAGACCAAGGACAAGCTGGCGACTGTCGAAGCTCAGCGCATCGTGGAAAATGCGATCCGCGATCCGTTCGATCACTGGCTGACGGCTTCGCCGCAAGAAGCGTCCCGCCTGCTGGAATGGGTGATCGACCGCGCAGACGAGCGTTTGCGCCGCCGCCAGGAAAAAGAGACAGTCCGCAAGAGCGCAACGCGCAAGCTGCGCCTGCCGGGAAAGCTTGCCGATTGCACGCAAAACGCAGCCGCCGGTGCAGAACTGTTTATTGTCGAAGGTGACTCGGCAGGTGGTTCGGCCAAGCAAGCACGCAATCGCGCTAATCAAGCCATTTTGCCGTTGCGCGGCAAGATTCTGAACGTTGCCAGCGCGGGACGCGAGAAGCTGACGGCGAACCAGCAGATCGCCGATCTCATTCAGGCTCTCGGCTGCGGCACCCGCAAGAACTATCGGGAAGACGATCTGCGCTATGATCGCGTCATCGTCATGACCGATGCTGACGTCGACGGTGCGCATATTGCGTCTCTGCTCATCACATTCTTCTATCAGGAGATGCCGGACCTGATCCGCAACGGCCATCTCTATCTGGCAGTGCCTCCGCTTTTCCGACTGAGCCAAGGCGGCAAGGTCGCCTATGCGCGCGATGAAGCCCATAAGGATGAGCTTTTGCGCACCATGTTCACCGGGCGTGGCAAGGTGGAAATAGGCCGTTTCAAAGGCCTTGGCGAAATGCGCGCCGAACAACTCAAGGAAACGACCATGGACCCGAAGAAGCGAACGCTTCTGCGTGTTCAAGTAGACGAAGAATATGTCGATGAAACCCGCAACACGGTCGATGAACTGATGGGCACCAAGCCGGAAGCGCGTTTCCGCTTCATTCAGGACCGTGCGGCTTTTGTCGAAGAACTGGATATTTAGCGCACGTTTCCAATCACACTAAAACCTGAACCACTTGTTCCTATGAACGGCAATTCGCAAGCGCGATGCCGTTCATTTTCTTTTTTTAATAAGCCTTATTAAGTCATTGTTAAAATAAAGCTTTAAGCTTTCACATCAATACCAAGCTTGGCTTGAATTTCCTCAATCGATTCCTTGACGAAAAATGTTTGTTCCGTGCTCAGCGTCACAATGCGCGTGCCCGTTCCATAAGTATTGTAGCAGAGAACATGATTGAAATTCACGGCGAGCTTCTCGCCGTTCACTTCCGTCAGCATCATCCACATCGCTTGCCCTCCTCCTGATGTATCCGCTCTCAAGAAGGATAGGCGCGACAGAACGTTCGGCAATGGTCGCGCAAGCTGGCTTCAGAGCTTTGTGCGCATTCTCACCTTCCCGACCGTTTTGCTGAAACTTTCGGACCACTCCTCTCCCTGCCATTCGATCTGGAAACCAGATTTTTTATAAAGATTGATCGCAGGGAGATTATCCGCATGCGTGCCGATTACCGCTTCATCAAAGCCGTTGAGGAGGATTTGCGCCACCAGCGCGTCCAGCAGCTGCGTACCGATCCTCTGCCCGTGATGAGGCGGATCGACCCATAGATCGGAAATGTAATTGCTTTGGGGAACTCTCGCGCCCCAGCCAGCGATGATCCCGCCGCGTTCAGCGACAAGAACGCCATCCACATTCTCTTGCAGATCGCGCAGGAACTTCACCTCGAGAGCTTCTTGGTTCTTCGCGGTCAGTTCAACATCGCGAGCCGCAATCCGCCAAGCCCTGACCGCCAATGCGGCCATAGAAACAAATTCGCCGGGGAAGCCCCGGCGAATAAGAAGTTCGGATTTTACCACCATTTTTCCGGGGTAAAGCGCCCGGCAGCCTGTTCGATAGCATGAGCAGCCTGAAACAAAGTCTCTTCCTCGAACGGGCGCCCGATCAGCTGAAGGCCGAGCGGCAGGCCCTTGTCATTGATACCGGCAGGCACGGCAATACCCGGCAAACCGGCCATATTGACCGTTACCGTGAAGATGTCATTGAGGTACATCTTCACTGGATCATTTGCGAGATCCTCATCGGCAAGGCCAAAGGCAGCCGAAGGCGTCGCCGGTGTCAGGATCGCATGGACGCCCTTAGCGAATACGTCTTCAAAATCCTTCTTGATCAATGTCCGCACCTTCTGCGCACGCAGATAATAGGCGTCGTAATAGCCTGCGGACAGAACATAGGTGCCGATCATGATGCGGCGCTTGACTTCCTTGCCGAAGCCAGCCGCACGGGTCTGTTCGTACATATCGGCAATGTCTTTGCCTGGCACGCGCAGGCCATAACGCACACCGTCATAACGGGCGAGATTCGAAGATGCTTCCGCAGGCGCAACGATATAGTAGGCGGCGAGCGCATATTTCGTGTGCGGCAGCGAAATATCGACAATTTCGGCACCGGCATCTTTCAGATACTGAACGCCCTTCTGCCAAAGTTCCTCGATTTCATCCGGCATGCCGTCGACCCGATATTCCTTCGGAATGCCGATCTTCATGCCCTTGAGCGACTTGCCGAGAGCTGCTTCGTAATCCGGAACAGGCAGATCGACGGACGTGGTGTCCTTGAGATCAAGCGAAGCCATGGATTTCAGCAGAATGGCGGCATCGCGCACGTCGCGGGCAATGGGGCCAGCCTGATCGAGCGAGGATGCGAAGGCCACGGTTCCCCAACGCGACACGCGGCCATAGGTAGGCTTGATTCCGACCGTGCCGGTGAACGCTGCTGGCTGACGAATCGAGCCGCCCGTATCGGTTGCGGTAGCGCCAGCGCAAAGTTGCGCGGCAACAGCAGCAGCCGAACCGCCCGACGAACCGCCCGGCACCAGATCGGCGTTGGAACCCTTGGCGCGCCACGGGTTCTTGACCGCACCGTAATAAGAGGTTTCGTTGGACGAGCCCATGGCGAATTCGTCCATATTGAGCTTGCCGAGCATAACCGCACCATCGGCCCACAGATTGGCCGTGACGGTCGATTCATATTCCGGCTTGAAACCGTCGAGAATGTGCGAGCAGGCCTGCGTATGCACGCCCTTGGTCGCGAAAAGATCCTTCACACCTAGCGGAATACCTTCCAGCGCGCGCGCCTCGCCTTTGGCAATGCGTTCATCTGAAGCCTTGGCCATCGAACGCGCCTGATCGTGGGTTACTTTCACGTAAGCATTGATCGCTTCATTCGCGGAATCGATAGCGGAAAGATAGGCATCGGTGAGTTCGGTCGCGGTGATGGCCTTGGCCTTCAGCTTGTCGCGCGCCTCGGCAATGGTCAGTGCGGTCAGTTCGCTCATTGTCAAATCCTGTCAGTGCGCCGAAACGGCGCTTTCGTGCATTGCGGAAAGGTTTATTCAACAACCTTCGGCACGACGAAGAAGTTCTCTTCCGTTACCGGTGCATTGGCCACCACTGCGGCGGCAATACCGCCATCCGTTACCTTGTCCTCGCGCATGCGCATGTCCATCGGTGTAACGGACGTCATTGGCTCGATACCATCGACATTGACTTCATTCAGTTGTTCGACAAAGCCAAGAATGGCATTAAGTTCGCCAGTCATGCGTTCGGCATCGTCATCGCTGACGGCGATACGCGCCAGATGCGCGACGCGCTTGACGGTAGAAATATCGACGGACATCCTGTTCTCCGCAAATGCTTGTAGGGGCAGCTATACACCGCCCCTGAAAATTCCTTTACCGGCTATAACGGCGCGCTTCTTCAAGCGCAACAATTTAAGCTTCGAAGCTGTGAACCGTTCCTGCCGGATCGGTCAGCACTTTCGTTTCCAGATGATCGGCCATTCCGGCGACAAACTTTTCAGCCGTCTGATCGATAATAGGAAACGAGCCGTAATGGCAGGGTAGTACGGTTGTGAAGTTGAAATAGCGCTGGCAGGCAAGAGCGGCGACCGCACCGCCCATGGTAAACCGATCGCCAATGGGAACAATACCGATTTCTGGCTGATGCAGCTCATTGATCAGCCCCATATCCGAGAAAATATCCGTGTCGCCCATATGATAGAGTGTCGGCGCGTCCTCAAAATGGAACACCAGACCATTTGGGTTGCCAAGTGCTTGCGACACACCGTTTTCCGTCAGCATTGCCGAGGAATGAAGTGCATTGACGAATGTGACGGTAAAGCCGCTATGCGCCAGAGTGCCGCCCGTATTGCCGGGATCGAGCTTTTCCACGCCCTGACTGCCAAGCCAGCTTGCAAGATCGGCATTGGCGATAACCGTCGCGCCGTGTTCCTTGGCAATTGCTACCGTATCGCCCACATGATCACCATGGCCGTGCGTCAGCGCGATATGGGTTACACCCTTGGTTGCTTCCTTAAAATCTATGCCTTTTGCACCGGGGTTTCCGTTCAGGAATGGATCGATGAGAATAACGGCTTTTGCAGTTTCAACGCGGAAGGCGGCGTGGCCAAGCCATGTAAGTTTCATAAACTCTCTCCTCAATCTCTGTTTCCGGCTCGATTTAGTGTTTGCGAACAGATATGACGCCAATAAAGTTGAAGGCAATAGAAACCACTTCAAAATCCGATGAGGACCGATGGCTGTCGTTGAAATCGAGGAAATTCCGTCGCTGCTTCAACCCGGAAACACCATTGCCGGACTGGATTTGGGAACCAAGACCATCGGTCTCGCAGTGTCGGATCTCGGTCTTTCCTTCGCGCATCCCCGCCCTGTCATCAAACGGGTGAAATTTTCCATCGACGCACAGGTGCTTCTGAAAGCGCTAGACGCAGACAAGGTCGGCGTTATCGTCATCGGGTTGCCGATGAATATGGACGGAACATCCGGCCCCCGCGTTCAGGCCACACGGGCATTTGTGCGCACCATGCAGCCTCTGACCGACTTGCCCTTTGTGTTCTGGGATGAACGTCTGTCGACCGTCGCCGCCGAGCGGGCGCTGATTGGCA
The DNA here is from genome assembly GCF_055816895.1 of Ochrobactrum sp. PL_is501. NCBI lineage: Bacteria > Pseudomonadati > Pseudomonadota > Alphaproteobacteria > Hyphomicrobiales > Brucellaceae > Ochrobactrum > Ochrobactrum sp. PL_is501. The sequence goes on along the minus strand of NZ_JBVPGR010000035.1, from coordinate 375,630 downwards.
TGGATGTCTCTCGGGGCAAGCGGGCCGAACGGATTGATTCGGCCGCTGCTTCCTTCATTCTCCAAGGCGCGCTTGACCGCCTGCATAGCATCAGGCAGTCGGCATCCGACGATTACGACGCTGGATAAAGCTGATCGAGAATCCGTTCCGCATTATGGCGTGCATCCAACATGCCATAGGTCGACCGCCACTGGCCACCAAGACGGGTCTCAATAAACGCATCGGCCACATCGTCAGCGCCAAGCTGGCGCAATTCCGCAGCCGCGGCGGCATAGGCCAGTTGCTCGGTCAGAAGGCGTGCGACACCCGGATCGGTTTCAGTCAATTGCAATGCGGCACGCAAAACATCGAGCGTCCCCTGCCCACGCGGACCGAGTTGCCCGCCGATCCACTCCAGAACCTCATCGAAAAGGCCAGGTGCACGCGATAGCACACGCGCCACATCCAGCGCCATGACATTGCCGGAACCCTCCCAGATCGCATTGACCGGAGCTTCGCGATAAGCGCGCGCTAGATTGCCTTCCTCGATATAGCCGTTGCCTCCGAGGCACTCCATTGCTTCATAGAGTAATGCAGGAGCGATCTTGCAAACCCAGTATTTCACCACCGGCGTCATGCAGCGGGCAAAAGCCGCCTCGGCGCGATCACTTGCAGCCATATCGAAGGCGCGCGCCAGCCGCATGGAAAGCGCGGTCGCGCCAGCAACATCGAGCGCCATGTCGGCGAGAACGCGCTGCATCAATGGCTGTTCGATAAGAGCCTTGCCGAATACCTGACGATGACGACTGTGATGCACGGCCTCAGCGAGACCGGAACGCATAAGTCCAGCCGATGCCACAGCGCAATCAAGCCGCGTCAGCGTGACCATATCCATGATGGTCTTGACGCCCTCGCCCGGATTACCGATCAGATGCCCGACCGCGCCGTCAAATTCCACCTCCGATGAGGCATTGGACTTGTTGCCGAGCTTGTCTTTAAGACGCTGGAAGAAGAATCCGTTGCCGCTTCCCTCCACGGTAAGACGCGGAAGTAGGAAACAGGAAAGGCCGTCATCCGCCTGCGCAAGCGTCAAAAAAGCATCCGACATTGGCGCGGACATGAACCACTTGTGGCCGGTAATGGTGTAGGTGCCATCGTCATTGCGGGTTGCGCGCGTCGTGTTGGCGCGTACATCGGTTCCACCCTGCTTTTCAGTCATCCCCATGCCGAGCGTAATGCCTTGCTTGGCAAGTGCGGCTTTCTGCGAAAAATCGTATTTCCGTGACAGGATAACCGGCGACCATTCCTTGTAGATTTCCGGCGAGGCCATGAGTGCGGCAAGCGATGCGCTGGTCATGGTCAGTGGGCAAAGATGCCCTGCCTCAAGTTGAGCCGTCAGGAAAAAGCGCGATGCGCGTGCCTGATGGCGGCGACCGCTTTCGAGCGGATTGCCCTCCCAAATGGAGCAATGCAGGCCAGCCGCGATCGAACGGCGCATCAGCGCATGATAGGCTGGATGATACTCGACAAGGTCGATACGATTACCCTGCCGGTCGTGCGTGCGCAATTTCGGAAGCTCGGTATTGGCCAGACGCGCAAGGTCCTGTGCTTCAGCCGACATGACGAAACGGCCCGTCTGCTCCAGATCCGCGTGCAGTTCCTTCGGGAAACGTGCCGCAATCTGCATCAGAAGCGGATCGCCCAGATGGGCATTGTTGCCCGTCATGGGCGATGTCTGGTTGGTCACGTCGTGCGTTTTCAAAAGCTCGTTCCGTATTGTACGATTCAGTTCTATTTAAGCTTCTTGCATCGCATTTGCTAAAATTTTGCCATCCCGAACGCAATTTGTCGTCAGAACAACACAGGTTTTTCTTGGTGAATCGCCCGAAGCCATTATAAGGACGGTTGCGGGACCTGCCTCATGGTCCTATACGGGTGACTTGCCATGACAAATCAAACGGTCCCTCCGCTTTTCCCTCACCGCCACCTGCTGGGCATCAAGGGGCTTTCGCCCCTGGACATTCTTTGCCTTCTTGATCTTGCCGATCAGGAAATCGCTGTTTCCAGACAGCCCGAGAAGAAAAAGTCCGTGCTGCGCGGTCGCACGCAAATCAATCTCTTCTTCGAAGCGTCGACACGAACGCAATCGTCGTTCGAACTGGCCGGAAAACGGCTCGGCGCTGACGTCATGAATATGTCGGTTGGCAATTCATCGGTCAAGAAAGGCGAAACGCTCATCGATACAGCGATGACGCTGAACGCCATGCAGCCGGATATATTGGTTATCCGTCACGCTTCGGCAGGCGCCGCCGCCCTGCTCGCGCAGAAAGTCGGCTGTTCGGTGGTCAATGCCGGTGACGGTGCGCACGAGCACCCCACCCAAGCGCTTCTCGATGCGCTGACCATCCGCCGCGCGAAGGGCCAGATCGAAAACCTGATCGTCGCCATTTGCGGCGATGTGCTACATTCTCGCGTGGCACGTTCCAATATTCTTCTTCTCAATGCGCTTGGCGCACGGGTGCGCGTCGTTGCACCATCCACGCTCCTGCCTTCCGGCATGGCGGACATGAGCGTCGAAGTCTTCAACTCCATGGAGGAAGGCCTGAAAGACGCGGATGTGGTCATGATGCTGCGGCTCCAGCGTGAGCGCATGGCTGGTTCCTTTGTGCCGTCGGTACGCGAATATTTCCGCTTCTATGGTCTCGACAAGGAAAAGCTGAAACACGCCAAGCCTGACGCCCTCGTCATGCATCCCGGCCCGATGAATCGAGGCGTCGAGATCGCATCCGACGTTGCCGACGGGCCGCAGAGCGTGATCCAGCAACAGGTCGAGATGGGCGTTGCCGTACGCATGGCCGTGATGGAAGCCCTGCTTGATCCGCGCCGTAACCCCAGCAACGGAGACGCAGCATGAGCGCGATCCTGTTTGAAAATGCGCGCATCGTTGATCCATCGCGCGGCCTTGATGAATCCGGCAGCGTTCTGATTCAGAATGGAAAGATCGTCGCCGCAGGAGCCGACGCGCGGAATCAAGGCGCACCGGAAGATGCGCAAATCGTTGATCTGAACGGTAAGGCAGTGCTGCCCGGTATCGTGGATGCGCGGGTCTTTATCGGCGAACCAGGCGCTGAACATCGCGAAACCATAGCCTCGGCAAGTCGTGCGGCAGCGGCCGGCGGAGTAACATCCATCATCATGATGCCCGACACTGATCCGGTAATTGATGACGTGGCGCTGGTGGAATTCGTCAAGCGTACGGCGCGTGACACGGCTGTCGTCAATGTGCACCCGGCAGCAGCCATCACCAAAGGTCTGCGCGGCGAGGAAATGACTGAAATCGGCCTGCTGCGCGACGCCGGTGCGGTCGCCTTTACCGAAGGCAGGCAGACTATCGCCAATACGCAGCTCATGCGACGCGCGCTGACCTACGCCCGCGATTTCGATGCCGTGATTGCCTGTGAGACACGCGATCCTTACCTTGGCGCCAATGGCGTAATGAACGAAGGCTTGTTCGCGAGCTGGCTCGGACTTTCCGGCAGCCCGCGTGAAGCGGAGGTGATTCCTCTGGAACGCGATCTGCGTCTGGCGGCGCTCACCAACAGCAACTACCACGCCGCCCAGCTTTCCTGCGAAATGTCGGCGGAAGCCGTTCGCCGCGCCAAGGATCTCGGCGCCAAAGTAACGGCAGGGGTGTCGATCAATCATTTGTCGCTCAATGAAAACGACATTGGCGAATTTCGCACCTTCTTCCGTCTGTCACCGCCTTTGCGCAGCGAACAGGATCGCCTTGCCATGGTCGAAGCTGTGAAGAACGGCACCATCGATATTGTCGTTTCGGCTCACGATCCACAGGATGTCGACACCAAGCGCCTGCCCTTCTCGGATGCGGAAGCAGGTGCCATCGGCCTCGAAACATTGCTGGGCGCGGCGCTTCGCCTTTATCACAATGACAGCGTTCCGCTTTTGCGGCTGGTCGAAGTGTTGTCGACCGCTCCGGCACGTATTTTCGGTCTTGATGCCGGTACGCTCAAACCGGGCGCAAAGGCAGATATTGCCATTGTCGATCTGGAAGAGCCGTGGATCGTGCGCGAAGAAGAGCTGCACTCGCTTTCGAAGAACAGCTGCTTTGAAAGTGCTCGTTTCCAAGGTCGCGTCGTCCACACCTTAGTGGCCGGCAAGACAGTTTATTCGGCTTGAAAAACACCGCATAACCCGGAACAATCGCTCGAAAATTCCGGGTAGGCGGAATCAAGAAACAAGGGGACGTTCATGGCCGAACCGGGATTCCTTAGCTTGACGCTCATTGGAGCGCTCGTCTTCGGCTATTTTCTTGGCTCCATTCCATTTGGTTTGATCCTGACGCGGCTCGCCGGACTGGGCGATGTCCGGTCCATAGGGTCGGGCAATATCGGCGCGACGAACGTGCTGCGCACTGGCAACAAGAAGCTCGCTGCGGCGACGCTCATTTTTGACATGCTCAAAGGCACTGTGGCCGTTCTCATCGCTTCTCGCTACGGGCCGAACGCGGCCATCGCGGCGGGCTTGGGTGCCTTCATCGGGCATCTCTTTCCGGTATGGATCGGTTTCAAGGGCGGCAAGGGCGTCGCCACCTATCTGGGCGTACTGATCGGCCTGGCATGGCCCGGCGCACTGGTCTTTGCTGCGGTCTGGATCGTAACCGCACTCCTGACGCGCTATTCCTCCCTTGCAGCACTGATCGCCAGCATCATTGTTCCAATCGCGCTTTATTTCCAGGGCAGTCCTGCAATCGCAATCCTGTTTGCGATCATGACGGTCATTGTTTTCTTTAAACACAAGACCAATATTACACGCCTCCTGAACGGCACCGAAAGCAAGATCGGAGCCAAGGGATGAAGGAAAGTGCGAATTCGAAAACTGGAATTCGCCTCTCCGACCGCCAGCGTCTCAACTGGCTGCGTCTCATCCGAACCGACAATATCGGCCCTGTCACGTTTCGCGATCTGATTCTGTTTTGCGGCTCGGCTTCGAGCGCGATAGAAATGCTGCCCGATCTCAACATCAGAGGCGGCAGCGCGCGTCCTATCCGCGTCACGTCCATGGATGACGCAGAGCGCGAGCTTGAAGCCATCGAACGAGCCGGTGCCCGTCTGGTTGGAATGGGGGAGCCGGACTACCCTCATCAGCTCAAAAACTGTGAAGCCCCGCCTCCGCTGGTTACGATCAAGGGAAATGCCGCCGTTTTCGGTAAGCCTCCGGTTGCCATCGTCGGTTCGCGCAACGCTTCGGTGATCGGCGCTCGTTTCACAGAACGTCTGGCCCATGATCTTGGGGAAGCCGGATTTGCTGTTATCTCCGGACTTGCCCGCGGCATTGATGCTGCGGCGCACCGCGCGAGCTTGAAGACGGGAACCGTGGCAGTGTTGGCAGGTGGACTTGACCGTCCCTACCCACCCGAAAACCTTCCGCTTTATCGCGGCATACCTGATGAGGGCGGCGCGCTTATAAGCGAGATGCCAATGGGAGCGGAACCTCGCGCGCGCGATTTCCCGCGCCGCAATCGCATTATTGCGGGCTTGTCGTTAGGATTGATCGTGGTTGAAGCTGCCGAGCGCTCCGGCTCGCTTATCAGCGCGCGTATGGCCGGCGACATGGGACGTACCGTGTTTGCTGTTCCAGGCTCACCGCTCGATCCGCGTGCGCGCGGCACGAACCTGCTTCTGAAACAAGGGGCGACATTGGTTACGGAAGCAAACGACGTTGTCGAGGCGCTGCGACCGCTCACCGGTGCAAGTTCCTATCAGGCGGATGTACCAACACAGTCCGATCTCTGGTCTCCGGCAATGGAAGAATCGGAATCGTTCCAGCCGATTGCAACAGAGGAACAACGGGATATTGTCGTTGATGCGCTGGGGCCGGTGCCGACCGACATCGACACGCTCGTACGTCATACAGGTATGGATACGGGAGCCGTTCAGCTCATTCTGCTGGAACTGGACCTGGCCGGACGGCTGCACCGATATGCCGGCAATCAGGTCGCTTTGGTCCCTCTCGAATAGGCTTATGTCTTGGCTTCGTTATGAAGCGCTTCCCGGGCCTCCACGAGAGCCATCTCAAGCATATAGGCTAGAAGCAGGTAATTCGTATTTTTCGCCATTACACAGAGTTGTTCAAGCATCTGTTCAATGAATGTTACTGTCTCAAAATGAGTCGCAGTTTCCAATTCCTCGTCGTCTTCCATGTCTGGAAAACTTACCGTATCGTCCATACCTATCTCCCCGCGAGATAAATCGATTTTGCTTTATCCCATGCTACTATTGGTTTCGCACAACTTAACAGCAATCTTAAGTTGTATTTCGTTATTTTTGTCGTCCCGCTCTTGACCAAACGCTGCCTGCTGTTCATGTGAAGGCAACGAATTTCTCGCGGGAAGGAGATATTTTGTCTCCATGGAACGCGAATCTGGGCTGCTTTAAATGAACGTCGTTGTTGTCGAATCGCCTGCCAAGGCTAAAACCATCAATAAATATCTCGGCTCGAACTATAAGGTTCTGGCCTCGTTCGGTCACGTGCGAGACTTGCCAGCTAAAGACGGTTCAGTTCGCCCCGATGAAGATTTTGCAATGTCGTGGGAGGTGGATAGCAATTCCTCCAAACGTCTTGCAGAGATTGTCAAAGCGTTGAAAGACAGCGACGGCATCATACTCGCAACCGACCCGGATCGCGAAGGTGAAGCCATTTCCTGGCATGTGCTTGAGGTGCTTAACCAGAAAAAAGCGCTCAAGGGCAAAACCGTCAAGCGTGTAGCGTTCAACGCCATCACCAAGAAGGCGGTTCTCGATGCCATCGCCAATCCGCGTGACATTGATGAACCATTGGTCGATGCTTATCTCGCCCGCCGCGCGCTGGATTATCTCGTAGGCTTCACGCTTTCGCCTGTCTTGTGGCGAAAACTGCCGGGTGCACGCTCGGCAGGCCGTGTGCAGTCAGTAGCACTGCGTCTCGTTGCGGATCGCGAATCCGAGATCGAGCGCTTTATTCGCGAAGAATACTGGAATATCGCAGCGTTGCTGAAGACGCCGCGCAATGACAGTTTCACTGCCCGCCTGACCACTGTTGATGGCAAGAAGCTTGGAAAGCTTGATATCAAGAACGGTGAACAGGCAACCGCCATTCGCACAATGCTGGAAGGCGCAAGCTTCAAGGCACTGTCCGTTGAGGCAAAGCCGACCAAGCGTAATCCGGGACCGCCATTCACCACATCAACCTTGCAGCAGGCGGCTTCCGGCCAGCTCGGTTTCTCCGCATCGCGCACCATGCAGGTGGCGCAGCGTCTTTACGAAGGTGTCGATATCGGCGGCGAGACTGCCGGTCTGATCACCTATATGCGTACCGACGGCGTGCAAATGGCGCCCGAAGCCATCAACGCGGCCCGTGACGCCATTGGCAAAAGTTTCGGCGCAAAATATGTGCCGGAAAAGCCGCGCTATTACTCCAGCAAAGCCAAGAATGCGCAGGAAGCGCACGAGGCCATTCGCCCGACGGATTTCTCGCGGCACCCGAAGGATGTGCGCCGTTATCTCGATGACGACCAGGCTCGACTCTATGAGCTGATCTGGAAGCGCGCCATTGCCAGCCAGATGCAGGCTGCCGATATTGAACGCACAACCGTCGATATTGAAGCCATTAACGGTCCGCGTTCGGCCATGCTGCGCGCCAACGGATCGGTCACAAAGTTCGACGGCTTCCTCGCCGCCTATATGGATCATCGCGAGGAAGAGGACGACGACGAGGATAGCGCAAAGCTGCCGGAAATTCGCTCCGGCGAAGCCCTGGCACGCGAGAAGATCGATGCGACCCAGCATTCGACCGAACCGCCGCCGCGCTATTCGGAAGCGTCTCTCATCAAGAAGATGGAAGAGCTTGGCATCGGCCGCCCCTCGACCTATGCCGCAACGCTCGCCACGCTTCGCGACCGCGAATATATCACCATCGACAAGCGCAAGCTTATTCCAGAGCCGAAGGGACGTCTGGTTACCGCCTTCCTCGAAAGCTTCTTCGAGCGTTATGTGGAATATGATTTCACGGCTGACCTTGAGGAAAAGCTCGATCTGATTTCGGACGGCAAGCTATCTTGGAAAGACGTGCTGCGCGATTTCTGGCGTGATTTCTCCGGTTCGGTCGATGATATCAAGGAATTGCGCGTCACCAATGTCCTCGATGCGCTGAATGAAGAATTGGCGCCGCTGGTGTTCCCTGCCCGCGAAGATGGCAGCGATCCGCGCTCATGCCCGACTTGCGGCACCGGCACGCTCTCGCTGAAGCTTGGCAAATACGGCGCATTCGTCGGCTGCTCCAACTATCCAGAGTGCAAATATACGCGCCAGCTCGGCGGCGATGCCAACGGTGAAGCCGCAGCGGCAGACGAACCCAAATCCCTTGGCAAGGACCCGTTCACCGGTGAGGAAATCACCGCGCGGACCGGTCGTTTTGGCCCCTATGTCCAGCGCGGTGAAGGCAAGGAAGCCAAGCGCGCCAGCCTTCCAAAAGGCTGGACCGTGGATGCGCTGGACCATGAGAAGGCCGTTGCGCTTCTGTCCCTTCCGCGTGACATCGGCCAGCACCCGGAAACTGGCAAGATGATTTCTGCCGGTATCGGCCGCTATGGGCCTTATGTCAGCCATGACGGCACATTCGCCAATCTGGAGAATGCCGAGGAAGTCTTCTCTGTCGGTCTCAACCGCGCGGTATCGGTTCTTGCCGACAAGCAATCGAAGGGCGGTCGCGGCCGTTCCACACCGGCGGCGCTGGCGACGCTGGGCGACCATCCAGATGGCGGCACGATCACGGTCCGCGACGGCCGCTATGGGCCCTATGTCAACTGGGGCAAGGTCAATGCTACATTGCCGAAGGGTAAAGACCCGGCGAGTGTCACACTGGAAGAAGCGCTTGCGCTGATTACGGAAAAGGCTGGCTCTTCCAAGAGCAAGAAAGCGCCTGCTCGCAAGGCTTCGGCCAGCACGGAAAAGAAGGCCTCCGCAAAGAAGCCTGCTACCAAGAAGGCACCAGCAAAAGCCAAATCGAAAGCCAAATCCAAGGCCGAGGCGGTAGAGGAGTAGCAATTGGCACGCCGTTTTTCCAAACCCGATACCGGTCGGTCCGCGCGGACCGAACGGCGTGCAGCCAAAGCAAAATCTGCCGATGGCAGTAGCGACCCCAATGCGTTTCTGCCAACGCGTGAAGAGGTTCTCAAATATATCGAGGAAAACCCTGATCGCGCAGGCAAGCGTGAACTGGCAAAAGCTTTCAACATCAAGGGCGATGCGCGGGTCTATCTGAAAGACCTTCTGCGTGAGCTTTCTGACGAAGGCCTTGTTGAAAAACGTGCGCGCAGATTGTCCCGCCCCGGCGCGCTGCCTGCCGTGACCGTGCTTGATATTACCGGACGGGACGAAGATGGCGGCCTGCTCGGGCGCCCGTCGGAATGGGATGAAGCCAATTATGGCAAACCGCCTGTCGTCCTGATCCGCCGCACTCGGCTGAACAAGTCCTCCGAAGGTGGTCCGGCGGTCGGCGTCGGCGATCGTGTTCTGGCAAAAATATTCCGCAATGAAGATCGCGACGGACCGGATTACACCGCCCGCGTCATGAAGCGTCTCGAACACCGCACGAATGCGGTGTTGGGCATTGTACGCAAGCTTGGCAATGGTGAATGGCGGCTTGATCCGGTAAACCGAAAGCAGCCGGAAGTACAGCTCGATCCCGGACATCTGGAAAATGCCGAACCCGGAGACCTCGTGGAAGTGGACCTGATTTCCTCGCGTCGCCAGGGCTTGCCGCGTGGCAAGGTACGACAGGTGGTGGGTTCGATCGACAGCGAGAAAGCCCTGTCGATGATTGCCATTCACGAGCATGAAATTCCGCATGTCTTTCCGGCTGAAGCACTGAGCGAAGCAGAAGCCGCCAAAGCAGCTACGATGGAAGGCCGCGAAGACTGGCGCGAGGTTCCCTTGCTGACCATCGATCCGGCTGATGCCAAGGATCATGACGACGCGGTTTACGCGGAGCCGGACAAAGACCCCGCAAACCCGGGCGGCCACATCGTCATCGTTGCGATTGCTGACGTTGCCGCCTATGTCCGCCCTGATTCCGCATTGGATAGAGAAGCCCAGAAACGGGGTAACTCGGTCTATTTCCCGGATCGCGTCGTGCCGATGCTGCCCGAGCGGATTTCCAATAATCTCTGTTCCCTGCGTGAATTGGAAGATCGCCCTGCCCTTGCGGTGCGCATGGTTTTTGCGGCTGACGGACGCAAGAAATCGCACAAATTCCATCGCATCATGATGAAATCGGCGGCGAAGCTTGCCTATGCGCAGGCGCAGGCCGCGATCGACGGTGCGCCAGATGACAAGACCGCGCCCATTCTCGACAGCATCTTGAAACCGCTATGGAACGCCTATGCCGTGTTGAAGCGGGGGCGTGACGCGCGTGAGCCATTGGAACTCGACCTGCCGGAAAAGAAAATCCTGCTTACGCCAGACGGCAAGGTAGACAAGGTAATCGTTCCGGAACGGCTTGATGCACACAAGCTCATCGAAGAGTTCATGATCCAGGCGAACGTCGCTGCCGCGGAAACACTGGAAGCGCGCCGACAGCCCCTGATTTTCCGTATTCATGATGCGCCGGCGCTTGCCAAGCAGGAAACCCTGCGGGAATTCCTGCGCACGCTCGATCTTAGCCTCGCCAAGGGCGCCGAACTCCAGCCAGCACAGTTCAACCGAATCCTTGAAGCCGTGGAAGGCTCTGACCATCAGGAACTGGTCAATCAGGTCGTGCTGCGCACGCAAAGCCAGGCGGAATACAGCCCTGACAATATCGGGCATTTCGGCTTGCATCTGCATCGCTATGCACATTTCACATCGCCCATCCGGCGTTACGCCGATCTCATCGTCCATCGCGCTTTGATAAAGGCACTGAGCCTTGGAAGCGATGGACTGACTACGGATGAGGAAGCGCAGCTTGAGGAAATCTCTGCACTCATCTCCTCGACCGAGCGCCGCGCCATGCTGGCCGAGCGTGAAACGGTAGACCGTCTGATTGCCCATTTTCTGGCGGCCCATCTTGGCGACGAATATGAGGGACGTGTCACAGGGGTCACGCGGGCGGGTCTTTTCGTGAACCTTGCGACATATGGCGCGGATGGGCTGGTACCCATTTCAACTTTGGGTCATGAATACTATTTATATGATGAAGCGAACCACGCGATAGCCGGTGAACGGAGCGGTAAAGGCTTCCGGCTCGGTGATACAGTGACGGTTCGGCTCGTGGAAGCGCTCCCCGTAGCGGGCGCGCTTCGTTTTGAGATGGTTTCGGAACCGCATCCTCTGCCAATGTCGACCCGTTCGCATCATAAGGCAAGTCGAACGATGCGTGGGCGAAGAGGCAAACCCGCGGGCATTCCGCGTCAGAAGAGAAGAGGTCGCTGATGAGCACGCTAGAGGCCAATTCCGCACAAAATGTACAGGTTTTCGGCGGTGACAATTCCAAGGTTTCCCATCAGAAGCGCCCTTTGGGGGAAGCCATGTGGCGCGGTTTTCGCGGACGCTGCCCACATTGCGGCGAAGGAAAGTTGTTCCGAGCGTTTGTGAAACCGGTAGCAGAATGTTCTGTCTGTGGTGAAGACTACACAGAGCAGCGAGCCGACGACCTTCCTGCCTATCTCACTATTCTGATCGTAGGCCACGTGGTTGTAGGCGCTTTCATGGGCGTCGAAGCAACAACCAATCTTCCTCTGTGGGCACATATGGCTATCTGGGGGCCCTTGACCGTCATCATGTCTCTGCTCCTTTTGCAACCGATCAAGGGCGCGACGATCGGCCTGCAATGGGCGCTTTACATGCACGGGTTCGGAGGCAAGGGCGAAGGTGAATATGGCGACGTAACCTGAATGTCGGCGTGATTGTCATGTTTCAGCCTCCAATCCCGCCAACCAAAGCTGCGCGAGCTTTGCGACCGCGTGACGCCGCTTCGCTGCTACTTGTTGACAGGTCCGGCAGCAGTCCGCGGATTCTCATGGGCAGGCGCCATGCCAGTCTTGCTTTCATGCCGGGAAAATATGTTTTTCCTGGCGGACGGGCCGATCCCGTGGACGGCGTCATCGCTGCTTCGACTGAACTGAACGATACCGATATTGTCAAACTGCTTGCAGGCATGGGGTCTCGAGCATCACCGCGCCGCGCCCGTGCGCTCGGTCTTTGCGCTATCCGTGAAACCTTCGAAGAAACGGGGCTTCGCATCGGGCAATCAGCTTTAACGCCGATTGCTTCGCCCGCGCACCATGACTGGTCTGCATTCCTCGACACTGGCCTGGCACCAGCACTGCATAGCCTGCGTTATTTTGCACGTGCCGTAACACCACCGGACAATGTTCGCCGTTTCGATACCCGCTTTTTTATCGCCTTTCGCGATCATATACCGGAACTGGACCAGCAGCCACTCGTTCCCAGTGGTGAGCTGGAAGATCTGGACTGGGTTTCCATCAATCAAATCGATAGACTGGATGTTGCCCGTATTACTCAGGCTATCCTGAAAGAAGCCCGCGTGCTTCTGATGGATACCGAAGCTGAACTGCCCGCCACCTTGCCGGTGGTGCAATATTGCAAGCGGCATGGCCGCTTTGTGCGCGAAGTGATCTGAACCCGATGAATAAAGAAATCCAACCCGCCGATCTTGTCCCGCAAGAACCAGATGGCGGGCCGGCAGAGGGCCAGATGCATTGGCGCTCGCTCGCCGCCGCCATAGCCACAATCAGTGCGGTCGGCGCAGCGATTGGCCTGGGCATCCCCCTGTTGAGCGTTCTTCTTGAAAGCCGCGGCCACTCCGCAAGCCTGATCGGTGCGAATACGGCTGTCGCAGGACTCGCATCCATCGTTGCAGCTCCTCTTGCGGCGCCAATCGCTGCACGCCTGGGTGTAGTCAAAGCGATCTTCCTCATGCTCCTGATTGGAAGTGCCGCCTTTCTCGGCTTCCACTTCTTTCAGCCGCTGTGGGCATGGTTTGCGCTCCGCATCGTCCTGCATTTCGCGCTGACCGTGCTTTTCGTGCTCTCAGAATACTGGATCAATGCCTCTGCACCGCCGGAAAAGCGTGGACTGGTGCTTGGAATCTATTCCACATCCCTTTCTCTGGGTTTTGCGCTCGGGCCGTGGCTGTTCTCGAAAATCGGAAGTACCGGCGGGCTGCCTTTTTATGTCGGCTTCGTCATCATCATGATCGCCCTCATACCGGTTGCATTTGCATGGCGGGATAGCCCTGACTTTGAGGAAGGCGAACACGTCCCTTTCCTTCCTTTTATTTTCGCTGTGCCAACCGCAACGATGGCGGTCTTCGTTTTTGGTGCAGTGGAAACCGGCGGCTTTGCCCTTTTTCCGGTCTTCGGTGCGCGTATCGGTTATCCCGAAGCCGATGCAGCCCTGCTGCTTACGATGATCGGCCTTGGCAATGTCCTGATGCAGATCCCATTAGGCATTGTCAGTGATCGTATTTCGGACCGCCGCAAGCTTCTGCTATTCTGTGCCACCACCGGCCTGATCGGCATGATCGCTCTGCCCTACCTCATGCAGCACTGGTATCTCATGGCTGGCATCCTGTTCCTTTGGGGCGGCGTGGTCGCAGGGCTCTATACGATCGGCCTTGCACATCTTGGTTCGGAACTGACCGGGCGTGAGCTTGCGTCCGCCAATGCTGCCTTTGTGTTCTGCTACGCCATCGGCATGCTTGCCGGGCCGCAGGCCGTCGGCGTCGGCATGGATATGCTCGGACCGAAAGGATTCCCGGCTACTCTCGGTGTGTTTTTTGCAGCATATGCGCTCTTTGCAGCAGGAAGGCTGCTTTTGCGGAAGAAGCGGGCTTGACTTTTCGCCGCCAATACGTAGTGTCGCGCCAAATTTCCGCTGCCGGATGAGATTACCGGAATCGCTGGAGGTTTCCATCCATTGAGCATGATCCCGAAGATTGGGAACCGGTTTTCGGCAAGATCATGCTCCGGCAAAGATACAGAGCAGGTAATTCGATATGGCCAAGGCTACGACGATCAAGATCAAGCTTTTGTCGACCGCTGACACCGGCTTCTTCTACGTAACGAAGAAGAACAGCCGCACGATGACGGAAAAGATGACAAAGACCAAGTACGACCCGATTGCGCGCAAGCACGTCGAGTTCAAGGAAACGAAGATCAAGTAATTCGTTTCCAGTCGTCATCGACAAGACGATTGAAATCAAAAGCCGTCTCCCTCGAGACGGCTTTTTGTTTTCTTCGCCTTTCACCCCTCAGGCGGCTGAGGAGACGATGCGGTTGCGGCCATCTTTCTTTGCCTGATAGAGCGCGGCATCCGTCCGGGAAAAAAGTGCCTCGGCGCTGTCCCCCATCAGCCTCAGCCCTGCAATGCCCATGCTGATTGTCAGATTAACCTTGTGCTTGCCATTGGTAACAGCAAAGGGTGTTTTCGACACGGCAGTTCGTATCCGCTCTGCGACAGCCCTTGCGGCCTCCACATCGCTGTCTGGAAGCACCAGAACGAACTCCTCCCCGCCATAGCGGCACATAAGATCCATAGCGCGAATATTCTTTCGCAGCCGTGCTGCAAACTCGCGAAGAACATCATCACCCGCATCATGCCCATATTGATCGTTGACGCATTTGAAGTGATCGAAATCGAGCATAATAACAGACAACGGCCGCTCGCGCCCCATCGCTCGTGTCAGTAGGACGGGCATATGCATATCGAGGTAACGCCGGTTATGCAGCCCCGTCAAACTGTCCGTCACCGCCATGGTGATGGTGCGATTGAGGCTTTGCCGCAAAAGATCGTTATAGCACTTCCGCTTGATCTGGGTCCGCAGGCGCGCAAACAACTCCAGCTTTTCCAGCGGACGCATGAGATAGTCGTTTACACCCAATTCCAGCGCACGCACCACAAGCGCCCCCTCGTCCTCCCGAACGACGAGAATGATCGGCACCAGCCGTGTGCGCTCTATGGTTCGTAACTGCGAGCACAGACGCAACGGATCATAATAAGTGAAATTGGCTGAAACAACGATGCTATCGTAATCGGTATCGATCGCACGTATCAGAGCCGTATTGGCGTCACTGGCTACGTCGACGCGATAAACCTCGCCCAGAATGAGGCGAAGGCGCGCCGCGGCGAGTTCATCCTCATCAACGACGAGAATCCGGGCTACTTCATCCTTATCGACATAATTCCCGCCCATCTTGCTCGCCAGGAGCGTTTCCACTTCAGCATCCGCGACTGTACCTGTTCGTTGAAAAAGCTCGTCAGAGACCAATTTCAGGCGAGCCAGGCTCTTTACACGCGATATAAGCTGAAGATCACTGACAGGTTTGGAAAGGAAGTCGTCGGCGCCAGCTTCGAGACCCCGAATCTTGTCCTCGGCGCCATTGAGCGACGTTACCATGACGACAGGAATATTCGCTGTACGAGGATCGTCCTTTAAGCGGCGACATACTTCAAAACCGTCCATATCCGGCATCAATATGTCGAGCAGGACAACGTCGATCTGGCCACCCAGACAAATTTCTATGGCTTCAGGCCCACTATAGGCCGTTACGACCTCATAATATTCGGAGAGGAGCCTCGCCTCGAGGAGCTTTACATTGGAATCCACATCGTCAACGACGAGAATTCGTGCAGTCATGATGCCCCTCGCCCCAATCTTCGCTAAGCGTCGCCCAAATAGGATTTTATTGTTTCTATAAAGCGGGGCACGGATATTGGCTTGGATATATAGGCCTCACAGCCGCCCTGCCGAATACGTTCCTCGTCGCCCTTCATGGCAAATGCCGTTACGGCGATAACCGGAATATGCCGAAGCTCATCATCATCCTTCAGCCATTTCGTGACTTCCAGCCCTGACACTTCGGGAAGCTGAATGTCCATGAGAATCAGATCGGGGCGATGCTCACGCGCAAGGTCTAGCGCCTCAAGTCCGTTTCTTGTCCGAATGGTCTCGTATCCGCTGGATTCGATAAGATCGCGAAACAACTTCATATTGAGTTCGTTGTCTTCGACAATCATCACGCTTTTCGGCATCGACTATTCCTTGGTCTTATTCCCTACAGCAGCCTGGCATTTGCTCGATCTCTTTATCGACTAATGGACTGAGATACACCCCCAGAAAGCCCCCACCTTTCAGACTGCAAATAGTTTAACCTCATTTCATTGATGAAAGGCAAATAATTCCGTTGTTCCTCGGCAGAGCGACCGTTACACATTCGGCGAAGCAACCGAAAAAGCGGAGAAACCACATGAAAACGCTGATGAGCCAGGCGGATGCGGAAGCGATCGCCATTGAAGCGTTGGCGTGGCTGGCGCAAGACAAGGATCTGCTGCCTCGCTTTCTCGCTCTGACAGGCATAGAGGCTACGTCGATCCGTCAGGCAGCTCGCGAACCCGGCTTTCTCGCCGGCGTCCTGCAATTTTTCCTGGCCCACGAACCGACATTGCTGCGCTATTGCGAGGATGCAGGCCGCGATCCGTCCACAATCGAGAAAGCCCTGTCCTGCCTGCCGGGCGGGCAGAACCAGCATCTTTAGAAGCAGGGTCCAAAACCCCACGGCAAAGCCCGGCCAAGCCGGGCTTTCTTGTTGGTTATTCAGCAGCGGGAGTTGCCGTAGCAACTTCAACTTCGTTCGAAACCGATATAACGTTCAATTCGTGCTGCTTGCCATCGCGCGCCGTCCAGGAAATCGACTGGCCCGGGGCGAGACCGATCAGCGCAGTACCGATGGGCGTGAGAATCGAAATCTTGCCCTGCGCAATATCCGCTTCGCCTGGATATACGAGCGTTACCCGGCGATCCTGCCCGTCTTTGGAGCGAAACTCCACAGTGGAGCCCATGCGAATCATATCCTGCGGCAAGCGCTTCGCAGGCACGACTTTTGCACGGTCAAGCTCGGCCATCAGTTCCTCGGCGATCTCTTCCAGACGCTCCGAAACATTGTTGGCCAACCCCATCAGGCGTTCATAGTCGACTTCGCTGACGACAATATTGGGCTTCTTGCGATTCTTTCCGCTCATGGCGAGTGCTCACTGCTGTTGAAAGGTAATAAAACTCCGCGCCGTTCCGGCACGAAACTGTTCAGATTGATTTTTGGTGAAAGCGCTTATCTTAATTCCGCTTTTTTTTAAAAAGCGGCGAACCATCCCCCCGGAGTTCCCCTGCGCTAGGCAGAACTCGAGGGTAGCTATCCCGTGATCGGATGAACCCGATGGAGTATGGATGCAAAATGGCTGTTCATGCTGCTAAACTTGGTGATATTCCCGGCAATGTCAAGTGTAAGACCCCGCAGGTCATATATCCCCATGGCACTTCGGGCTTTCGATGCTATAAAAGGATGTTCCTTTTATGTTCATCAGACGGTTCGTCCTCATGGCTGACACCATCGCACCCAACAGTCCGGAAAAAGGTGTATGCCGCGATTGCCTCGCGCCGCAGAAATCTGACACCGTCAGGCGCTGCCATGCATGCGGCAGCCCGCGGCTTCTTCGCCATAAGGAGCTTTATAAACTCTCCCTCGCTCACATTGATTGCGACGCGTTTTACGCCTCGGTTGAAAAGCGGGATAATCCGGAACTCCGGGACAAGCCACTCATCATCGGCGGTGGAAAGCGAGGTGTCGTGTCCACCGCTTGCTATCTCGCCCGTATTCACGGCGTGCGATCTGCAATGCCCATGTTCAAGGCGCTTGAACTGTGTCCGAATGCGGTCGTCATCAAGCCGAACATGGAAAAATATGTTCGTGTTGGCCGCGAAGTGCGGCAGATGATGCGTGACCTGACACCACTCGTCGAACCTTTGTCCATTGACGAAGCTTTTCTGGATCTCAGCGGCACTGAGCGTTTGCATAAAGCGCCGCCTGCCATTGTTCTCGCCCGCTTCACCAAGCGGGTGGAAGACGAAATCGGCATCTCTGCCTCGATAGGGCTATCCTACTGCAAATTTCTGGCCAAGGTTGCATCAGATATCGAAAAGCCCCGCGGCTTCTCGGTTATTGGCGAAGCGGAGGCATTGGCTTTCTTGCGGGATCGATCCGTCAGCACGATATGGGGGGTCGGCAAAGCCTTTGCAGCCAAGCTGGAAAGCGACGGCATCCGGTCTATTGGCCAATTGCAGACGATGGAAGAAACTGCGCTTATGAAGGCCTATGGCACCATGGGACAGCGTCTCTACCGCCTGTCCCGTGGACAGGACAGCCGCAAGGTTGAGCCGGATCACGATATGAAAAGCGTCTCCGCAGAGACAACCTTCAATAAAGACCTCTCGGAAGCTCGCGATCTCGTGCCGATTCTTCGCGCACTCTCCGAAAAAGTCTCGCGACGACTGAAAGCAAGTGAAATAGCCGGGCTCACTGTCGTTCTGAAGCTGAAAACACATGACTTCAAGTCGCGTACGCGCAATCGCCAGCTTTCCGATCCAACCCAGCTCGCAGACAGAATCTTTCGACATGGATTGCAACTCCTTGAAAAGGAATTGGATGGAACGCGATTTCGTCTGCTTGGAATCGGGGTTAGCGAACTTTCTTCAAGCGATCGCGCTGATCCTCCCGATCTCGTAGACGCTCAAGCCACCAAACGCGCCGTCGCCGAAAATGCCGTTGACCGGCTGAGAAACAAATTTGGGCTTGGCGTTGTAGAAACTGGTTATACCTTCTCAAAAGGCAATCTCGCACGCCCCCAGATGCCGCCAGATCGGGACGATCAGCAATGAATTTACAAAGCGTGAGGAAACCTATGCAGAAATTTTCTACATTTGCCGCTAACGGCTTGACGAGAACAGTCTGTATCAATATTGGAACGAGCCAAGGCGCTGCCAAGTGATTTGGCAGTAGCTTTACGGAAGGCCTCGTGGCGGAGTGGTTACGCAGAGGACTGCAAATCCTTGCACCCCGGTTCGATTCCGGGCGAGGCCTCCAATATTTCTATCAATAAAATCAATTGGCTGTAAAAATTCGCGTTGATACTCGCGCGGCTAGCCTTGTAACATTTTGCTGCAAGCTAATTCCCATAAATTACAACGTACAAAAAAGTCAGACGAATCCATGTGACATGGAACGCAACATGTTTGACGCGAACAGGATAAGAATCTCGGAAGGCGGCCCGATAACCTAACAGGCATGCTTGGTGGCGCGTGTGTCTGCTTCAATGGAGCAGAACAATGAATGCGGTCGCACACCTGTTCCCAAGATATGATGACGGGTTCGGGCTAGAGAGCGCAGCGAACTCACTTTTCAGGGGGCAGACCACCGCATAAACACGAGCGCTATTTACGACCGCGCTGCTGTTCAATGCACTTCCTTGCGTCCTGTCCCGGAGCACATGCATCCTTTTTGGATTTTTGAACCCGGTCCTGTTTCTGCGATTCCGAGGGCTTAGGAACATGAACGCTGTCAGTTTCAGACGGCTGCTGCCCCGGTGCCGGCGGCGGATTGCCCGGCACTTCGGGTTCCTGTGTGCCTGATTGTGTCGGCATTCCCGATTCCTGCGCGAAAGCCAAACTCGAAAAGCTTAACAATAACGCCACAAGGACTGAACGTTTCATTTCCTCACTCCGACAGTTGGACCAATAGTGGTTTCAACGGAATTCGGAGTGAAAATGTTCCTTACCCTGAAGCGGTTGGAACGCATATTGAACCACTATGTCTAGAAAGTCATGGGAACTCCGAGTTCCTTTTCACATTTGGTCAAATCCTCGGAGAACGTCACCAACAAGGGATCATAGTCAGGTTCATCAGTGTTGTCGCTTTTAACGTACTCGGATATCGTCTGCGAAACCTTCATGAGGGAACCGGCAGCGACGGCACAACTTTCGTATGCCCGATACCCAGCGGAGCTTTCATTCGCGTCTGCGGCTTGTCGCCAGTCAGACTGAGCACGCGCAACAGGATTCGTCACCTTTTCCTCCATGGCGATGCCCAGCTCCCTGGAACGCCCATCTGAATTCTCGCCCAGTTCGATATAAGTCATCATCCCAGAAACGACAGCCTTATGAAGCGCCAGAGCGTCTTCTTTCGCACCAGCGAGAGCCGGAGATGCGGCAACCAAAGTTAGATTCATAGCAATAAAACTGGACACCAAGCGCATAAATTACTCCTGAACAATATAAGGTCCGACCTTATACCGATGAGTGGAACTCAGCGCAAATGCAGCACTTGCTCAGACGCTTTTTAGTGGAAGGCGTTGAGCCGCGCTAAGTTTGCCGGAGGCCCTACCTTGTGAAAAAAGCCTCGCGTATTTTGCCATGCGGAACTCGACTACCCGCTGAAGCGGTGGTTACCTTCATCGACGAATCCCCTTCGCTGCTCGGGGTCGAGGCGATCTGCAGACGGCTACTGATTGCTCCATCCCCTATTATGAGATTAGCCGGTTTCATTCCGACGAGCTAAATTAGTTGTCATGCTAACTCGCAAGAAGCCATTGCTGTCCGGATCGTGAGGACCATACCCTGCCAAGGAGGATCAAAACCCATTTTTGCGCAAACGAGTCCTGAGACCCTGCTAGATTTCCAGATTAGAAAGCTCTTTCTTGAATACTTCTGTGGCGCCCCATCGCCTTCAGCAAAGCGTCTTTGAGGACCTTCTCAAATTGGCCATGGGCGTAATACGTCACTGCCTGCTTCTGCGTATCCCCCAGAAACTCAGTCAGTTCTCTCTTGCCAATAACGGCTTTCAGGTCATCAGGAACCCACCGACGATATCGAAACGTCCCGGCAGGAGTCTTCTGTACGTACTTCAAGGTAAGACCCATGTGTACCTTCCCGTGTACTGGAAGGTAACCTTAGGCATTGAAAACATTGAGAAATAAGCACTTTCCGAATGGAAGTGGCTCCCCGGGCCGGATTCGAACCAGCGACCAACCGGTTAACAGCCGGTTGCTCTACCGCTGAGCTACCGGGGAACAGGTGCTCGTTGCGTCAGCGAGGTGGCGTATAGCAAAAGGATTTCACGTTTGCAAAGGGCTAAATCCATTTTTTTTCATCTTTTTGCATTATGCCCTGGAAACCCTATATGCTCCGGGGTGTTTTCCATCTGTGAATAGCAACTTATCAGCCTTAGAGATGCCTCCGTGACTGAGCGATATGCCGAAATGCCCCCTAAAAAAGCCATTGTGATTCTTGGCCGACGAATCCCAATGCCCCAATCGGTCCTGATGCGTCGTATGCTTGGCGGCACGCTCGTTGTCGGTGGATCATTGGGTTTTCTTCCGATTCTCGGTTTCTGGATGCTCCCACTCGGACTCATCGTCCTGTCTCACGATTCTCATCGCGTGCGTCGCTGGCGCCGTAAAAGTGAAATTCATATCTGGCGCAAATGGCTGAGGCGCAAGCCAATCAACAACCCTGAGTGATCGGTTTGCCCTAGCCCGGATATTGCGGACGCTCAAATGACAGGACTCATGAACACCACGCCAAGACGAGGCAAACGCAAGGTAGATAGCCGCAAGGTGTCATCTAAAGTCTATTACGCAGTTCACCTGGAGTCAGCTGTCGGTGTTTTCGCAAAGCAGTCGTCAAATGACTCTGACTGGAAAAATTCAAATGGCTTGCAATTTCTCTTATCGACATCGATGTCTTTCTAAGCAGTCGCTCTGCCTCATCAAGTCGTAGCCCAAGCAGATACTGATGCGGCGTCTGTCCGATACTATTTCGGAAACACGTCGAAAAGTGGCCCGCTGAAATTCCTACCACCGCAGCCATGTCAGGGACCGAAAGAGACTTATGAAAGTTTTGAGTGAGGTATGTTTCTATCTGACGGCACGCTGATTTGCTAAGCCCGATTTTAGTGTCAGCAACAACGCGATCATCTAGCGCACTGCGAGCTATCGTATGCATGAGGACCAACCCAAGAGCCCTGAGATAAGGTTCGTCCTGCTCTGCCTGCAAGCAGATTTCGTCCCAGATCATGCTTGATATGGGCAAACACTCTTTGCATACGAATTTAACAACGCTTTCAGTGGCATTGATTTCACGAATTAATGGATTCTGGAGATGCATATCCCGAAGCCCACCTCCATTAAACTGCCCGATTAGTATTTCTGTTGGTTCGGGCCAGTCGATGGCTAACTCCATAGAATCCGCGATGATGAAAACGGTTCCGGCCGGGCAACTGGAGTTTTCGTGTGCCTGCACAGGAAAATGCCACCTTAGATTGCGAACCTGTTCTCTCAGGATAAGGAATGTCGTCCGGCTTGCGCGATAGGTGATTGACCCGGCCTAGATAGAGGCGCAAGTCAAGCCGCATTTAGTCCTGCTCAGATGGAGCTCCTCCCCCCCCCTCCCCACAGCGGCGGTCTCTTCCGGAATAATCAACGATAAATCAATTAATAAGCTCATCGTCCGCTCGTTCACCCAATCTGAGAACAGAGAATAAAACTCCCCGGCTCGTACGGAAACCGCAAGGCTATCCTGCCATCCACCCGTTACGAAGGCGCAACCCAATAATGCGGCCGGCTATGGCGACACAATCTATACGTGCATAAGCATTTTGCAACCGGAATCTTAAACCTTAGCAAGAAACCCGCTAATGCAAATAGCTTGCATTAGCGCTTGCCATCGAGCATCTATCCAATTATGCAATTGCAACTTATTAGCAACAAGGATCAGGTATGTTGAACTGCATTTTTCGAACCACGACATTGGGCCTCTTGAGTTTGGCACTTCTCTGGGCGGGCAGCGATGGCGCATTCGCCGAGAAATTCAAGGTCGTCACGACATTCACCGTTATTGCCGATATTGCGCAGAATGTTGCAGGCGATGCAGCAATCGTGGAATCGATTACGAAACCAGGGGCAGAGATTCATAATTACCAACCCACGCCCGGCGACCTGCTGAAAGCGCAGGATGCGAAACTGGTTCTCTGGAATGGTCTTGGTCTGGAACTTTGGTTCGAAAAATTCTTTTCGCGTCTCCAGAATGTGCCGAGTGCCGTAGTTTCCGACGGCGTCGAACCAATCGACATTTCCGAGGGGCCGTATAGCGGTAAGCCCAATCCCCACGCCTGGATGTCTCCCAATGCCGCATTGATCTATGTCGATAATATTCGAGACGCTCTTGTCAAAAACGATCCTGGAAACACTCGCGTCTACAAGGCAAACGCCGAAGCCTACAAGGCCAGGATTAAAGCCACAATCGAGCCCATCCGGGCTGAGTTGACGGCAATACCCGACGACAAACGCTGGCTGGTTTCGAGCGAAGGTGCATTCTCATATCTCGCGCGGGATTTTGGCCTTAAGGAACTGTATCTCTGGCCAATCAACGCCGACCAACAGGGCACACCCCAACAGGTTCGCAGAGTAATTGATGCAGTGCGCCAGCACGGCATTTTGGCCGTTTTCTCTGAAAGCACAGTCTCCTCTGCTCCAGCCGAACAGGTTGCCCGTGAAACCAGCGCAAAATACGCCGGGGTTCTTTATGTTGATTCGCTTTCTGGGCCGGATGGCCCCGTGCCTACATATATCGACCTCTTGAAAGTGACCTCCGGCACGATCGCTGAAGGACTCAGACAATGAAAGCTCTCATAGGTCTTCATGGAAATGCCTCCGCCGCGATGGATACAGCCGCGGTCGGTGGTATCAATGTGCAGGAGGCAACCGTTACATACCGCAATGGTCATACAGCTCTGCACAATGCAAGTTTCGCAATTCCAACCGGAACGATTACCGCACTCGTGGGCGTCAATGGCTCTGGAAAATCAACGCTGTTCAAGGCGATCATGGGATTCGTGAAACTCGCCAAGGGTGAAATATCCATTCTCGGAATGCCGGTTGGAACTGCGCTCAAAAAGAACCTCGTGGCTTATGTCCCGCAAAGTGAGGATGTTGACTGGAACTTCCCTGTTCTCGTCGAAGATGTCGTCATGATGGGCCGCTATGGCCACATGGGGATGATGCGCATGCCGCGTCCGGCCGACAGGGACGCCGTGGCCAAAGCGCTTGCCCGCGTCAATATGCTCGAGTTTCGCCACCGTCAGATCGGTGAACTTTCAGGAGGGCAAAAGAAACGGGTGTTTCTCGCGCGAGCACTCGCTCAGGATGGCAAGGTCATTCTTCTTGATGAGCCCTTTACCGGCGTAGATGTCAAAACCGAGGAGGCAATCATAACCCTCCTTCAAAGCTTGCGCGATGAAGGGCGTGTTATGCTGGTTTCCACGCATAATCTCGGTAGTGTTCCAGAGTTTTGCGACCGGACGGTACTGTTGAAGCGAACGGTACTGGGATACGGGCTGACTGCCGACGTCTTCACCCAGGCAAATCTCGAAAAGACTTTCGATGGCGTGCTTCGTCATCTCGTGCTGGGGGCGTCCAAGGACGCAGGACGAGCTGTGGTCAGTGTCATAACGGATGATGAACGACCGTTTGTTGTCTATGAGGACGAAATCTCTGCGAGCAAGAGGAGCCAAAGACAATGACAATGCTGCTCGAGCCGTTCAGCTATAATTATATGCTGAATGCGATGTGGGTTTCGGCATTGGTCGGCGGTGTCTGCGCCTTCCTGTCGGCGTATCTCATGCTGAAAGGCTGGTCTCTTATCGGCGATGCACTTTCTCACTCCATCGTACCGGGCGTGGCGGGTGCTTATATGCTTGGCCTGCCCTTCTCCATCGGTGCATTCTTCTCAGGGGGCTTAGCTGCCGCAGCGATGCTCTTTCTCAACCAGCGAACAAAATTGAAGGAAGATGCGATCATCGGACTGATCTTCTCGTCATTCTTCGGCCTTGGTCTGTTTATGATCTCGCTCAAGCCCACGGCTGTAAGCATTCAAACCATTGTTCTGGGCAATATTCTCGCCATCACGCCGGAAGATACACTACAACTGGCGATCATCAGCGTCGTATCCCTCTCATTGCTTCTATTGAAGTGGAAAGACCTGATGGTCGTGTTTTTCGACGAAAACCATGCGCGTTCTATCGGTCTCAAACCCAACTTGTTGAAGGTCATGTTCTTCACACTGTTGTCGGCATCGACTGTCGCCGCCATGCAAACTGTTGGCGCATTTCTGGTCATCTGCATGGTAGTAACGCCCGGCGCAACCGCATATCTGCTAACCGACCGCTTTGCGCGACTGCTCTGGATTGCGGTTACCATCGGGTCTGTCACAAGTTTCGCCGGCGCCTATATAAGCTATTTCCTTGATGGTGCGACGGGAGGCATCATCGTCGTTCTCCAGACGCTGGTTTTCCTAAGTGTGTTTTTGCTTGCTCCAAAGCACGGGCTGCTGGCCGCACGCCGCAAAGCGGCGATCGCACTCAAGGGGACTTGGCAATGACTCTTCTCGACATGCTGGCTTCGCCTTTCCAGTTCGAATTCATGCAATATGCGCTGGCGATTTCAGTGCTTATCGCGGTTCCGGCAGCATTGCTGTCGTGCTTTCTGGTGCTTAAAGGCTGGTCTCTGATGGGCGATGCGATCAGCCATGCCGTTCTTCCCGGGGTCGTTGTCGCTTATATCATAGGGATACCTTTCGGCATCGGAGCCTTTGTCGCGGGCATGGCCTGCGCGCTTGCGACCGGGTATCTCGCCGAAAACAGCCGTATCAAACAGGATACGGTGATGGGCATTGTTTTCTCCGGCATGTTCAGCCTCGGCCTCGTTCTCTATGTGGCGATCCGCTCCGCAGTGCATCTTGATCATATCCTATTCGGAGACATGCTTGGCATAACTTTGTCTGACCTGGTTGAAACCGCCAGTATCGCCACGCTGGTCGCTAGCATTCTGATCGTCAGGTGGCGCGACTTCATGCTACACGCG
Organism: Ochrobactrum sp. PL_is501; assembly: GCF_055816895.1. Taxonomy (NCBI): domain Bacteria; kingdom Pseudomonadati; phylum Pseudomonadota; class Alphaproteobacteria; order Hyphomicrobiales; family Brucellaceae; genus Ochrobactrum; species Ochrobactrum sp. PL_is501. Next base: position 349,852 of record NZ_JBVPGR010000035.1, on the reverse strand, counting down.
TTTGATCCGGCACAAGCCCGAGCGGTCGGCCTGCCGGTTCGTCTGCTGCACTATGGTTTGCTTTGCCTGATATCGTTGACGATTGTCGGCGTTCTAAAAGCAGTGGGTATCATTCTGGCCATAGCCATGCTGATTGCGCCGGGTGCGATTGCGTTTCTGCTAACGCGCAAGTTCAGCACGATGATGTTGCTTGCAGTGACAATCGCCGTGACGGCGTCCTTCCTGGGCGTCTACCTATCGTTCTTCATCGATAGTGCTCCGGCCCCAACCATCGTTCTGCTGATGACCGTGATGTTCCTCATCGCCTTTGTTCGCTCCTCCCGGCGCAATGCAAAATTCGAAGAGCGTGTCGAGGTCTGAACCAACCCCAATGACAAATCGGACCCATACTCCCCGTTGGGGTCCACTTGCTTGCGGCGTGGGCAGCCTTGCAAAGCTGTCCACGCCGTCGGTTGCGCGTCATACAGCTGTTATAAAACCTCGCTAAACAGCCAATAAATGACGTTCCAGAGTGGAACTGAGGTTGTTTTCTCCGCCCAATTTAACTTTTGCGGCTTGTCGAGGTAGCTTAAAGATGCTTCAATCCACATTGCACGGCTGTGCAGAAAGAACACAACCAGCCGGCGATCCTGGGGAGGAGATGCCTATGCCTGCGTTTTTGGAGGTGGCGGACGCGCGCGTTCGTTATGGCAACAATGAAGTTCTCAAAGGCGTGAACCTGTCCGTCAGGAAGGGTGAGTTCGTTGCGCTTCTAGGCTCGTCCGGTTGCGGCAAGACAACCCTGCTGCGCGCGATTGCCGGCTTCAACGTGCCATCCGGCGGAGCGATCCGGGTTGGCGGCAAAGACGTCACTAAATTACCTCCGGACAAACGCGGCATGGCCCTTGTCTTCCAGTCTTATGCACTCTGGCCGCACATGACAGTGGCGCAGAATATGGGATACGGCCTGCGTATTCGTGGCGCAGCAAAGGAAACCATACGACAGAAGGTCGAGGAAATTGCCCGCCTGCTCGGGCTGGATGCCTTGCTGGAGCGCAAACCTGCCGCCCTTTCCGGCGGGCAACGCCAGCGTGTTGCCCTCGGACGGGCTCTCGCCATCCAGCCAGACATCCTGCTGCTGGATGAACCGCTTTCCAATCTCGATGCACGCATCAGACTATCGGTTCGCCATGAAATTAGCGCTTTGCAGCGCCGTCTCGGCATCACCGCAGTCCATGTAACTCACGACCGGGAAGAAGCCATGGTGATGGCCGACCGCATCGTCATCCTCAACAATGGCGAAATCGCACAGGCAGGCGCACCGGAAGAAGTTTATAACCACCCGGCGTCGGATTTCGTCGCAGCCTTCATGGGCGCGGAGAATCTGATCGAAGTGCCGGTTCAGATAAAGGCCGATCGCATCGAGATCGCAGCAGGCGCGAATAACAAAGCAAGCACCATTTCAGCAGGGCGTCGCAATCTGTCTGACGGGATGGCGTCGGCACGCTTCCGCAGTGAGGCGGCCCGCCTCACTGTGCCGGGGACGGAACGCAATTCGCCGCAATCTGAACTAACGCTCAGCGGAACGGTCGAGCAGACCAGTTATCCCGGCGGCCTGTGGCGGCATATGATCCGTGTTGGCGACCGCCATATCATGGTCGATGCCCAGGAAAGCCATCAGCCCGGCGCGAATGTCGAAATTCATATAGCCGAGCACGCCCTGTTTTTATTCGACAAATAAATCGGCCGGCCGCTCTCTTTTCGCGAATACCCGGCCACGCACCACGGAGTTCAGGGAGACCAATGATCGCTGAAACAGGAAATCAGGCGCAAATTCCCTAATGCACAGCTGTGCACAACGTTCGATAACTCTGCCACATATCAATATGGGAAAAATCCCATCTCGACGTCATTTCCATGGGCGGCTTCGCCCGGGATGCCACCGTTCCCGATAAGCACCACCGGATGCATTGCATCTGTATTCAATCACAAGTCCGGAAAATTCCGGTTTCAGACAGGAGTCCTTTTCATGAGAACGATCCTGAATGCGGCAATGGCAATCGGCCTCACCGTTGCACCGGCTGCCGCCGACGAACTTACCGTCATCACAGCGGGCGACCAGAACATGGTCGATTACATCAATCAGTATCTTGGACCATTGTTCGAGAAGGAAAATCCCGGAACCACAGTTCGTGTGGTCGGAACAGGTCCCGGCGATGCAGGCTCGCAGAAGGTTCTTGAACGTTTCGAAGCCCAGTCCAAGGCTGGCGTGGAAAAGTGGGATACAGACGTCGCTGTCGTCCACGAGAAATTTGTCGGACCGATGGTAACGGCAAAGTTCCTCGAAAATTATCGGAGCAAGATCGATAGCGGCAAGCTGGTGACGCGCGAAAATGCGAAGATGGCGCTCGGCACTGATGTCGACGGTTACGTCATGCCGATGTTCAACAGCCAGACCGCACTTGCCTACAACCCTGCTCTCGTTGCCAATCCGCCGAAGAGTTACGACGAACTCGTCGCCTGGGCCAAGGAAAATCCCAAGCAATTCGGTTACAACGGCATCAAGGGTGGCGCGTCGGGCGTAAGCTTCGTCATGGGCTGGATCTATGCTTATGGCGGCGACGCAGAGAAGCTGATGAAAGGCCCATTCGAAGAAGGCGCAGCGAAAAACTGGGACAAGGCGTTTGCCTCGCTCAAGGATTTTACAAAGAACGCCACCCTCACCCCAGGCAACGCCGGTACACTGGACATGTTGAGCCGCGGCGAGATCGCGATGGGACCAGTCTGGGTCGACATGTTCTATTCGTGGAAGGCAAATGGACAACTTCCGCCAGAAATGAAACTTGTTTTGCCCGCCCCCGGCATGCCCGGACAGCCGATGCACTATGTGATCCCGGAAAAAAGCGCACATAAGGAACTTGCCGAAAAGTTTGTTGCGTTGGCGACAAGCCCGAAGGTGCAGGCCGAAGGCATCGTCAAGCGCTTCAACTGGTATCCGGGCATCGATGCCGACCACGTCAAGGCAGAGCTGGACAGCGACACCTGGAACAAGCTTTTCACCGATATTTCGCCGGACGACCTCGCGAAATACGGAAAGCCTTTCCCGATCGCACCCTATAACACCGCTATTCTGGAAGCGTATGAGCGTCAGGTAGGCAACTAAACCCTACCCTTGATTGGAGTGCTCAGCTGAACAAGATTTTCAGTCTGAGCGCTCCCGCACTCACTTTCATGAGGTTTCGAATGCCGCATCGACTGACGGGAATTCTGCTTGTCGCGCCCGCGCTGGCGATCGTCCTGCTCCTGTTCATTATACCGCTTTTCGGGGCGATCACCGGAGCTTTCCATGTTTCCGGTGAATGGGGAACCGGCAACTTCACCAAGGCATTCGAGCTTTATTCCAGCGACATAATCTTCACTTTTGTCATTGTCACACTGTCATCTCTGCTGATTGCGTTGTTCTCTATTGCGATCGGCGGCTATTTGACACTGGGCTCCAATGCGCGTGCTGTCACCGTTCTGCGCTGGCTTTATCGCTGGCCGCTTTTTATCCCCTTCATTGTCGTTGGCCAGATACTTCGCACTTTCCTTGCCAAGAACGGTTTGATGAACAGCCTGCTCATCGAAACCGGACTTCTCACGCCGCTGCAGGCAATGAGTTTTCTCGACTGGCGCGGCATCGTCATCGCATTCGTCTGGAAACAAACGCCATTTGTCACGCTGCTGCTGGCGGGCGCCATGGCATCCATTGACCGCAGCACAATCGAATCCGCTCGCAATCTTGGCGCCGGACGGCTGCGAATTCTCATCGAAATTGTCCTCCCCCAAGTTCGCCAGACGCTGCTCGTCGGGCTTATCCTGAGCTTTGTCACCATGATGTCCGTCTTGTCCGTACCCTTGATGATCAACGCGCAATCACCAACGATGATTACGGCGAACATGGCATTCCGCATCAATGCTTATGGGGATTACGGCGTCGCGAATGCGCTGGGTACGATCTCACTTCTCATGACCAGTCTTGTCGCCTGGATTTACCTCCGTCAGACCATGAAAGAGCACGGCCAATGAGCAACACCTTCGACTGGCGCTGGATACCCCGCGGCATATTGCTTGGCCTGCTCGCTTTCGCGATTTTCGGGCCGCTCGCCAACCTGCTTCTGTGGGCTGTAGCTGAGCGCTGGTATTTCCCGCACACATTGCCACTTCAATATGGATTTTCATTCTGGGCGAATGTGTTTTCGCCCCGCGGCAATGCGCTATCGTCGCTTGGCACAAGTGTTGTGATTGCAGGGCTGACCGTGATTGTATCACTCGGTTTCGCCGTCCCTGCCGGGTATGCTCTCGCCAGGCTGAAACTGCCGTTTCGCGGCTTGATCCTTTTGACGCTGCTCATCCCGCAAGCTTTCCCAAACCTGCCCGTTTACGTGAACATTGCCCAAATGTTCTATTCATTCGGCCTGAATGGAACGATCACAGGTGTCGTTCTGGTGCATGTCACCCATGGTCTGGTCTATGCAGTCTGGATTGCCACGGCAGCGTTTTCCGCGATAGACCGTGAGCTTGAAGAAGCTGCGCGGTCATTGGGCGCTTCCGCCCTCAAGACGTTCTTCGACATCACCCTGCCGATAGCCGCGCCCGGTCTTCTTGCAAGCGCGATCTTTGTCTTTCTTGAATCGCTCGATGAGTTTACGGGCACTTATTTCGTAGGTGCTCCTGATATTTCCACCCTGCCCTTGCTGCTTTATACAGCAAGTTCCGGAGGCAATTATCAAATCGCATCGATCAGCGCATTGATATTGCTGGTGCCGTCGATTGCCTTCATGTTCGTGGTCGAGCGTTTCCTCCGGGCCGATGTCCTTTCAAAAGTAGGGCGATAAAATGCCAGATAAAGAACCGCCTCGAGAGCAGGACATCGTGGACAACCAGCCACGCTTCATCAGTGCACATGAAGTCGCGGTTGAAGCAGGTGTGTCCCGTTCCGCGGTGTCCCGGACTTTTACGCCCGGCGCCAGCGTTTCGCCCGCAACACGCGAAAAGGTGCTGAAAGCGGCTGAAAAACTTGGCTATCAGGTCAATGACCTTGCGCGGGGCCTCCTTGCCAATCGCAGCCGTATCGTTGGCATGATTGCCGCAGATCCGGACAGCCCTTTCCGCTCCCGCCAGATCGCAGCGCTTTCCCGGCGGCTTGCGGCGCGCGGCAGCGTGCCGGTATTGATCCCGACCGGCCAGCACGGAGAAAATCTCTCTGCCGCTCACGAAACGCTGCTGCGTTATCGGGCCGAAGCAACAGTGGTTCTTTCCGGCATGCCCTCCTCATCATTTGTGGAGCTCGCCCAACGAAACGGCCAGACCCTCATTCTGGTCGGGCGAACCGAAGAAGGAGCCGATCACATTCACATTAACAATCGGCTTGCCGCCGAAACAGCGGTCGATATTTTTGCCGCACGTGGCATGAAAAGGCTCGGCCTCATAACGTCGAATGTCGGCAGTCTCAACCTCGTCGAACGCGAGAACGCTTTCATTGAAAAATGCCGGTGCCTTGGACTGAGCGTCAGCGTGCAGCGTGGCGAACTGACCGATTATGACGGCGGTTATGGCGCGGCATCTCTCCTATTGGGCGAAAAAGAGCGGGTCGAAGGCATTTTCTGCGTCAACGATCTTATGGCTTTCGGCATGATGGACTGTGCGCGCGATGTCTTCAATCTCTCCATTCCCGACGATATTTCGGTCATCGGCTTCGACAACGTTACGGAAGCACGCTGGGGCGCCTATCGCCTGACAACATTCGATCAAAATGCAGAACGCCTTTCAGCCGAAATCGTTCGGTTGCTGGACGAACGACATGCGGCACCAAACGCACCGCCCCGAACTGTCATACTTGAACTGCCGCTCATTCTCCGCAGCAGCGTCAGGCCCATTAAAAACGAACGCGGCACTCGGGGGATGCCGGATCAATGAATTTCCATTCTATATGGTTGCGTCCCGCACGTGACGATCTCCGATTTCTCGAATCTATCGTGACAGAGCTAGCTGGCCGCTTCGCTTCGCCCATATTCGAGCCGCATGCGACGCTCGTGCCCGACATGAGACGTTCGGCAGATGAACTGCTGCCATTGGCGCTCAGCCTTACAGTTGGCCGCAAACCGCTGGACGTTCTGGTTGAGGGCGTGGCAGGAACGGAAGCTTATTTCCGCTCCTTTTATGCCGCTTTGCAGAAAACGCCTGCACTGATGGCCTTGAAACAGGACTCGCTCGACATTTCGGGAGAGAAAGACGTTTCTGCCTTTCTTCCGCATGTCTCGCTTGCCTACGGCGTCGCCGACCATCCCTCGCGCGAAAGAGAGATGACTCGCATGGCAGGCTTGCTGTTTGGTCGCAGCATTCGCTTCGACCGAATGGTGATCGTCAGTTCTTCCAGCGAAACACCGATTGATCAATGGATCGTCAAACACGAAATCTATCTTGCCGGATAGAAAAAGCCCGCTGATTGGCGGGCTTTTGGACTTTTTAGGCTCAAAGCGGACGCGGATACTGTCTGTGGACTTTCTCGATATCCTCCAGAACGTCATCTGAGAGTTTGATCTGATGCGCCGCGATATCGACTTTCAGTTGCTCGACAGACGTCGCGCCGATGATAGCCGACGTCATGAACGACCGCGTCAACGTAAAGGCGATAGCCATCTGGGCAATATCGAGGCCATGTTTCTTGGCAACATCGATATAGGCGCGAACAGCTGGCTCCGAATGAATGTTGCTGCGCCAGAGGCCGCCTTCGGAAATGGCTGCGCGTGAACCGGCTGGCAGTTTGCCACCCAGATATTTTCCGGTCAGCACACCGGCCGCCAGTGTCGAATAGGCAAGCAATCCCACATTTTCGCAGAGCGACAACTCTGCCAAATCGAAATCGAACTGGCGCTGCAAAAGGCTATATTCATTTTGGATCGAGGCGACGCGCGGCAGGCCGTGCTGTTCGGCCAAACGAAGCCACTGCATTGTTCCCCAGGCTGTCTCATTGGAAAGACCTATATGCCGGATCTTTCCGTCCCGAACCATGTCTCCCAGTCCAAGCAGAACGTCATGCATCTGTTGGGTTTCTGCCGCCCCATCCGTAGTGGAAGGATCGAAGGTCCAGCTTTGGCCAAAATGATAGTGCGCCCGCATTGGCCAATGGACCTGATAAAGGTCGATATAGTCCGTCTGGAGACGCCGCAGGCTATTTTCTACTGCTTCGCGAACACTGGTACGGCTCGGCTTGGCACCATCTCGAATCCAGTTCTGCCTGCCGCCGCCGGCAATCTTGCTTGCCAGCACGACCTTGTCGCGCTTTCCGGATTTCTTGAACCAGCTGCCAATATAAGCCTCTGTCTTGCCATAGCTTTCCGGGCTCATGGGAATGGCATAACCTTCGGCGGTATCGATAAAGTTGATACCGGCATCAAGAGCAATGTCCAGCTGTTCATGAGCATCGAGCTCGGTATTCTGCACGCCCCAGGTCATGGTGCCGAGGCAAATTTCAGTGACAGTAAGGCCAGTACGGCCCAAAGGCTTCATTTTCACGAGAATTTTCCGGATCGATTGTTCGCGACTGCGCGATATGAGAAGGGGACCAATTGATAGCCCCGCTCCCCCGCGACTGACAAGTCTGTCACGAAATTTTTAGGTCAAACTACAAAAACCGCTCTGCCGAATAGGGCCTCGGGTCGATGAAGGTTTCCTCCCCGACAAGCATCTCGGCGAGCAGGCGTCCCGTCGCAGGTCCAAGCGTCAAACCGTGGTGGGCATGACCAAAATTGAACCACAGTCCTTTGTGCCGTGGCGCAGCACCTATGACCGGGCGCATGTCAGGCAGGCAGGGGCGCAGCCCAAGCCACGGCGTCTTTTCAATGGCTTCTCCCAATTGTGGTACCAGCTGGCGTGCGATTTTCTCATCCTTCGTGAGCTGAATACGATTGGCGGGTGCATCTGGCGAAGCGAACTCGATCCCTGTCGATAGACGCACACCCTGAACCATGGGTGCGAGAACATAGCCTGCTTCTTCATCGACGACTGTGTGACCGAGCCGCGAGCCGTCCTTCATGGTGTAATGAAGATGATGACCCCGCTTGATGCCAAGCGGGATCGGATAGCCGAATTTCCTGAAGATGAGATTTGATTGTGGTCCCAACGCCACTACAACGTCACGGGCATGGACAGCGCCCTCTTCCGTTACCACCTGCCAGCCGCTCCCGCCCGGTGCCAGGGTCGTAGCCTCGCCATGAACGAAGCTACCGCCATTCCTGATAAACAATTCAGCATAGGCTTTGACCAGTCCACCTGGATTCACCACGGTCTTCGGATCGAGCCAGTGGATGCCGCCCGCCACATCACCAAGCGATGTTTCGCGCTGGCGCAAGGCTGGCGCATCCAGAATGTCATAGGACAAATTGAAACGCTGCAGATCGGGAAGACGCCGAACTGCGGCGTCGAATGCCGAAGATGTCCTGAACACTTCGATCCACCCTTGCGACCGGATCAATTTTTCACTGCCGGACCGCGCTACCAGAACATCATGTTCGCGGACGCTCGCTTCAATCAATGGCAACATCGCATTCGTGGCAGTTTTCAATCGTTCTGGCGATGACTCTCGCCAATATCGAAACAGCCAGCGAGCCATTTTAGGGATATAGAATGGACTGTAGCGAACGTCTGAGCGACGATTCATGCCATAGCGCACAAGCGTCCAGAAACCTTGCGGAAAGGAATAGGGAATAACGCTTGATCGCTCGATCAAACCCGCATTCCCGAAACTTGTTCCGCTGCCCGGCTCACTCTTATCTATAAGACAGACAGAACGGCCTCGCGCTTGTAGATGCAGTGCCGTTGATACCCCTACAATACCCGCACCCAGAACGATGACATCTTGTTGCTGAATCGGCATTTTCGGCATCCACAAAAGCAGAGAAATAAACGCGCCGATTTGCAGTCGGCGCGCTATTGCTTACAGCAAAGAGCTGTGTCTTTTACAAGTAATCAATAGATATCAAAGTCGAAATATTTCTTCATGATCGCGGCATAAGTCCCATCGTCGCGAATTTTCTTGATCGCCGCATTGAACTGTTCCCGCAGATCGTCATCACCCTGACGCAGCGCAATGCCGGTATCGGTCCGCGTGCCGGGAATGTCGCCAATGAGCTTGCAGCAATCCGCACCGTCGCCCTTGATCCAGTCCGTGATCGGGAATTTGTCGGAAACGACAGCATCGAGACGCCCGTTTTTCAGGTCCGCATTGGCTTCATCGGCAGTGGGATAAAGCTTAACATCAGCGCCTGCCTTGCCGTATACGTCCTCTGCATAATTCCCCTGCGTCGTCGATCCCTGGGCGCCAACCGATTTTCTCTTGAAAGCCTCGGCATCCAGAGATGTGATCGTGCTATCTTTCGGCACGACGACAGAAAGCGGAGTGGAATAATACTTGTCGGTGAACGCAACTTCCCTTTTGCGCTCTTCCGTAATGCTCATGGACGAAATGACTGCGTCGAACTTGTTCGATTTGAGGCCTGGAATCATTCCGTCCCAGTCGTTGGCAACAAGCGTGCACTTGGCATCCATGGCCTTGCACAGAGCATTGGCTATGTCGATATCGAGGCCTTGCAGCGAACCATCGGCAGCCACAAAATTAAATGGCGGATACGCACCTTCGTTTGCAATGCGGATTTCCTTCCATTCCTTGGCCTGCGCTGGCAAAGCAGCGATTATGGACGCGACGCCTGCAAACAGGATGGCTTTCAGCATACTTGTTCCCCTTATTCCTTTGTTATAATTATATTATTGGAGCAATACCCTTTCAGGGCAATGCTCCGTCTCTTTGTGTGTCTTTCAACTGAAGCACCGGACGCCCCCGACATCAAGAGAGCGCCCGATGAAATTTTGGCATCAATAGATGTCGAAATCGAAATACTTCTTGCGGATTGTTTCGTAGGTGCCGTTGTCGCGAATTTTCTTGATAGCGGCATTGAACTGTTCACGCAGATCGTCGTCACCCTTGCGAAGAGCAATCGAAATTTTCGTTTCGGAACCTGGAATATCGCCGAGGAACTTGCAGCAGTTCGCACCCTGTTTCTTCAGCCAGTCAGCGGCGAGAAACTTGTCGGCAGCGATTGCATCCAGACGCCCACTCTCAAGGTCGGCATTTGCTTCGTCGGCAGTCGGATAGAGCTTAACCTCTGCTCCTGCCTTGCCGTAGACATCATCGGCATAATTGCCCTGTGTGGTGCCGGCCTGAGCGCCAACCGTCTTTCCGTCGAATGCTGACGGATCAAGCGAGGTCATATCCGTGTCCTTCGGCACGACAACCGCAAGCGGGGTTGTGTAATAGCGATCCGTGAAGGCAACCTGCTTTTCGCGCTCCTCCGTGATGGCCATCGAAGCAATGACCGCATCGAACTTGTTCGCCTGCAAGCCAGGAATCATACCGTCCCAGTCATTGGCCACAATGGTGCACTTGGCTTCCATCGCTTCGCAAAGCGCATTCGCGATATCGAGATCGAAACCTTCAAGTTTGCCGTCTGGAGACATGTAGTTGAACGGAGGATATGCGCCTTCGCTCGCGATACGGATTTCTTTCCATTCCTTCGCCTGAACCGGCAAAGCGAAAAAGACTGAGGCCAGACCGGCCAGCACAACTGATTTCAACATGGCTTTCCTACTTCTTCTAAGCGCACCCCGAACATACTGGATCGGAGTACACAGATAGATACAATAACGCGGACAAACATACTCCATCCGCCAGTTTGGATCGGGCAATGCGCTCAAATCCGATCCTATTCAATTGCGACTTTGGTAGGGCAGAGACGACCGCCGCCAAAAACGCAAACGGGGTCTGCTGCGCACGAGCGCAACAGACCCCGCATTCATGCGGCAGGAGCTATCAGGCAACCATGCGTGCGCAATGATCTTCCTGTGCGTAGGCCTTGCCAAAGCGGTTCGCGAGGAATGCTTCGAGCGTGATGTCTTCCTGGCGGATGAAGCCCTGCTGCGGAAGATCACCCTTGGCGAGCATGTCGAGCACGGCGCAGATTGCCGAAGCCGTCGTGATCTGGATGCCCGAACGAATGATTTTGCCAACCGGAGCGGCGTAAACCTTGTTCGCATAGGTTTCCTGAACCAGACGGCCGTTCTTGGTGCCCGAAACGGTCACGAAAATCACCACAACGTCCTGAAGGGTCGTCGGCAAGGCATTTTCGAAAATGTCCTTGAGCACTTCACGGCGATGGCGCAGGCCGAGATCGTTGAGAAGCGCCTTCATCAGCGCGACGTGACCCGGATAGCGGATGGTGCGGTAGTTGAGCGTGCGAACCTTGCCTTCCAGCGTTTCGCAGAGCGTGCCGAGACCACCGGAGGTGTTGAAGGCTTCGTAGGTAACGCCATCGAGCGAGAACTCTTCGCGTTCTTCAAGGGCAGGAACTTCAGTCAGCTCGCCATTCACGATGGCTTCGCACGGCTCGATATATTCGTTGATGACGCCGTCGGTGCTCCAGGTCAGGTTGTAGTTCAGAGCATTGGATGGGTACTGCGGCAGAGCGCCAACGCGCATACGAACGCTGTCGAGCTTGTCGAAACGCTTGGCAAGATCATAGGCAGCGATGGAGATGAAGCCCGGAGCAAGGCCGCACTGCGGAATGAAAGCCGTCTTGGCTGTCTTGGCCAGTTCCTTGACGCGGCGCGTGCTGGCAACGTCTTCAGTCAGGTCGAGATAATGGACGCCTGCCTTGGCCGCAGCTTCTGCGATACGGGTCGTCAGATGGAAGGGCGCTGCGCTAAGCACGGCGAACTTGCCGGTAAGAGCCGCTTCGAGAGCCTTGGCATCTTCGATATCAAGAGCCTGCGTCTTGACTTCCACACCGGATTCCAGTGCGTCGAGCTGCGCCTGAGAGCGGTCGACAACGGTAACGGCATACTCGCCCGTAGAAGCGAGAAGATCGGCAATGGTGGCGCCAATTTTGCCTGCACCGACAACAACGATCTCTTTCATAAAATTTCCCCTTGGAATGCAATTCGGATATGCGAGAATCGCATAGTTCCATGCAAAAAGAAGCATGCAAACTGACGATATGACGTTGTTTGTTTGCGCATATTGCCGTATTTAACATGCATTATGACGACAGAAGCCGATCTAACCCTCATCGCCCTCCTCCGTGAAAATGCACGGGCCTCCACAGCCGACCTTGCAAGGCGTCTCGGAGTATCCCGAACTACCGTTCAAAGTCGTATTGAGAAGCTTGAGAAGCGGGGAGTTATCGAGGGATACACCGTGCGAATCGCGCCGGAGTTCGAACGGGATCTGGTTCGCGCCCATGTGCTGGTGACAGCACTGCCCAAGCTCGCCCCAAAAGTGGAAACTGCACTGCGCGGCATGATGGCCGTCCGTTCGCTTCATTCCGTCAGCGGACATTTCGACATGATCGTTGTTGTGGAAGCCCCCTCCATACAGGAACTCGACGCCATTCTTGATCGCATAGGTGCGCTGGAAGGTGTCGAGCGCACGATGTCATCCATCATTCTTTCAACACGGATCGATCGCTAAACCGCAAAATTAGTACTGCGGCAAATGACCTCCTGCGCACCCGTCATATGGCGACCGCATTACTTGCACGCCTTCGGCGGAAGAGCATCGCCGCAAGGCCCAAAAGTACGGTGCCAGCGATGAACAAAAATGCGGCGGCAGCGATAGCCGGACTGATATTTTCCCGAATAGTTGAAAACATCTGGCGCGCCAGAGTGCGCTGATTTGGACCAGCCACGAACAGGGTCAGCACAACTTCGTCCAACGAAGTAGCAAATGCCAGCACCGCACCAGATGCGATGCCCGGCATGGCGAGCGGAAGCGTGATTTTACGAAAAACTGTCAGAGGCGCTGCGCCAAGACTTTCGGCTGCCAGTTCGACACGCCGGTCGATGCCTGCCAGGGCGCCGGTAACGCTCACCAAAACAAAGGGAATCGAAATAACTGTATGGGCAAAGATCACACCGAAATAGGAATTAGCTATCCCGAGCCGGACGAACAATAGCTGCATACCAACACCCATAACCACGGCAGGAACGACCATGGGCAAGAGGAACAGCGTTTTTATCGGGCCGGAAAGAAACAATATCCTGCTACGCAACCCCAGTGCAGCCATGGTTCCGAGCCCGGTTGCGAGAATCATCGTGCCCGATCCGATAATCAGGCTGTTGGCTATTGCCCGCCGCCAGACATCTGCCGTAGCGAGTTCCTCAAACCAGCGCGCGGACCAGCCTGGTACAGGATAGGTCAGGAATACGCTGGAGGTAAAAGCAAGCGGAAGAATTGCAAACAGCGGTGCAATCAAAAAGACCACTGCCGCCACACCGAACAGGATTTTAACGAAGCGCCCCATGGTCACGCTCTCCCCAGCTCATCGGCGGTGAGCCGTCCGTAAACAGCATAGAGTATCAGGCAGGCCACGAGTAGAACCAGCCCGAGTGCACCAGCCATGCCCCAGTTGGCCGAACCGGTTGCATAATAGGCGATGATCGAGCTTATCATCTGGTCGCTCGGCCCGCCAATCAGTGCTGGTGTGATGTAGTAGCCCATCGCGCTCATGAACACGAGCAGCATCCCGGACAGGATTCCGCGCAGGCTCAATGGCAGCAGGACGCGCAGAAAAGCCCTCCACGGCGGCGCGCCAAGGGATGCGGCCGCTGGCATCAGATTGCCCGGGATCGATACGAGCACGCTGTAAATCGGAAGAACCATAAACGGCAAAAGCACATGGGTCATGGCTATCACCACACCCGCCCTGTTGAAGATCAACGGGAATGGCCCATCTGTAATGCCGAGCCAGATCAACGCATCGTTTATCAGTCCCTTATCCTGGAGAAGAATGAACCAGGCAGCGGTTCGCACCAGCAAGGAGGTCCATAAGGGCAGCAGAACGGCAGCAAACAGCGCGCTTCTGATCCAGCCCGAAGACGCCGCAAGCAAGACAGCATAGGGATAACCGATTGCCGCGCAGGCCAGTGTCACCAGGGCTGCAATCCAAAATGTGCGCAGCATGATCGCACGGTTCGCCGATGCGCCGGGTGCCATAGAGACGATCTCGCCGGATGCGTCGCGCTCCATATCCACGGCCGCTAGCAGGTTGCGATCAGTTGTCGGAGAAAGCGCATTTGCAATCGCCTGCCAGAATTCCGGCCTGCTCCATCGCTTGTCAATCGCTTCAAGATCAGGAACAGGATCGCCCTTCTCGATGGCTGAAAGCGTTTTGCTCATCAAGGTGCGAAAGCCGGATTGGGCACTGTTCAAGCGGCGAACCATATCGCCTATCGCCTGTTGGTCTGTTGAGGCCTTCAGGTCTGCCACCAAAGCCTGTTTCATATCCGGCGATGGCCCGGATTGCCCATCCCACCGGCTTACGGTCTCAGCTGTCTGAGGCAGAACACGCAAAACCGCGGTATCGGACACAGCCTGTTTCATCATGACCCCGAGAGGCCATAGGAAAAACAATGTTATAAAAACAAGCAAAGGCGCAATCAGCAGCACCGCTCGGACAGTTTTGCCGGATAGCGCCCTCATGTGGCTATAGTCCAGCAATCAGTCGCCTTAAATCCCGCTACTACGTCCGTTCCGGGGGCCCATTCACGTGCTTTCCGGTCAAGGCGCACAATAAAATCATAAGCGTCACCATCAAGCTGGATGCGCAGATGATCTCCCTGATAAACGCTGTCTGTCACCCGGGTTCTGAGATTATTATCCGACCCGTCTTCATTGCCCAGTTCGATCCGCTCGGGACGAACAGACAAAAGAACTCTCTGTCCCGTTGGCAGCCCCCTCTTTGATGAGGCTCTTAGCATGCCGCCATTGTTCAGACGAATAAAGGCACTGGTGCCTTCCACCCGTTCAATGGTTCCCTCTGCGAGATTGGTTTCACCTATGAATTCCGCGACGAACCGCGTTTGCGGCTCATCATAGATCGCACGCGGTGTACCGATCTGTTCGATTTTTCCTTTATTGAAAACAGCGATCCTGTCCGACATGGTCAAGGCTTCGCTTTGATCGTGGGTAACAAAAACAATCGTCAATCCCAGCCGGCCATGCAGCGCACGAATGTCGAGTTGCATTTGTTCGCGCAACTGCTTGTCGAGTGCGCCAAGCGGTTCATCCATCAAAACCACACTCGGCTCAAAAACCAGAGCACGGGCAAGCGCCACGCGCTGCTGCTGGCCACCAGAAAGTTGCGAGGGCTTGCGTTCGCGCATAGTGGAAAGCTGCACCATATCGAGCACCTTTTCCACCCTCTCACCGATCTCGCTTTTCCCTCGACCACGCATTTGGAGCGGAAAGGCAATGTTCTCACCGACAGTCATATGAGGGAAAAGCGCATAGTTCTGAAAAACTACCCCCATATTACGCTTGTAAGACGGAACGGTATTGATTGCCTTGCCGTCGACATAGATTGTCCCGCTGCTCGGACTTTCAAATCCCGCCAGCATCATCAGAAGCGTCGTCTTGCCCGACCCTGAAGGGCCGAGCAGGCTCACGAATTCACCTCGATCAATATCGAGGTTCAAACCATCTATAACTTTGAAATCACCGTAGGATTTACTGATATTCTCGAAGCGGATGCGGCAGTCCGTCAATGAATTACTCCATTTTCCGGAAAACAGGGAACTCCCGCCGGTGTTGCGCCGACGGGGCCATAATTGCGAATTATTGTGCGAGCCAGGCGTTAAAGCGCTTCGTCAGCTCTTCTGAATTATCGATCCAGAAATCGACATTCAGCGGGAGAGCGTCTTTCAGATTGGCTTCCGCCGTCGGAAGATCGGAAGCAAATTCTGCGGGAACCTTGCTTGCGGCCTCCTTGTTTGGCAGACCATAAGCGACGTATTTGGGGAGTTTCACCTGATTATCGGGCTGGCTGGCGAATGCGATGAAATCCAGCCCCGCATCCTTGTTTTCAGCATCCTTCAGGATCACCCAGCTGTCGACGGCATAGATGCTACCAGGCCAGACCACCTTGAAGTTCTTGCCTTCGCTTCTGTTTATACCGGTGATGCGCCCATTATAGGCCGATGCCATGACAACTTCGTCCGAGGCCAGCAATTGCAGCGGCTGTGCCCCTGCTTCCCACCAGACAATGTTGGGCTTCAATTCATCGAGCTTCTTGAATGCCCGATCCACACCTTCCGGGGTAGAGAGCACATCATAAACTTCATCCTTGCTGACTCCATCAGCCAGAAGCGCGAATTCAAGTGTATATTTTGCACCTTTGCGCAAGGAACGCTTGCCAGGAAATTTCTTTACATCCCAGAAATCGGCCCAGGACTGCGGACCATCTTTCAGCTTGTCCGCATTAAAGGCGATTGCGGTCGACCACACGATCGCTCCCACGCCGCAATCATTGACCGCGCTGTCGAGGAATTTGTCCTTGCCTCCCAACTTGTCCCAGTCGATTTTTTCGTAAAGGCCGTCCGCACAGCCAAGGGCTAGTTCTTCCGCCTCCACCTGAACGACGTCCCAATTGGGCTTACCTGCTTTCACCTTCGCTTGAACGACGCCATAACCACCGTCCCAGGATTCATCCAGCAGAGGCTTGCCAGTCTTTTCTGAAAAAGGCTTGAAATAAATTTCACGCTGGGCGTCCTGGTAGTTACCACCCCAGGAAACGACCGTCAGATCGCGGGCCGTGGCAGAGCCGGTATAAAGCGCAGTGGCGAGCAGTCCGCCCATCAGGGCAAGGCGAGCAATTTTCATCGACATATTCCCCATTGTGGTTCGACAGGTTGGTCCCGCCGTTGTTGTAATGAGGGCATGCTAACTTGTCCGGTAGTCGCGGGCAATATTGTAGTCGCCCAACAATGCAAAAGTAGTATCAGTCCTGGCAGACCATGATAGATTCCTGCGAAAGCATTTCCGATCTTGCGCGCCGGAGTAGCCAGTCCGTCATTCAGGAACGCAGGCACATTGCAAGGACAGATAGATCAGTGGCCCGCATCGATCAGTTGCCAACAAACTCGAATTTGTCGACATCGACGAGACCTCTGTCGGTGATCTTGAGATGCGGGATCACCGGCAAGGCAATAAACGCAAGCTGAAGGAAGGGTTCTTCCAGAACAGAGCCCAGTTCTTCGGCGGCATGGCGCAGCTTGCGTAATTCGTCGCGCACGGTTTCGTAAGGCTCCATACTCATCAACCCGGCAATGGGAAGCGACAGCTCGGCCAGAACCTTGCCGTCACGCACCACGACAAAACCGCCTTCGATTTCGCCAAGCCGGTTGGCAGCAGCCGCGATATCTTCGTCCGAAGTGCCAACGACGCAGATATTGTGGCTATCATGGCTGACCGTAGAAGCAATCGCGCCCGCTTTCAGGCCAAAACCGTGCACGAAGCCGGTGGCGATATTACCGTTCTTGCCGTGGCGCTCGATGACAGCAACCTTCACCACGTCACGCTCAAGATCAGGCTCTACGCCGTTTGGCCCCACTTTCAGATCGAATTCGAGGTTTTGCGTAATGATCTTGCCGGGAACGATGCCGATGGCACGCGTCCTGCCGCTATTGGACTGCGAGCGGAAATTGGAGGCGGTGACGCGCGGGGCCTTGACGCTATTGCGCCCCACTTCGGCGACTGGCTTTCGCTTCGCGAACAGATCGTCCGACACTATCTGCCCCGCAGAAAGCACGGTTTCGGCATGGCAGCCTTCAAGGCTGTCCACCACGACGAGATCGGCACGCTGGCCAGGTGCCACCAGCCCGCGGTCAAAGAGGCCGAAAGCGCGCGCAGCGGAAACGCTCGCCGCGCGATAAATGGCGAGAGGTTCGACACCGCCCGCAATCGCCGTTCGGATCAGATAATCGAGATGCCCCTGATCCGCGATATCAAGCGGATTGCGGTCATCGGTGCAGAGTGACAGAAACTGCGCGTGGCGCTCGGTAATGATCGGCATCAAGGCCTTCAGGTCCTTGGAAACGGACCCTTCGCGCACCAGCACATGCATGCCCTTGCGCATCTTTTCGAGCGCTTCTTCCGCACTTGTAGCCTCATGCTCGGTGCGTATGCCTGCGGAAATATAGCCGTTCAGATCAAAGCCGCGCAAAAGCGGCGCGTGACCATCAATATGCCGTCCCTGAAAAGCTTTCAGCTTCGCCATGCATTCGGCATCTTTCGCCAGGACACCGGGAAAATTCATGAATTCAGCGAGACCGATCACCTTGGGATGATCTGCAAAGGGAAGAAGATCATCGATCAGGAGCTCAGCGCCGGACGTCTCCATATGCGTGGCCGGGACACAGCTCGAAAGCTGCACACGGATGTCCATGATGGTTTCCAAAGCGCTATCGAGAAAGAACTTGATGCCTTCCACACCGAGCACATTTGCAATCTCATGCGGATCACAAATGACCGTGGTGACGCCCTGCGGCAATACGCAGCGGTCGAATTCATGCGGCGTGACATGCGA
Organism: Ochrobactrum sp. PL_is501; assembly: GCF_055816895.1. Classification (NCBI taxonomy): domain Bacteria; kingdom Pseudomonadati; phylum Pseudomonadota; class Alphaproteobacteria; order Hyphomicrobiales; family Brucellaceae; genus Ochrobactrum; species Ochrobactrum sp. PL_is501. The sequence continues at coordinate 331,418 of NZ_JBVPGR010000035.1, read as the reverse complement.
GGATTCGATATGAAGATGCGTGTCAATGAAGCCCGGCACGACGATGCGGCCCGTAATATCGATTTCGCGTTTTCCACGATAGTTGCCGAAAGTGCCGACGATCCGGTCCCCGCAGATCGCAATATCACTCTCCACCAGTTCGCCGGTCACGAGATCGAAGAAGCGACCGCCCTTGAGCACAAGGTCGGCAGGCTCGCGGCCCGCGCCCTGATCGATCATCTGTTCCAGCATCGTGTCACCTCACATTCGGAATCAATTGTCGAAAGCTATCACAATGCAAGACGCGGCGGTAAGGTCACCCTTCCGCCGCGTATATAACCCCAGATCGTAGTGCGCTCTAACGGATGTATTCAATCATCCTGCTGCGGCTTAGAACCAGTTCAACACGATTATCATCAAGCTGATGCAGGCAGACACGCTTGGTCCACGGACCGTCATGCAGCGTGAAGAGCGCTCGTCCGTGACCGAGATCGTCCAGTGGCATGACGTGGCGCGTGGGGCCTATGCCCATGATGAGATGATCGTCCTCGATATCGAAACTGGCCCCATAAGACAGTGCCCGCCAATGGCCGTCGAGTGCCTTGCCCAACGGTTTGGGTGCCACTGGCTTCAATCGACGCGGCACATAGCCGATTTCGCCTTCCAGCTCCATGCCTGTCCAGCGCAGTTTCACCGGAGACGTAGGCGACAGGGACGAGAACCAGCCATCACCGATATCGTAAAGAGTATCCTCGGAATCGAGCCAGTTGGCTATGCCATTGCGCATTTCCAGCCAAAACGGCCCGCTGTCCGTCACATAGAGCCCGTCCGGGATTGTGCAGTTGGTCTCTGGCAACGGCAGACCGTTGAGAGCGGCCATGCAATCTCGCGCCATTTTATAGGTATTGGTGTCTTCACGGTTTGAGACAACGATCATACCGGTCTTCGCGGACGGATCGAGCAGGAAATAACTCTTGTAACCGGGATGCGAGCCGCCATGTCCGACAAAGTTCTTGCCGCCCACTTCGTTCCACCGCAGCCCGAGCCCGTAACCGGTCACGCGTCCGTCAACAAGATGGCGATCCGCTGACAGCTTATCGAGCAGGCCCTTGAATGCGCCTTCACCATTGACGAGCGCCTGCGCCCATTTGGTCAGTGCCATGCCGCTGCCAGCGAGACTGCCGGATGCCGAAATATGCAAGCCGGCGGAACTGAGCTGCCATTTCTCGCCAGACTTCCAGTAACCGGGAGCAAGCCCCGCAACCGGATCATTCCAGACGTCGGGCGCTTCCATGAAGATATCGAGCGGTTGCGCAATATCCGACTTCACAAAATCATTGAAGCGAAACCCCTTCCTCTCAAGTGCGGCCTCCACCAGCCGATAACCGGTGTTGGAATAGGAAATTTCTGAACCCGCATCGAAATTGAGACGATTGAGAGAGGCAAGATACTCCAGAAGCTGCTCGGCTTGCGTGTCCGTATAAACGGACAGGCCAAGAAGCGTGAGGCATTCCCGCGTATCCGGCAAACCACCAGTCATGTCGAGTGCGCGACCGACGGTGACGTCGGCAAGCGGGCTTTGCAATTCCGGCAGATGATCGCCTAGCCGGTCATCCAGGCCGATAATATCACCATGCTTGAGAACCATCGCACAGAATGCATGTTTCGTGACCGACGCATAGCGGACAACCGTATTCGCTGTGAACGGCACTCCGGTAGACAGGCTTTCAAGCCCACCCGCATATGCGAACTTCACACCATCAGGATCAAAACCGATAATAACGCCGCCCGGTTCGTTTTTATCCCAGGTTCTCGAGAAGACCTTGGCGGCGAGCGATGCCGCGTTCCAGTCAGCATGGGTGGACATGAAAACTCCGTCAGGCAGGTTCTTCCAGATTGACGCTCAGGGCGCGCAATTCTGTGGTATGCGGATGTGAGGTTCGCCCGGCACGCAAATCCTCGGCGCTAAGCTGCTCCACCATCTCCCCATGCTGCATCACCCCAACTTGTGGGCATAGATGCGCAATCACCGCGAGGTTGTGGCTCACCAACACATAGGTTAGGTTCTTTTCCGCGCGCAAATCCGCAAGAAGATTAAGAATTTCAGCCTGCACCGAAACGTCGAGTGCCGATGTCGGTTCATCGAGCAGCAGCACTTCCGGTTCTGCAATCAGGGCGCGAGCAATTGCCACGCGTTGGCGCTGACCACCGGAAAGCTGGTGCGGAAAACGAAACCGTGCAGCTTTAGGCAGCGCGACTTCCTCAAGCACCTTTTCAATCCGCTTATCGATATCGCCGATACCGTGAACCAGCAGAAGCTCGCTCAAGATGCGGTCAATAGTCTGGCGCGGATGCAGCGATCCAAACGGGTCCTGAAACACCATCTGCACCTGACGGAAGAAGGCAGGCGCACGCTTCGGGGCCGCATTTTTGCCGTCGAAAGCAATACGGCCGCTCCATTGTTCGTTGAGGCCAGCCATAGCGCGCAGAATGGTGGATTTACCAGAACCGCTTTCACCAACGATACCAAAGCTGCCGCCCTTCGCCACATTGAAGGAAACACCCTTGACGACTTCACGCTCGTTGAAGCTGATGCGGAGTTGATCAATATCTATCATGAGTTCAGCCAGCTTTCTTCCCGATTGAGAACCGGCAAACGATCGCGAGGATGCGTGAGCGACGGAATGCAATTGAGAAGCCCCTTGGTGTATGGATGCTCGGCATGCACCAGTTCGGAAGCCTTCAACTCTTCCATGACACGGCCCATATACATGACCATGACCCGGTCGCAGAAATGGGATACGAGCGGGAGGTCATGGCTGATCAGGAGAAGCCCCATTCCGCGCTTGGAAACCAGATCGTCGATCAGCCGCAGAATTTCCGCCTGCACCGTAGCGTCCAGTGCCGATGTCGGTTCGTCTGCAATGAGCAGTTCCGGATCGGGTGCCAGCATCATGGCGATCATGACGCGCTGGCCCATGCCGCCCGAAACCTCATGCGGATAAAGCTTCGCAACGTCGCGGGGATTGCGGATCATCACCTGATCGAGAAGATCGACCGCAGCATCCATCGCCTGACGTTTGCTGCCGCCCTTATGGGTACGCCATGCTTCAGCCACTTGCACGCCTATGGTCTTGACCGGATTCAGCGAATATTTGGGGTCCTGAAGAATGAAGCCTGCCCGCTTGCCGCGTATCTGACGCATGCCGCGTTCTGTCGCTGACAGAATATCGATACCGTCGAACGAAAGCTTGTCCGCCTTCACTTCGGCGATTGGCGGCAGCAGTTTCATGAGTGCGCGCGCGGTCAAGGACTTGCCCGAACCGCTTTCGCCGACAATGCCCAGTTTTTCGCGACCGAGCTGAAGCGAGATTCCGCGCACGGCATCAAAACGGCTGGTGCGCGTTTCAAAGCTGATTTGCAGATTTTTGATATCAACCAGCATCTGTTCTCTCAATTCTGCTTCGGATCGAGCACGTCACGAAGACCGTCGCCAAGGAAATTGAACGCAAGCGAGACGAGGAAGATTGCAACGCCGGGGATGGTGGCAACCCACCATTGTTCGAAGATGAAGCGCTTGGCGGTGGCGATCATCGCGCCCCATTCCGGTGACGGCGGCTGCGCGCCCATTCCAAGGAAGCCGAGACTTGCAGCCGTAATGATGATCGAACTCATATCGAGTGTGATGCGCACAATGACACTTGGCACGCAAAGCGGCATGATGTGGCGAAGAATGATGCGGAAAGGCATTGCGCCGGTCAGCTTGGCGGCTGCAATGAAATCGCTTTTGCGCAAGGTCATGGTTTCCGCACGTGCCAGACGCGCATAGGGTGGCCATGCAGTCAATGCAATTGCGAGCACCGCACTTTCCACGCCCGGCTTCAACGCGGCCACGAAGGCAAGCGCAAGAATCAAACGCGGGAACGCAAGAAAGACATCCGTGACGCGCATCAGCGCGGTATCGACGATCCCGCCGAAATAACCGGCGATACAACCGATAAAGAGACCGATTGGCGCAACGAGAATGACGACGGCGATAACCATTCCGAGGGTGACGCGCCCACCATAAAGAATGCGCGAAAGAATATCGCGGCCCAGTTCATCAGTCCCAAACCAGTGCGATGCGGTGGGAGCAGAAAGCCGATTGCCGAGATCCTGCACACTTGGATCATAGGGCGCCAGCAAGGGTGCGGCCAATGACAGGACGACGAACGCAACGATGATAAAAAGACCAATCATCGCGAGCGGATTGGCCTTGAGGTTCACCCAGATGCGATAGCGCCTGCCCCAATTGGCCTGTGAACGGGACGAAGGCGATTCATCCAGCGCCCAGTTATGAAAATTTCCAAACATCATCGGACACGCGGATCCAGAACTTTATAGAGGATATCGGCGAGCAGATTGAGCCCGACATAGATAACGCCGATGAGCAACGTGGCACCCACGACCGGGTTCATATCGGCATTCATCAGCGACACGGTCAGATATTGGCCCAATCCCGGCCAGCTGAAGACGGTTTCCGTCACAACGGCGCCTTCGAGCAGGCCTGCATAGGTCAGCGCAAGAACCGTCACGAGCTGCACAGCCACGGTGGGGAAAGCATGCTTCCAGATGACGGAGGTCAGCGACAGGCCTTTCGCGCGCGCCGTAATCACGAATTCGCCCTTCAGCGCATCCAGCATGAAGGCCCGGGTCATTCGAGTGATATAGGCCATGCTGAAATAGGCGAGGATCAGAACTGGCTGAATCATGTGATAGACGGCATCCCAGAACGCGTCCCAATCACCTTCAATGAGACTGTCGATCGTGAGCAGGCCCGTTACATGCGGTATCATGCCCTCATAAATGATGTCCTGACGCCCCGGTCCCGGCGCGATATCGAGCGTCGCATAAAAGACCAGAAGCGATATCAGCGCCAGCATGAAAACCGGAACCGAGTGACCAGCAAGACAGATCACACGGATCGTCTGGTCGACGACGGAACCCTGCCGGACGGCGGCCCAAACACCCAACGGAATACCGATAAGCGCAGCCACAAGGAGCGCAGCCGTCGCCAGCTCCAGTGTCGCCGGAAAATAACGGGCGATATCTTGCGTCACCGGATTGCGGGTCAAAATGGAATTGCCGAAATCACCGTGCAGCACCTGCCCGATATAATGGACGAACTGCACTACAAGCGGCTGATCGAGCCCCATTTCTGCCCGGACACGCTGGATAACGGCCTCTGGCGCGTTGTCGCCCACAGCAGCAATAACAGGATCGACCGGCATGACGCGGCCGATCATGAAGGTAATGACCATAAGCCCGAACAGCGTGATCAACACGCTGCTCAGGATACCGGTCAGATTCTTGAGGCTTTTCTTCACGCCTTGGCGATCCCTGCATAGGAGTGAGAATCGGAGAGAACGCCGAGACGCATTCCGGTAACATCCTTGCGGCAGGCAGCCGTCTCGAATTTCTGCATCATGATGATGAACGGGCTGTTGTTCATGAACTCACGCTGCAGATCTTCGTACATCTTTACCCGCTTTGCAGGATCCTGTTCGTCGCGCGCGGCGAGAGACTTTTTGGCAAAATCCTCATTCTGGAAATGCGAGCGCCAGGCAAAAAGCTTGGTCTTCGCATCATCGGAATTGTCTGGATTGTTGCAGAAGACGTCAACATTGGTATTCGGATCGAAATAGTCGGATCCCCATACGGTCAACGCCATCTGGTGTTCACGAGCGCGCATCTTCGTCAGAACCTGACGATTTTCAGCAGCCAGCAACTCCACTTTGATACCGATTTCGGCAAGGCTTGCCTGAATTGCCTGCGCGATATCGGGGCTCGGCTGCGCCGAATAATGGTCCATCTTGACCGTAAAACCGTCAGGGACACCAGCTTCCGCGAGCAAAGCCTTCGCCTTTGCAATATCCTTCTTGAAAGGATTCTCATTCAGCGCGGCAGGGAAACCCTCCGGAACCAGCGCCTGATGAACCTTGTAGTTCAGCGGAACGATGTTTTTCTGGATACCGTCATAGTCCACGGCCCATTTGATCGCTTCCCAGACTTTCGGCTTGGCAAGAACTTCCACGCTCTGGTTGAGCGACATCAGCATCAGGCCGCCAACGCCCTTACGCACCAGATTGTAGTTCTCATCGCCGTCCAGCACGCGAAGCTGCTCTGTGGTGAGATTACGGGCAATATCGACATCGCCTTTCTGGAGCATCAAAAGCTGCGAAGACGGATCAGCCACATGACGCAAAAGAATGCGCTTCACATTACCCTTGTAAGCGCCATGCGGATTAACGTTCAGAATGATGCTTTCGCTCGGCTTCCACGAAGCCAGAACCCACTCGCCCGAACCGGCGCTGTTCTTCTGAAGCCAGCCGTTGCCGAGATCATCACCGGCTGCATTTTCAAGAACGGTCTTCTTCTCAACGATGCTGGCAACGCTTGCGGACAGGCAATATAGCAGGAACGGCAGCGATGTAGACTGTTCCAGCTTCAAGGTAAGCGTCGACGCATCAGTGGCGACGATGCTCGTTTCAGCATTCTCAGGCGTGAAACCGAACTGGCCGATAATGAAAGCCGGGCCCTTGTTCATCTTGATCGCGCGTTGCAGCGAGAAAGCGACGTCTTCCGCAGTGATCTGCGCACCGCTGGCAAACTTGGCGTCTGGATTGATCTTGAAGGTGAAGACCTTGCCGTCGGCATCCGCTTCCCAGGAAACGGCAACGCCGCCTTCCACCTGATCGGGATTGGAAAGGCTTGGATGCACCAGACGCTGATACATGTTGTTGCAGATTTCGCTGCCAACAGCTTCGAAGCTCTCATGGGGATCAAGGCTGGTCATATTGTCCAGCTGCTGGGCCACAACGAGAATGTCCTGACGTCCGGCTCCAATGGCAGGCAAAATGCTTGCATAGGAAAGGAAAGGAACGGCAGCAGCGCCTGCCAGAAAACCGCGTCTTGAAATCATTGAGAGCTCCTCTTGCAACGCTTTCGGGCTGCCTCCCTGAAATTGGGAGCCATATCGACAGCGTTTTATCTCTGAATATAATTTTCTAGCTTCCCGCTATCACGTCACCCAGCGCAGGGGCCAATGCAGAATTGCGCATCCCCTATGCAGAGTTTGCATGACTCACAACTAAAAGAGAACTTTTGCATATAAGAATCGCTCTTCATGCAGTGCAGTCATATCGAGTGACCAAAATCGCATTTGCAATTCTTCCCGCTTGGGTCCATCACCCCCACTCAAATATCAGGCTTGATTTGAAAAGGCTTCCCCATGGCGACAGAGCAAAAGATATCCGTTTTCGATGGTCACAACGATGTGCTGTTGCGTCTGTGGTCATCGGATGCACCCGCGCCGGAAAAGCGATTTCTTGAAGGTGAGAATGTCGGACATATAGACCTTCCGCGCGCTCAAAAAGGTGGGCTGGGCGGCGGACTTTGCGCGGTATATGTACCGTCGCCTTCACGGGAACTCGACGCTAACGGCAATCTTGCAACGCCGAGCCAGGCAGAGGCGATGAAGGCAACGCTTGCCATGTCGGCGATCCTTCTCAAGATCGAGCGGGCATCGGAAGGCAAGGTTCGCGTTTGCCGCACGGCAGCAGATATTCGCGACGCATTCGCCAACGGAATTTTTGCTGCGGTCTATCACATTGAAGGTGTCGAGGCTTTTGCCGAGGACCTGGATGCCCTTTATGTATTGCATGAAGCCGGATTGCGAACCCTTGGGCCGGTCTGGAGCCGTCCGAATATTTTTGCGCACGGAATTCCGTTCCGGTTTCCCGCATCGCCTGATATCGGCCCCGGCCTGACCGATCATGGCAAGGCACTCATTCGCGCCTGCAACGAACTCAAGGTCATGATCGACCTCTCCCACATGAACGAGAAAGGTTTCTGGGACATTGCGGCCATTTCCGATGCACCGCTTGTCGCCTCGCATTCCAATGCTCACGCTCTTTGCCAGCAGAGCCGCAACCTGACCGACAAACAGCTGGATGCCATTCGTGACACCGGTGGGCTGGTGGGATTGAATTTCGGCGTTTCATTCCTGCGTGAAGACGCGAAACGCGATCCAAACACCGACTTGACCGAGCTTGTGCGCCATGCGGACTATATCGTCAATCGCATCGGGATCGATCATCTGGCTCTGGGGTCCGATTTTGACGGCACCACGATTTCTTCGACACTTCGCGACGTTGGCGATCTCCAGCTCGTTATAGAAGCCTTCCGCAAGCACGGTTATGACGATGCATCCATCGTCAAGCTGGCCCACGGAAACTGGATCAATGTCCTTGAGCGGACATGGGGCGCTTAACGGCAAACAGAAATGATCTCACCCTTCAAGGGTGAGATCAAAAACGTGATGATGTATATGACCATCGAACATTTCCAGGAGGCCCTTCGTGGCCTCCCGACTTGCATAGCGGACAGCTGAAGCAAGCGCTTCCGCCAAAGCCTCCCTGCTGTCATACTTGGTCCAAAGAACCATCGGGTACGCAGGCGCGCCTTCGTCGCGCTCGACCGCATAAAGGACGCGCACTTCCCTGATCCCCGGAAAATCAAGCCACATCGGCATGAGGGTTTCAGCCACATAAGCTTTGAACGCATCCTCGCGCCCAGCATGAATTGTGCCTTCAAAAAAGGCCTGTCTGACAATCATGGGAAGAACTCAGTTTACTTTGGTTGGCGGAACTTCGCCGGAAAAATGCGCTGCAAGATTGGCGAGTACCAGTTCGCCCATTCCGATCCGCGTTTCTATTGTTGCGCTGCCCTGATGCGGCATCAGCACTGTATTTGGCGCAGTAAAAAAATCTTCTCGTATGGTTGGTTCATTGACGAAGACGTCAAGACCGGCACCTGCAATAGTCCGGTTATCCAAAGCAGCGAGAAGTGCATCTTCGTCAACGACACTGCCTCGGGCGACATTGACCAGATACCCCTTGCTCCCCAGAGCGGCGAGCACCTCAGCGTTCACAATGTTGGCGGTCGACGAAGTAGCCGCGACACAAACCGCGAGCACGTCACTTTCCCGGGCGAGTTCTGTCGGTGTTGCATGTGCAATCCAGTTCGTGCCCGCAACGGGGGAGCGATTCCAGTAATGCACTTCCATGCCAAATGCTTCCGCTCGCCGCGCAAATGACTTTCCGATCTGGCCAAGCCCAAGAACACCAACCCGCTTGCCCTTTGGGCTAGCCCCAAGAGGGAACCCTTCCCGGCGAGCCCATTTTCCTTCCCGTACAAAATGATCACCTGCTGCAACATGGCGCATTACTGCCAGCATCAGCGCGATCCCGATGTCAGCGACATCATCGGTCAAGACACCGGGTGTCGTGCTGACATGCACGTTGCGGTTCCGCGCAAAGGCAAGATCGACCTTATCTGTTCCGACACCGTTGATGGCGATCAAACCAAGCGACGGCAGACGCTCCATCCATTCGTTGGAAAGGCCAGTTCCACCGCCAGTAACAACGGCGCGGATCGTGCCAAGGGCTGAATTGATCGCCGCTTTGTCTTCGGGCTTGTACAGCCGGAGAACCCTGTAGGCCGCATCCAATCGATCTTCGATCAACGGCATCATCGGCTCAATGAGCAGAACTTCATTCTTCACTTCAGGCTCCATTATCAATCTATTGGAAACTATCAGGAAATCTGGCCAATAAACGCCCTCGTGCGCTCATGTTTCGGATTGCCGAAGAATTCTTCCGGTTCTGCCATTTCCAGAATTTGCCCTTGATCCATGAAGATCACGCGATCAGCTACCTGCCGCGCAAAGCCCATTTCGTGGGTAACGCAAAGCATGGTCATGCCTTCCTTGGCGAGATCGATCATAGTGTCCAGAACTTCCTTGACCATTTCAGGATCGAGCGCAGAGGTGGGCTCATCGAAAAGCATGATCTTGGGGTTCATGCAAAGCGCACGGGCAATGGCCACACGCTGTTGCTGCCCCCCGGAAAGCTGGGCTGGATATTTATCCGCCTGCTCGGGAATGCGGACGCGTTCAAGGTACTTGCGTGCGGTCTTTTCAGCTTCAGCTTTCGAAACGCCCCGCACCTTCATCGGTGCCAAAGTGCAGTTTTCAAGAACCGTCATATGCGGAAAGAGATTGAACTGCTGGAAAACCATGCCGGTTTCCTGCCGCACAATATCCACGTTCTTACCGCCTGCAGTCAGGTCGTGGCCATCAACAATGATGCGACCCTCCTGAATGGTCTCCAGCTGGTTGATGCAGCGAATGAGGGTGGACTTCCCCGAACCAGACGGGCCGCAAATAACAATGCGTTCGCCGCGGGATACAGTCAGATTGATATTCCGGAGCGCATGGTACGTGCCATACCACTTGTTCACTCCGTGCATAAGCACTGCAGAACCAGAAGCATCGTGCTGCATCTGGTTCGTCGTTCCCTGAGCCATCTGGTTCATTTCGAGAAACTCACTTTCGTGGAATAGATCGCCACGCCCGCCGAATAAGCGGGCATGGCGGAGTTCGAGAACTTCTTACTTGGCCTGGGAAACAAAATCCGGTAGCGGCGTGCCAAGCCACTTTTCATGAATCTTGTTTAGTTCGCCGTCGCTCTTCGTCTTTTCGATGAACTTGTTGATGAATTCGAGCATTTCCGTCGAACCCTTGCGAACGGCAATGCCCTGCACCTGCTGGCTGAGCTGGATTTTCTGCTCGTAGCGGCCTGGCGCAGCCTTTTCGATCTCGGCAGCGACAACGTTGGAAAGGCCGATCAGCTCGACCTGCCCCGAAAGCAGCGCCTGCACTGCGCTGGCATCGTCATCGAAACGACGGATATTTGCGTCCTGCGGTGCAACTTTGGTAACGGCCGTGTCCTGTGTCGAAGCGCGTGCGACGCCAATGGTCTTGCCGGAAAGATCTTCCGGCTTTGCAACAGCAATATCCTTCGGTCCGAACACGCCAATCGAAATGCCCGCATAGGGCTGCGAGAAATCAACGCTTTTGGCGCGTTCCTCAGTGATGCCGAGCGAAGCAACCAGAACATCAATCTGTCCGCTCTGGAGGTATGGAATACGGTTTGGACCGGTGACGGGTACGATCTGGGCTTCAACACCCAGTTCCTTGGCCAACAACTTCGCCACGTCGGCATCGTAGCCATCCGGCTCATTGCTGGTGTTCATGATGCCGAACGGCGGAAAATCCACCAGCATGCCGATCTTGATTTTTCCGGCAGACTTAATGCTGTCAACAGCCTGCGCAAACGCCGTCGGCGCCATTGCCGTTGCGAGCGCTCCCGCTCCAATCAAAGCCATTGCCAAACGTCTGGTGATAGTCATGCTTATTCCTTCCCTATTAAGAGCCAGTCTCCTCACTGGCTTCGTTTCGTTATCTCTCGGCACATATGCTGACGCCGTATTGTTTCGGCTGGAAGTGCCAACCGTTTCCCAAAGCCCCCAATTACCGAGCGGTAGCGCGAGAAAACCTCGTTTCCATGCGGCGCGCCAAAATGGATAGCGGCCAGCAAAGGACAAAATAAATGGCCGCCACCGTACCAAACACCATGAACGGGCTAAACGTCGCATTGTTGATAATCTGACCCTGTCGGGTCAGCTCCGTAAAACCGATGATCGCAGCAAGCGAAGTGCCCTTGATGAGCTGCACGAGAAAGCCCACAGTCGGCGCCACGGAAATGCGCGCGGCTTGCGGCAGGATCACATAGCGCATGCGATTATAGTAGCGGAGACCTAACGCCGTCGCCGCTTCACGCTGCCCGGGCGGCACAGCATCGATACAACCGCGCCAAATCTCACCGAGAAAAGCACTCGCATGCAATGTCAGTGCAATCGTCGCCGCAATCCACGGATTGATGCCCAAGCCCATAATATTGAGGCCGAAGAACACCAGGAAAAGCTGCATCAGAAGTGGCGTACCCTGAAACAATCGTATGAAGCCAAGCGCGATGTAACGCGGGACGCGAGCATCCGAGACCCGCATCAACGCCACAATTAATCCACCAATGCCGCCGCCGACAAAAGCAATAGCTGAAAGCGCTATCGTCCACTGCGCTGCATAAACGATGATAAGAAATTCATTCCAGCCGAAAGGTCTGATCATGGCCTGCTCCTATCGGCTCAACGGATATTTGAATGCCACCTTCTCGATCAGCGCAAAAATGGCCGAGAAACCGATAGACATGACGAGATACATCAGGGTGATAACGATATAGACCTCAAAGCTTGCAAAGGTCGCTGACTGAAGGTCGTTGCCCGCAGCTGCAAGCTCATTCGCAGAAATCACCGAGACCACGCTTGAGGTCAGCATCAGATAGATGAACTGGCTGGTAAGCGACGGATAAACCGTCCGCAAAGCCGGTTTCATGATGACATAGCGAAAGACTTGCAGCCTGGAGAGACCAAGAGCAGTCCCCGCTTCCACCTGACCCTTGTGAATGGATTCAATCCCGGCACGAATAATTTCCGTGCCGTAGGCGCCAAAATTCACCACCAGTGCAAGCAGCGCCGCACTGTTCGGCGACATGCGCAGGCCCGCAGACGGCAACCCGAAGAAGATAAAGAAAATCTGCACCAGAAACGGCGTATTGCGGATGATTTCGATATAGGCATCAATGACGAACCGGATCGGCTTTGGTCCGGACGTCTTGCCGACAGCGCAGATAATCGAAACAATCAGGCCGAGGACCATCGCAGCGCATGAAAGCTCAATTGTCTGCCACGCACCGACAAGCAGCTTATCCATCGACGCGAAGACAGGCGCGAAGTTGAAATTATACAATGCTGAACCTCCCGGTACACCGATTATGCCGACTTTTCGTCCCGTCAGCAATAATTTAGATCGATCTAAATGTGTTTAGTAGCACTCGTCAATCATTAATTAGGATTAGACGGCAGAAGCTTTTGCCGGGGCGCAGGATTGCCTCACCTGCAAATATGTTTCGCTAATGATACGCTGGGCTTCTTTTTTGGGGCTTTCCAAACGGGACAAAAGCAAGTTGGCGGCATTTTGACCCACAGTGACAGGACGAGTCGAGACTGAGCTAAGGCGCGGACGTGTTGCTTCGGCATCGCTCACATCGTCGAAACCGATCAGCGAAAAATCCTCCCCCACTTTTCTTCCGCAATCATAAAGACCCGCCGAAAGACCGAGCGCTACCACATCATTGAAGCAGATTGCTGCTGTTGGCATTCGACCTTCCTGAAAAAGTAGCGGGGCCGCTTTGGCAATTTCGGGCATGGTATAGGGCAACCGGACAATCATCTCGGGATCGAGGCCTTGTTGTTGCATCGCATCGCGGAAACCTTCGACACGTTCACGATATGCCGAATGGACCGGACCATGCACAGCAAAGGCGATTGTCCTGTGTCCCAACTCGGCAAGATGATTGACCGCCTGCCGCATGCCGCCCGCATAGTCCACGCCGGCATAGTCAATTCTTTCTGTCACATGACGCAACACCTGGACCACCGGCAAGCCCCATTCAGCGATCTGCTCAATAAATTCCGGTGCTGTTTCTGCCGTCAGCGACACAATTACGCCATCGACGCCATGCTCGCGCATACGCTGCATGAGAATGGTCTGATTAGCAAAACTCTCATGACTGTTTGCAAGAAGAACAACCAGCCCCGCTTCCCCCACGACACTGTCTATTCCTGAAAGCAATTCGCCGTAAAACGGATTGGCGAGGGTGGGTACGATAACGCCAACAGTATTCGACCTTTCCGCGCGAAGACTGGCGGCACCCATATTGTAGACATACCCCAGCTCCTGGAGGGCTTTTTCGACCTTCTCGCGCGTTGCCGCCCCAACCAATGGACTTTTGCGAATGACCAGGGAGGCTGTCGCGCGCGATACATTTGCGTGCCGGGCCACATCCAAAAGCGTAACGCGACTTTTCCGGCGATCGTCACTGGGCATAAATTCACCTGTCAGCAAGCGGGCAATGTGCAGTGGGGCTGCGGTGGAAAATCAGTCAACCACCGATCGGATTCGAAGAGCTTATAATCTGTTCAGACCTGTGCATTGGTCAATCCGCTGGATACAGAGCCATCGGCCGACGCAGAAAATGCCATTGCAAGGCATTTTCGAACCCTTGATTATTCACATGTTCTCCCCACGATAATCGCTTCCCTTTCGTTTTTTTTCATTTTGAATGCTATCGTTTTCGAATTTATTCTGCCATTGGAAGAATCGAAGGTTGATCCTTTGCAAAAAATTGCATTCATATAAGTGCAATGAATATACCGCAGATGTCGGGACTTTGAGACTTCATGGAGGGACTCGAATGTTCACGCAATCTCACGCTAGAGGAGGAAACATGCTTATCCGTCTGATCACGACCTCGGCGCTCACAAGCGCCCTCGCCCTCACCATCGGTTCGCAGGCATATGCCCAGACGGAACTGGCATGGTGGCACGGCATGACCGGTGCCAACAACGAAATGGTCAATGAGCTTTCGAAAGAATTCAACGAAAGCCAGAGCGAATACAAGATCGTTCCCGTCTATAAGGGAACCTATCCTGAAACGCTGAATGCTGGCATTGCCGCGTTCCGTTCCAAGCAGCCCCCTGCAATTCTCCAGGTGTTCGACGCCGGCAGCGGCGTCATGATGGCCGCTGAAGGCGCCGTGGTGCCAGCCGCCGAAGTACTGGAAAAGGGTGGATTCAAGTTCGACAAGTCGCAGTATCTGCCCGGCATCGTCGCTTATTATTCAAAGCCGGACGGCACCATGCTGTCCTTCCCATACAATTCATCCTCGCCGATCCTCTATTACAACAAGGACGCCTTCAAGAAGGCCGGCCTTGATGAAAACAATCCGCCAAAGACCTGGCCGGAAGTTTTTGAAGCGGCCAAGAAGATCAAATCCAGCGGCGCAGCAGCGTGCGGCTTCACTTCGACATGGCTAACCTGGATTCAGACGGAAAACTTCGCGGCCTGGAACAACGTTCCTTACGGCACCAATGAAAACGGCCTTGGCGGCACCGACGTAAAGCTCGAAATCAATTCGCCGCTTTACATTCAGCACTTCCAGTCGATTGCCGACCTCGCGAAAGACGGCACGTTCCGCTATGGCGGTCGCACATCGGAAGCCAAGCAGCTTTTCACTTCAGGTGAATGTGCGATGCTGACTGAATCCTCGGGCGGCCTTGGAGACGTCGTGAAGTCCGGCCTCAACTACGGCATCGGCCAGCTGCCTTATTATGAAGGTCACGGCCCGCAGAATACGATTCCTGGCGGCGCAGCCTTGTGGGTTTTCGCGGGTCTTAGCGACGAGCAGTACAAGGGCGTTGCACAATTCTTCAACTTCCTCTCGCAGACCAAAATTCAGGTCAAGCTGCATGAAAAATCCGGCTATCTGCCTGTGACACTGGCTGCCTATGAGGAAACCAAGAAATCGGATTTCTATGAAAAGAATCCGGGCCGTGAAACGCCTATCCTCCAAATGATGGGCAAGGCTCCCACTGAAAACTCAAAGGGTGTGCGCCTCGTCAACCTGCCGCAGGTCCGCGATATTCTGAACGAAGAGTTCGAAGCCATGCTCGGTGGTAAGCAGGATGCGAAAACAGCACTTGAGAACGGCGTCAAGCGCGCCAATGACGCGATTGCCGCGGCCCAATAATCGTTCACATTGACACAAAGCCGCCTGCCTTCATGGTGGGCGGCCTTGTAACCCACGAGGAAGCTCCCCGTGCAGAAAGTTACCTTTCCGAATAAGATCCTGCCTTATTTTTTGCTGGCTCCACAGATCGTTTTGACTGTGGTCTTTTTCTTCTGGCCAGCCAGTCAGGCAATTTATCAGTCCTTCATGCGAGAAGATGCATTCGGGCTAAAATCCACCTTTGTGGGACTGGCGAACTTTACAACCGTTCTGGCTGACCCCAATTATCTACATTCATTCAAAGTAACGATCGTCTTCAACATTCTGACCGCGTTGCTTGCCATGGGCGTAGCATTGCTGCTCGCAACGGCAGCGGATCGCGTTATCCGCGGAAAAACATTTTATCGTACGCTTCTGATCTGGCCTTATGCCGTGGCCCCGGCGGTCGCCGGCATGTTGTGGCTCTTCATGTTCAACCCTGCGATGGGCACTTTTGCTTATATATTGCGCCGCAATGGCATCGCATGGGACCCGTTGCTGGATGGCAATCAGGCCATGGGTCTGGTCGTCGTTGCGGCTGCGTGGAAACAGATTTCCTATAATTTCCTGTTCTTTGTTGCAGGGTTACAGGCAATTCCTAAATCGTTGATCGAAGCAGCTGCTATCGACGGCGCTCGCGGATCGCGGAGATTCTGGTCTATCGTATTTCCCCTGCTTGCACCGACGTCGTTCTTTCTGCTGGTCGTGAACACGGTTTATGCATTTTTCGATACGTTCGGCATCATCCACGCTGTTACTGGCGGTGGACCTGCCAAAGCCACCGAAACATTGGTCTACAAAGTTTATAATGACGGCTTCGTCAATCTCAACCTGGGCTCGTCTTCTGCGCAGTCAGTTATTCTGATGGCGATCGTGATTGCCTTGACCGCTTTCCAGTTCCGCTTCGTTGAGAAGCGCGTGCATTATTCGTGAGTGAGGCGATAATGATAGAAAAACGCCCTGTCTCAAACCTTATCGGCCATCTGATCCTGATCTTGGGCATCATTATTGTCGCGTTTCCGATCTATTATACGTTCGTCGCTTCAACGATGACATCGACGCAGATTATTCGTCCGCCTATCTCGCTGCTGCCCGGCGACCATTTTGTCGAAAATTACGGGGAGGCCATCTTCGGTGGCGTTGAACGCGTTGTTGGCGTCAGTCTCGAGCGACTACTCTGGAACTCGTTCGTGGTCGCCATGGCAATTGCTGTCGGCAAGATCATCATCTCGTTCATGTCAGCGTTCGCGATTGTATTTTTCCGCTTTCCGTTGCGCATGTTCTTCTTCTGGATGATCTTCGTCACGCTGATGCTGCCCGTGGAAGTGCGTATCCTGCCGACATACAAGGTAATCGTCGATCTTGGCATGATCGACACCTATGCAGGCTTGACCCTACCCCTGATGGCATCTGCGACAGCAACATTCCTGTTCCGTCAGTTCTTCCTCACAATTCCGGGTGAACTGGTGGAGGCGGCGCGTATCGATAATGCAGGGCCGTTCCGTTTCATGCGGGACATCCTGCTTCCCCTTTCAAAGACGAATATCGCAGCGCTTTTCGTCATTCTCTTCATTTACGGATGGACCCAGTATCTCTGGCCGCTGCTCGTTACCAATGATGCAAAAATGAACACCATCATCATCGGCCTGCGCCGCATGGTCGACTGGGCAGACGCTTCCACTCCCTGGAACTACGTCATGGTAACAGCCATTCTGGCCATCATCCCGCCGATCCTCGTTGTGGTGCTGATGCAACGCTGGTTCGTCAAAGGTCTCGTTGAAACGGAAAAGTAATGAGCAAAATCGTTCTTGATAACGTCCGCAAGAGCTATGGCGGCAATGTTGAAGTCATCAAAGGCGTTTCGCTGGAGATTGAGGATGGCGAGTTCGTAGTGCTTGTTGGCCCGTCCGGTTGCGGCAAGTCTACGCTGCTTCGCATGATTGCGGGTCTGGAAAGCATCACGTCCGGCACCATTTCCATCGGTGACCGCGTGGTCAACGATGTGGAACCTGCCGAGCGCGACATCGCCATGGTGTTCCAGAATTATGCTCTCTATCCGCACATGACTGTTCGCGACAATCTTGCTTACGGACTGAAGAATCGTAAAACGCCGAAAGAAGAAATCGAACGGCGTATAGCGAAAGCTGCAAAGGCGCTTGAGATTGAGCAGTTTCTGGAGCGCAAGCCGCGTCAGCTTTCCGGCGGTCAGCGCCAACGTGTAGCGATGGGCCGCGCCATTGTGCGCGAACCAGCCGCCTTCCTCTTCGATGAACCGCTTTCCAATCTCGATGCGAAACTGCGTGTGCAGATGCGTGTCGAGATCAAGCGGCTGCAACGTTCGCTTGGCACGACCAGTGTTTATGTCACCCATGACCAGATGGAGGCCATGACCATGGCCGATCGTCTTGTGGTACTCAATGCCGGCCATATCGAGCAGGTCGGCACGCCGATCGAGCTTTATGAACAGCCAGCCTCCACATTCGTCGCAACGTTTATCGGCTCCCCGTCAATGAACTTGCTGGAGAGCGCGGAAAGCACAGCTTGGACAACCGGTCGCGCGGTGAAAACACCGGCAGGAAATTTCACCATCGGTGTTCGCCCGGAAGATATCCACATTCTCGACGATAGCGCGCCGGATGCTGATGGCTTCAATACGACCGTCCGCATTGAAGCCGTCGAACTCGTCGGGGCAGAAAGTTATATCCATGCTGCTTTGCCAGACGGCAAGCCGCTTATCTTCCGCGTCGCCGGGCGCTCGGCACATAATATCGATCAGACCGTCAAGGTTGGCGCATCCGCAAAAAATGTCCATATTTTTGGCAGTGATGGCCAGCGCATAAATGATTGACATTATAGCGGGTTGCGTCCTCGGACGGTCGCAACCCGCTATAATAATCGATTTCTGTTTTAGAATTTATCGGCTACACAGAGATGGAATATTTTTCCGCCTGTGAGGAAACTCCGATAGATGACGCATCAGCAGATACTCTCCTTCGCGGTAATCATACTCATGATGGGGGCGTTTATCTGGGGCAAATTCCGTTATGACGTAGTTGCGCTTTGTGCGCTTCTCTTGGGCATAGCGGTCGGGGTTGTACCCTTCGATCAAGCTTTTTCCGGCTTCAGCGACGACATTGTTATCATTGTTGGCAGTGCACTGGTGGTTAGCGCGGGCGTCGCGCGCTCCGGCCTTATGCAGGCGGCAGTGCAGCGCTTTCTGCCGGAAATGAACAGCGTGCGGCTACAGCTCGCCGTTCTGGTGGCGGTCGTCACCGTGCTTTCTGCCTTCGTTAAAAATGTCGGCGCACTGGCAATCATGATTCCTGTTGCGTTTCAGTTTGCGCGCCGTTCCAATGTTTCTCCCTCAACTTTCCTCATGCCCATGGCATTCGGCGCGCTGCTCGGCGGCTTGATGACCCAGGTCGGCACTTCGCCCAATATCGTCGTTTCCCGCATCCGTGGCGAAATGGTCGGAGAGCCTTTCACCATGTTCGACTTTACGCCAGTGGGCGCTGTGCTCTCAGCCGTAGGTCTCATCTATCTGGTGTTTTTTTACTGGCTTGTTCCCCAGCGCACTCGCGAAAATGTTTCGCTCAATGAAGCGATCAAGATCAAGAATTATGCTTCTGAAGCCCGCCTCAGCAAAACCTCGACAATGATCGGCAAGCGCGTGACTGATCTCATCAGGGTGGCCGAAGGCGAAGCGATGGTGACGTCCATCATACGCAACGATCAGCGGTTGACGCCGCTTCCCGACACGATTCTGAATGAAGGTGACGTTGTTCTTCTGGAGGGCGATCCCAAAGCGCTTGATACTGTCATAAGTGCAGCAAAACTCACCCTGTCCGAGAATCGCAAGCCCTCCGAGACCAGCGGCTCGACCGACATTGAAGCCGTTGAAGCCGTTATCGGAAAGAATTCGCGCCTCATCGGACTGACCGCCCAGAGGCTTGCTCTTTTCGCACGCTATGACCTGAACCTGCTGGCAGTCAGCCGACCGGGCGAGCGTATCACCGAACGTCTCAGTGAGGTCATTCTACGCTTCGGGGACGTGATCGTGCTGCAAGGCAGACAGGCCAATCTTTCCAACTTCCTGCCGGAATTCGAATTGCTGCCGCTTGCTCGCCGCAAGCTGATGCTTGGCAGCGTCAGGCGTGGATTGATCCCGCTCGCCATTCTGATTGCCGCCATCGGGGCAACCGCTTTGAGCCTAGTGCCGGTGGCGGTCGCTTTCTTTGCCGCTGCCGTCGCTATGCTGTTGTGCAAAGTGATCCCTCTCAACGAGGTTTATGATGAAATCGATGGCCCGATTCTGGTCATGTTAGCTGCGCTTATTCCGGTTTCGGATGCGTTGAGAACAACCGGCGGCACGGATCTCATAGCAGAAGGACTTGCCACCATTGGCCATCAATTGCCACCAGCTGGGGCCTTGGCACTCATTCTTGTGGCCGCGATGATGGTTACGCCGTTTCTCAACAATGCCGCAACAGTGCTTGTGATGGCTCCCATCGCGACAAGTTTTGCTTCCGGACTTGGTTTCAAGCCAGAAGCCTTTCTGATGGCGGTAGCGATCGGCGCGGGGTGTGATTTCCTCACCCCGATCGGCCATCAATGCAATACGCTGGTGATGGGGCCTGGCGGCTATAAATTCAGCGATTATCCGCGTCTTGGATTGCCGTTATCCATCATCATCGCGATTGTAACGGTTCCCACCCTGATGTTTTTCTGGCCGCTGCAATAGCGTGCTAAAGCTCGACTGAACGTATCCATTCGAGGCTATCAGATACGATCTTTTCCACGCTCTCGGCGATATCAGCGCGGAAGACCAATGGTTCTCCAACCGGACTTTCGAGTGTCGCAATCTGGCTTTTCAGCATCGTTACCGGCATGAAATGGCCAGTGCGATGCCCCATGTGCTCATGCAAGACTTCAAAACTGCCATCCAGAAAAACAAAAAGGACAGGCGCACCCGCAGCAGAGCGGAGGCGATCACGGTATATCTTTTTCAGCGCAGAACAGGAAACGACAATCCCGTCAGTCGAGGCAGCAAGACGTTCTCCGATTTTATCAAGCCATGGCCAGCGATCCTCATCCTGCAAAGGTATGCCTGCTGACATTTTATCGACGTTGGACTTCGGATGAAGGGAGTCGCCTTCCAGAAACGGGAGAGCCAATGCATCGGCAATCTTCTCACCGATCGTCGATTTTCCGGAACCCGATACACCCATAACGATAATACGCAACATCAATTCCTCATACGCTCGCGGTCATGCCGCCATCGACATGCAAAACCTGTCCGTTTACAAAAGTGGAAGCGTCGCTGCTCAGGAACACTGCGGCCCCAACCAGTTCCTCCACATCTCCCCAACGGCCCGCCGGTGTTCTTTTTTCCAGCCAAGCCGTAAATTCAGGGTCATCAACCAATGCCTGATTCAGTGGCGTCTTGAAATAGCCGGGCGCAATCGCATTGATCTGCAAGCCGTGTCTGGCCCAATCGGTGGCCATACCACGCGTCAAGTTGCGAATAGCTCCCTTCGTTGCTGTATAAGGCGCGATGGAAGGTCGAGCCAATTCGCTTTGAACCGAGGCAATATTTATGATCTTGCCACGTCCTCGTGCAATCATATGGCGCGCAGCCGCCTGTCCGGCATAAAAAGCGCTGGAAATATTGGTTTCAAGGAGCTGGTGCCATTTCTCGACCGGGAAATCTTCGAGCGGCGCTCGATACTGCATTCCCGCATTATTGACCAGAATATCGAGCGCGCCGATTTCATCCTCTATCGCATCAATAGCTGCGCGAACTTCTTCAGCATCCGTCACATCGAATCCAGATGCAAAGACCGTATGGCCCTCTTCTTCCAATGAGATAACGGCAGCATCAACTTTGTTTCGGTCACGACCATTGATGATCACCGTTGCCCCATGTTCCGCAAGCCCTCGAGCCAAAGCAAAACCAATGCCTTGACTGGATCCGGTGACCAAGGCAATGCGCCCTTCCAGACTGAAAAGTTCGAAAGAAGAAGCCATTAGAAAGTTTCCAATTTGAGACCGACGCGGCTTGCTGCCTGCACGATATGATTTCGCATCACTTCGCGCGCACGCAATGGATCACGTGAGTGAATGGCATCCCTGATCGCGGTGTGCTCATTAATGGTGATCTCGACGATCTGCTCAAGCACGGCCCTTGCACGCGCTGCGTTGATTGCCTGATTGATGCGCTCGGCAATGAAACCGAGGACCAGCGGAAAATACTCGTTGTGGGTTGCAGAAGCGAGTGCACGATGAAAAGCCAGATCGGCAGCTATGCCCGTATTTGTCCATTTTTTTGAGCCGCTCATTTCTGCGAGCGCTTCGTTCAGTTGCATCATGTCATGTTCATTGCGATGCACCGCCGCTAATCCTGCCGCTTCAATCTCGAGCGCCATTCGCAACTGGAACAGGCTGCGGAAATTTTCACGATTGGCAAGTGTTTCGGGTTCGATGCGGAGGGCATGCCGCCTGTCGGGTTCCGTTACGAAAGCACCGACACCCTGACGTGTTTCAATCAAGCCCTCGTTGCGAAGCTGGGCAATCGCTTCGCGTACAACCGAACGGCTAACGCCGAAGCTTTGAGCAAGATTATGTTCTGTCGGCAGCTTTTGCCCCGGCAGCAGAGTACCTTCACCAATCTGCCGCGTAATTTCGGAAGCGATGCGTCCGGGGAGCTGCTCATTGCGCCTGATTTCACCAAACAAAATGATAAAGTCTCCCTGATTGCCCGTGCAACTGATGTGTCGTCAGCCTCTTGAAGAGTCAAGCGAAAGCTGGCAGCCCGGATTCATGATGTTGCCCGGATCAATGACCTGCTTGAGAGCTTCAAGCAACTTTCGCCGCGCAGGGTCAATCCGCTTCTCGAAATCGTCCCTTTTTAAACGACCGATGCCGTGCTCGGCGCTAATGCTGCCCGCATAACGATCCAGAACAGCATTGATCGTTTCCTTCGCAAGCTTGATCTTCACGTCTTTCGCTGCGACACCGAGATTACTTTCGGGAATGACATTGAGGTGCACATTGCCATCGCCGACATGCCCATAGGAAACCGCGAGACAATCGGGAAGAACCTTCGCCAGTTCCCTTTCAGCTTCATCGACGAATGATGCCAGTTTTGAAAGGGGAACCGATATGTCTGTGCGCAGGTGCTTGCCGCGCAGGGCCTGCCCCTCGTTCATCGCCTCCCGAAACATCCAGAGATTTTGACCCTGTGCCCGCGATGACGCGATGGCCCCGTCAAGAACGAGGCCATCTTCCAGTGCCTGTGTAAGAAACCGTTCCATCAAGGATGCTATATCGACTAGACCCGAGCCTGAAATCTCCATCAATACATAGGCCGGATATTGCCCAAGCGGCACGGTGAGTTCCGGCATAGCCTCTTGCGCGAGTGTAAAGGCCACCGGCGGCATGAACTCGAATGCGGACATCAGATCACAGCACTGCACCCGTGCCCGTCGATAAAGCGCGATCGCATCCTCAAGGGAGTTAAGCCCGAGCAGCGCAGTTTCGATCTTGTCCGGCAAAGGCATCAATTTGATCGCCACACCAGTTACTATTCCAAGGATGCCTTCCGCGCCGATAAAAAGCTGCTTCAGATCAATGCCGCGATTGTCTTTTCTCAGCGTCGAAAGACCGTTGAAGACTGTACCGTCAGGCAGAACCACCTCCAGCCCAAGGATCAACTCGCGAGTCATGCCATAGCGCAACACGTTGACACCGCCAGCATTGGTGCTGACATTTCCACCAATACGGCAGCTTCCCTGTGCACCAAGCGCCAGCGGGAAAAACATTCCTTCTGCAGCCAGTTTGTCTTTCAGTTCGGACAGAATGCAACCGGCGTCGACAACCGCTGAAAAATCGTCCGGATCAATTTTCCGAATGCAGTTCATCCGCTCGAGACTCAAAATGACGAGGTTGTCCTGGCCATCAGGTACACCGCCTTGCACGAGACCGGTATTTCCGCCTTGGGGAATGACAGACAATCCTAGCAAAGCGCAGGCTTTAACCGCGGCGGAGACATCAGCTGTCGAACGCGGACGGATCACCGCCACCGCCGCTTTCTCCACATCTCCGGGCCAGTCACGGCAATAACCAAGCATGTCGTTTTGCCCGGTCATAACCAGATCATCGCCCAAAAGAGCGACGAGATCTGTCTGCTTGTTTCCGGTCTTGTCCCCCGAACTGTGCATGATACCCTCTTGGCTATATCGATGTGCAATGCGCTGCCGCAGGAGTACGACAGTTTTTAAGATGCAGCGGGCTTTTCCATTTGCTCCTGTGGCAGAACAGAGAAAACTGTTTCCAAGGCTTACATATAAGGTTATCAGACAACCCTACAACATGAATCTGTGGGAGACTGGATAAGTGTTGTTACGATAGCCACACCTGCACTTTTGAGCGATGTTGGCTGCAAGGCAGGGAGGAGATTCTGGATGCATATCGCAATCATCGGCGCTGCCGGCATGGTCGGGCGCAAACTAACGCAGCGCCTCTCGAAAGACGGGCATCTTGGCGGAAAATCCGTCGAAAAGCTTACACTTATCGATATCGTGGCGGCAGAACCTCCGACCAGTTTTGCGGGACCAGTCGATACTCTGGCAGCAGATATATCCACTATGGAAACAGCTCAGAAGATCGTGTCAGGACGACCTGATGTCATCTTCCACCTTGCGGCCATCGTGTCCGGTGAAGCGGAGATAGATTTTGATAAAGGATATCGAATCAATCTGGATGGCACCCGGCATCTGTTTGACGCAATCAGGCTTGCGCACATTGCTGATGGCTATAAGCCGCGCGTGGTTTTCACGTCTTCCATTGCCGTTTTTGGCGCCCCACTCCCCCACCCGATCCCCGATGAATTTCACACGACCCCGTTGACCAGTTACGGTACGCAAAAGGCCATAAGCGAGCTTTTGTTATCGGATTACACCCGGCGCGGCTTCTTCGAAGGTATCGGCATTCGCTTGCCGACGATCTGCATACGCCCCGGCAAACCGAACAAAGCAGCTTCCGGCTTTTTCTCCAACATCCTTCGCGAACCGCTATCCGGGCAGGAAGCCGTTTTGCCCGTTCCCGAGGATGTTCGGCATTGGCATGCTTCGCCGCGCTCAGCCGTCGGTTTTCTGATCCATGGCGCAACCATCGATACGGAAGCTGTGGGAGCGCGTCGCAATCTTTCCATGCCGGGTCTCAGTGCCACCGTGGGCGAACAGATCGAAGCCTTGCGCCGCGTAGCGGGGGAAAAAGCCGTCGGCCTCATCCGACGCGAACCGGACGAAATGATTATGCGCATGGTCGCTGGCTGGGCTCCTGGTTTTGAAGCAAAACGCGCGCAGGCTCTTGGCTTCACCGCCGAAACATCCTTTGATGAGATTATTCGCGTTCACATCGAGGATGAAATGGGAGGCAAACTTTGACACGCAGGATCGCTTTTCTGGGAACCGGGCTGATGGGCGCACCCATGGCCGGACGCCTTCTGGATGCGGGCTTCGACGTGACTGTCTGGAACCGAAACAGCACCAAGTCTGCCCCCCTTGTTGAAAAAGGTGCCAAAGTCGCTCAAACCGCTGCCAAGGCGGGGGAGCAGGCCGATATAGTCATCACCATGCTGACCGATGGGCCGGCGGTACGGGAGGTCCTCTTTGAGCAAGGCGTCGCTGCCGTCTTGAAAAATGGCAGCACCGTCATCGACATGAGCTCCAATTCACCGGATTTCGCCCGCCTGCATACCCAGCGCTTGCAAGCGATAGGCGTCAATCATATCGACGCGCCGGTTTCAGGGGGCGTAATCGGTGCACAGGAAGGCACACTTGCCATCATGGCAGGAGGTGATGAAACAAACATCGCTAGTCTCGCCGATGTATTCAAACCAATGGGACGCCTCACCCGCGTCGGTCCATCCGGTGCTGGCCAACTTGCAAAACTCGCCAATCAGCAGATTGTAGCCGTAACCATTGGAGCCATTGCAGAGGCAATGGTTCTAATCGAAAAAGGCGGTGGATCACGTGCAGCATTCCGCGATGCCATTCGAGGCGGTTTCTGCGAAAGCCGTATTCTCGAACTGCACGGCAAACGGATGATTGATCGCAATTTTGCGCCAGGCGGCACATCGCGCATTCAGCTGAAGGATCTCAATTCGATCCTTGATACGGCGGGCAATTTGTCCTTAAGCCTGCCGCTTACCGAGACTGTGCGCGAAGCCTTTGCCGCTTTCGTAGAAGAAGGTGGCGGCGAGCAAGATCATAGCGCCCTGCTCCTTCATCTCGAAAAGCTCAATCAAGGCGGGACGAGCTAGCTCGCACCGGTTCCGATTGCATTGGGAGGTGCAATGAAGATCACAGCCGTCGAAACGATCCGCATAGCCGAACGGCCAAATCTGTTATGGGTTGAAGTTCATACAGACGAAGGGATTACCGGGCTCGGTGAAACTTTTTTCATGGCCGAGACGGTCGAGGCCTATCTGCACGAATATGTGGCACCACGCGTCGTAGGTCGCGACCCGCTACAGATTGATCTGCTGGCCTCCGACCTTGTGGGCTATCTCGGATTCCGTTCAACCGGCGCCGAAGTGCGTGGTAACTCCGCTTTCGACATCGCCCTGTGGGATCTCTACGGCAAAGCCGCCAATCTCCCTATCGCTCAGCTTCTTGGCGGTTTCAGCCGCCAATCCATCCGCACCTACAATACCTGCGCCGGAACCGAATACATAAAGAAGGCTACCGGCCAGCAGTCTGCCAATTATGGCCTTGCGAATGCCGATGCAAGTTATGACGATCTGAACGGCTTCCTGCACCGGGCAGACGAACTTGCACTTTCGTTGCTGGACGAGGGCATCACGGCGATGAAAATCTGGCCGTTTGACATGGCGGCAGAGAAGACGCGCGGACAGTATATTTCTCAACCCGATCTCAAAGCGGCATTGCAGCCTTTCGAGAAAATTCGCGCGGCCGTCGGTGATCGCATGGATATCATGGTTGAGTTCCATTCCATGTGGCAACTCTTGCCCGCCATGCAAATCGCCCGTGAACTAGCGCCATTCAAGACTTTCTGGCACGAAGACCCAATCAAGATGGACAGTCTCGGTAGCCTGAAACGTTATGCGGAAGCAAGTATTGCACCGATCTGCGCCTCCGAGACCTTGGGAAGCCGTTGGGCGTTTCGCGATCTTCTCGAAACTGGCGCTGCTGGTGTGGTGATGCTCGATTTAAGTTGGTGCGGTGGCCTGTCAGAAGCTCGCAAGATCGCAGCCATGGCAGAAGCGTGGCATCTTCCGGTAGCACCGCATGACTGTACTGGCCCTGTCGTTCTGTGCGCTTCAACGCACTTGTCGCTTAACGCACCGAATGCTCTCATTCAGGAAAGCGTGCGCGCATTTTACAAAACCTGGTATCGCGACCTTGTCACGGCCCTGCCCGAAGTGGCGAATGGCATGATTACCGTTCCCCCCGGCGCAGGTCTCGGCATGGAACTCAATCCCGAAATGAGCAAGGCCTACACCGTCAGCCGAAGAAAAACAGATCGATCTAATTTTTGAGGTTAATGCCGCCTGACGGCTGGACTAAATATCAGACTGCTAATAATAGTACTATTGTTGTCAGACATCCTGACAACGCATGGCCAACGGGAAACGGCCATATATTGGGAGGATATCCGTGCAAGACAAGCGTGAACTGACAGCATCGGCGATTCTGCCTGAAGATAGCCATTCTGCGATTTTGATAGGCCGAGTTTGGTCGAAGGCAGAAAATGGCCCCTGTCCAGTATTGGTAAAAAACGGTTATCTGCACGACATATCCAGCTTATCTGCTACCGTTTCAGGACTTCTGGAACGCAATTCGCTACTAAGCGAGTTGCAGGCTGCAGAGAGCTTCCCGGTCCTCGGGTCTCTGGACGATTTTCTGTCCGATGATTGCGGAGAGCTGCTCGCTCCTATCGATTTGCAATCCATCAAGGCAGCAGGTGTTACCTTTGCTGACAGCATGCTCGAGCGCGTGATCGAAGAGCAGGCAAAAGGCGATCCTTCCCGCGCCCGTGAAATTCGTGAGCGCCTTGCTCCCGTCATCGGCGATAATTTGCGCGGTGTTGTTGCTGGCTCCGAGAAAGCCGCAGAGGTCAAGGCGCTCCTTCAGGAAATGGGGCTCTGGTCCCAGTATTTGGAAGTGGGCATCGGGCCAGACGCAGAAATCTTCACCAAATCCCAGCCGATGTCTGCCGTTGGATGCGGCGCAACAGTCGGCATTCTACCCATTTCGCAATGGAACAATCCCGAACCGGAAGTCGTACTGGTTGTCGCATCTGACGGACGCATTGTTGGGGCGACACTCGGCAATGACGTCAATCTCAGGGACGTCGAAGGGCGTTCAGCGCTCTTGCTCGGCAAGGCGAAGGATAATAACGCATCCTGTGCTATCGGCCCTTTCATTCGCTTGTTTGATGGCGATTTCACTATGGACGTGTTGCGCAAACTCAAGCTTGCGCTGACTGTTCACGGAGCAGACGGCTTCGAGATGACCGGCGAAAGCCCAATGGAAGCAATCAGCCGCGACCCTGAAAATCTCGCCTCGCAAATGATGAACCGCAATCATCAGTATCCGGATGGAGCGGTATTGTTTCTCGGCACGATGTTCGCGCCCGTGAAGGACCGTCGTGGCGCGGGACAGGGTTTCACCCACGAAGTCGGCGACCGCGTGGAAATATCCACACCGAAGCTGGGACGTCTTGTCAACTGGGTCGACAGGACTGACAAATGTCCTGAATGGACATTCGGTATCAGGGCGCTGATCCAGAACCTGCAAGCCCGCGATCTGCTCCATAAAGTCTGAGGGCGAGCATATGACGAAAGCCATAGACTTCTTCTACAAGCTACTTGGCGCAATTCTCGTCTTCCTCCTCG
Source organism: Ochrobactrum sp. PL_is501 (assembly GCF_055816895.1). Lineage (NCBI taxonomy): Bacteria > Pseudomonadati > Pseudomonadota > Alphaproteobacteria > Hyphomicrobiales > Brucellaceae > Ochrobactrum > Ochrobactrum sp. PL_is501. The sequence goes on along the minus strand of NZ_JBVPGR010000035.1, from coordinate 302,909 downwards.
CAGGCATGGCTATCATGGTCTTCGTCAACGTGGTTTTGCGCTATGCGGCAAATTCCGGGCTGACCGTGTCGGAGGAACTTGCGCGTTACTTTTTTGTGTGGGTAGCGTTTCTCGGGGCAGTCCTCACTTTTCGCGAGAACAGCCATTTGGGTATCGAAACGCTGGTTGCGCGCTTCGGGCGACGGGGCCGCATTGCCTGCATGGCGATCAGTTATCTGGTCGTCCTTTTATGCTCGGGAATTTTCTTCTGGGGCACATGGAAGCAATTCGACATCAATGCCAGCATGGTCGCACCTGTCACCGGCCTCTCCATGATCTGGGTTTATGGAGTCGGACTATTTACCGGTGGTGCAATGTTCATCATTGCTGCCGAGCGCTTCCTGCGGGCTGTTACAGGTCGTCTGACCGATGAGGAAATAGCCACCTTTGCGGGCGAACACTCGCTCGACCATCTGATGGAGTAGACGACATGACGCTTGTAGTATTTGTCGGATCGCTCCTCAGTGCTATGGCTATCGGTGTTCCGATCGCGTTCTCCCTTATGTTCTGTGGTGTCGTTCTCATGTGGTACATGGGGATGTTCAATACGCAGATCATCGCGCAGAACATGATCGCGGGTGTCGACTCGTTCACACTTCTGGCGATCCCTTTCTTCATTCTGGCTGGTGAATTAATGAATTCCGGGGGACTGTCCCGCCGTATCATTGATTTCGCCATCGCCTGCGTTGGCCATATTCGCGGCGGCCTCGGTGTCGTGGCCATTCTCGCGGCCATCATCATGGCCAGCGTATCAGGGTCGGCTGCTGCCGACACGGCGGCGCTCGCAACAATCCTCGTACCCATGATGGCCAAAGCTGGCTACAACATCCCGCGCTCTGCCGGATTGATGGCAGCCGGCGGCATCATTGCACCGGTTATCCCGCCATCCATGGCCATGATCGTGTTCGGTGTTGCGGCTAATGTATCCATAACACAGCTTTTCATGGCCGGCATTGTACCGGGCTTGTTAATGGGTATTGCCCTGCTCGTGACCTGGCAGATTGTCGTCAGAAAAGACAATCTCAAAGTGCTTCCCAAGCAGTCGCGCAAAGATCGGCTGCAGGCCACCGGGCGTGCACTCTGGGCACTCGGCATGCCGGTGATCATTCTTGGCGGCATCCGAATGGGCGTCATGACACCGACAGAAGCAGCCGTGGTGGCCGCAGCCTATGCGCTTTTTGTTGGCATGTTCATCTATCGCGAACTGAGATTTTTCGATCTCTACGGCGTCTTCTTGCGGGCTGCAAAAACAACGTCCGTCATCATGTTTCTCGTTGCATCGGCTCTGGTGTCGTCGTGGTTGATAACGGCAGCGAATATTCCGGCCGAGATCAGCAGTTATATCGCGCCCCTGATCGATAGTCCGAAGCTACTGATGTTTGCGATCATGATTCTTGTGCTCGTCGTTGGGACCGCACTGGACCTTACGCCGACGATCCTGATCCTGACGCCGGTCCTGATGCCGATTGTCAAACAGGCGGGTATAGACCCGGCCTATTTCGGCGTTCTCTTCATCATGAATAACAGCATCGGGCTTATCACCCCGCCGGTCGGAGTCGTGCTGAATGTTGTGAGCGGCGTTTCTAAGGTGCCGCTCGGAAAAGTGGTCGCTGGCGTCAATCCGTTCCTGATTTCGCAGGTGATCGTATTGCTTCTGCTGGTTCTGTTTCCAAGTCTCGTACTGGTACCCATGAACTGGCTTCATTAGGTTTAACACCAACTCTGGGAGGAGAGTTCAATGAAGAAACTGATTATGCTGGCAACGACCGCCCTCATGGCGGGAGCGCTAACTGCACCTGCCTTCGCCGAATTTCAGGAGCGCAACATCCGCGTTTCCAACGGCATTAACGAGGATCATCCAGTCGGCAATGGCATGAAGGCCATGAATGAATGTCTGGCTGAGAAGTCCGGCGGCAAGATGAAGATAACCGCGTTCTGGGGTGGAGCTCTGGGAGGCGATTTGCAGGCGACGCAGGCACTCCGTTCCGGTGTGCAGGAAGGCGTTGTCACATCGTCATCACCACTCGTCGGGATTGTTCCCGCGCTTGGCGTTTTCGACCTGCCATTTCTCTTCGCAAACGATGAAGAGGCAGATGCTGTCGTCGACGGCCCCTTCGGCAAGATGATGGACGAAAAACTTGCCGCCGTCGGCCTCGTCAATCTGGCCTATTGGGAAAATGGCTTTCGGAATCTCTCGAATTCCAAACATCCGGTCAACAAATGGGAAGATTTCAGCGGCATGAAAGTCCGCGTGATGCAGAACAACATCTTCCTCGACACATTCCAGAATTTCGGCGCCAACGCCACGCCGATGGCTTTCGGTGAAATATTCTCGGCGCTGGAAACCAAAGCTATCGATGCCCAAGAAAACCCCTACGTCACAATCGATACGTCAAAGTTCTATGAAGTGCAGAAATACGTCACCGAAACGAAACATGCTTATACGCCGTTTCTATTCCTGTATTCCAAGCCGATCTTTGACACATACTCACCCGAAGAACAGGCCGCTTTGCGTGAATGTGCCGTCATTGGGCGCGACGTAGAACGAAAGGTCATTCGCGAACTGAACCAGAAGTCACTTGAAAAAATCAAGGAGGCAGGTCTGGAAGTCAATACGCTTTCCCCTGAAGAGCATGCACGTATGCTTGAGAAGTCCCAGCCTATCTATGACAAATATAAGTCACAGATCGGTGCGGACGTCGTCGACGCCGTACAGAAACAGCTTGGCGAAATCCGCAAGCAATAGATCCTCAAAAAACACAGGCCGCGCTAAATGCGCGGCCTGTGCTGCCAATTCAGGTAGCCTCCTGAGGAATATCGACCCGTTCAGCAGATTGGAAACGTGCGCAGGACTGTCGGCCTGACCCGCGCTGGAGCGCTCTTCACGGATTTAAGTAATTCTCAGTTGAGCGGGATAGCGTTTCCATCCTTGCTCGCCTGATACGTACCAGACAATTCGTCATATTTGGCGAAAATGGCGTCGAGCTTTTTGCCAAGACGCAAGCGATCCGTTTCGGGCAGGGATGCAACCATCTTCGGAATTGAATGGCTGTGCCAGAACGCATTGTCGCGATTATATCCACCCGGCTCCAGCGTGAAGACTTCCTTCAGAATTTTCAAATCGTGCGGAATCGAGAAAGCATCTCGTGAATCCTCGTGGCTGAACAAGTAGTAAAAATTGTCAAAACCACTCCAGGTAATGGCCGAAAGGCACATGGAGCAAGGCTCGTGGGTGGAAAGAAAGACCATATCCCTTGTATTGGGGCGCTCGTTCTCAGGCATCTCGTAGAAGCGCTTCAACGTGTGAACTTCACCGTGCCAGAGCGGATTTTCGGTCTCGTTATTGGTTTCAGCCAGAACAAGGGACAAATCCGATTTGCGTAACAAGGCCGCACCGAAAACCTTGTTTCCTTCCGCGACGCCTCGCTCAGTCAGTGGAATAATATCCTGCCCAATAACATCTATCAGCTTCTCAAGCAGCTTCAGTTCATCTGTCTGCACGGGTTCACTCCTCCCGATTTGGTGCAGCAGCGCCGGACCGTTTCGGCCCGGCGCGCGCTATTGCTACTCCGCAAAGAATGCGAAGCGGATGACGAAGAGTGCGGCAACGAGCCAGGTAGCCAGATGCACGTCACGGGCCTTTCCGGTGAAGGCTTTGAGAATGACATAGCTAATGAAGCCGAAGGCCAGACCATTGGCAATCGAGTAGGTAAACGGGATAGCCAAGGCCGTTAGTGCAGCAGGTGCCGCTTCCGTCACATCGTGCCATTCGATCTCGGTCAGTTCGCGCATCATCAAGCAGGCAACGTAGATCAGAGCCGGCGCAGTAGCATAAGCCGGAACCGAACCTGCGAGCGGCGAAATAAACAAGGCTGCAAGGAACAGCAGCGCCACAACCAGCGCCGTCAGGCCCGTACGACCGCCAGCCTGAACGCCTGATGCGCTTTCGACATAAGCCGTCGTGGACGAGGTGCCAAGGAGCGAGCCGCCGAGAATTGCGGTACTGTCGGCAAACAGGGCGCGTCCGAGACGGTTTGGTTTTCCCGGTTCAATCAGACCGCCGCGCTTTGCCACGCCGATCAACGTGCCGGTAGCATCGAAAACCTCAACCAGAACGAAAACCAGAATGACATGCAGAATACCCGTATGCAGAGCACCCATCACGTCGAGTTGAAGGAAGGTCGGAGCAAGGCTTGGCGGTGCGGAGAAAACGCCGCCGAACTGGCTGATACCAAGAGCGATAGACGCCACGGTGACAATGAGAATGCCAATGAGGATCGCACCGCGCACCTTAAGAGCGTCCAACACAGCGATGATGAAGAAGCCCGCAATCGCCAGAAGCGGTCCTGCCTTCGTCAAATCGCCGAGGCCAACCAGCGTTGCTTCGTTGCCAACGACGACGCCGGCGCTCTTCAGACCGATCAGGGCCAAGAACATGCCAATACCGGCTGCAATCGCGCTTCGCAGCGAATGTGGGATGCCCTCAACCAACCAGCGGCGTACCCCGGTCACGGTCAAGATCAGGAAGATGATACCCGAAATGAAGACGGCACCAAGTGCCTGCTGCCACGAAAAACCCATCGCCCCAACAACGGTGAAGGCGAAGAAGGCATTAAGGCCCATGCCCGGCGCCATGCCGATAGGCCAGTTTGCGACGAGCCCCATAATGATCGAGCCGAGAGCTGCCGCAAGGCAAGTGGCGACGAAAACGGCGTTTCGATCCATACCCGTAGTGGACAGAATATCCGGATTTACAAAGATGATGTAAGACATGGTCAGGAAGGTCGTCACGCCGGCAATGATTTCCGTTCTCGCCGTAGTGCCGTGTTCCTGCAATTTGAACAGCTTTTCGAGCATCGTCCCTCCAAGGCAAAGCGCCCGTCAATTTGTGCCTCAATTCACGCCAAATCCCGACGCGCAACCTATTGCGCTTCGTGAAATTTCGAATTGAAGCAATCTATGCGATTGCCATAATGTTAGTTGCCGCTGCAGATTTGCATACGGACATGTTCCCCATACACCCATCGCGGACAAAAGCACAGTTCCGCCGCTTGAATGCCAGTTTATTGACATGATTTAGTGTGGACTGACTTTTCACCGGACGCCAGTCACTCATTTGCCTGGAAATATTTGAAACAGATTCAAAAAAGATAGCTTCGAGTACGTGAGCCGACTTTTTCTAACCGGCTGATTGAAATGGGGTTTCCAAAAGAAGCGCCGTACCATACATGCCCAAAGCAAAAAACGTATGCGCAACAAGATTCAGTAAACGGATATTGCGTGCATTCGGCAGTTTTGATGCAGCCCAACCGATTCCCAAGCCTGGCTGCAACAAGAACCACCCCGCCGCAACGGTCAGCATTCCGAAAATCCACACCGGCAGAAATGCCGGATCAGAAAACCATTCCGCGCCGGCATACATGGCGAAGATAACGCCGTAAAGAACACCGACGGCGTAATGTCCAATCCAGCCAAGTGCAACTTCATACCTGTAAGGTTCAGCATCGGAAATATCATTGTGGAAGATGCGTCCGCGGTGCAGGTGCCAAAACCAACGCCCCACCAATCCCCAGTCTGGACGCCTTTGCCCCGGTATCGCCGCCAGCACAAGCGCCCATAAGTCCATCGCAACCGTCGCGCCGACTCCTATCAGGACTCCGCGCAAGATAATGTCCATCACAAGTCTTCCTTTGCATCACCGGGCGGCCAGATAAGCCCGAGACCGCCCGATGACGCAAGAGGATATTCCCGTGCACTCCTGCATTCCAAATGCTTGCTTGCAATAACTTGATTTACAACATGCATCGGCAATAAACGTTGCTATGAAATAAAAGCGATGAAGATCGGCAAATCATCCGCGGCTACCACGGAAAGACCGCACCTTCATCGCCTGCCCCCGCAAACACAAGTTGGCTGAAAATTGGGAGGGTCGCAATTGCAATCTGTCCCAAAATGGTGCGGATTATGTCTCATTTGCCGTTATTGACGGGAAAACGGGTGAACCTGTTCAAGCCCATGCCCAGCTGCCAAGCCGCGTTACACGAAACGAAACGCAAGCTTCGGACCACAGATTTAATTGAGTAATACATAAAACAAAAGCGCCGGGACTGGAGACCGACGCTTTGTCATTTTATTTGATTTTCACTTACAGGGCGATCTTTCGGGAGACACGCCATAAGTTTTTACTTACCGAAAACAGCGCTCTGGATCTGCGAACGCGAAACACCGATATCGGCAAGAAGATGGTCGTCCATGGCGCCGAGTTCACGAATAGCGCGACGGCGGGATACGAACTGCTGTACTTTCTGACGAATGTTCATTTGCTTTCTCCTCGTTTGGATGATCGTTAAATAGGCGTTTGCCCAAATTTCCACCACGGATATGATTGCAAATGAGGCATGCGTTTTTGCTTGAGCTCGCAACCTTGAAAAGGACAACTTTACTTCTTCTTCAAGCAATGGCCCGCATATAAACTTGGAGTGAGGACTTCCATTCCCATCAAGAAATGGGCCCCTGACCCCAAATGAAGAATTTCAGAAATGTCTTTTGCCAATAGCCTTCTAATCGATTAAGGGAGCGATAGGAACGAACTCCTCCGCGTTTCTTTCGGACATCGTCATGCTTTATGGTATTTTTCTCGCGTTTGCGTCCTATGCGGCGTTCGCTGTCAGCGACGCCTGCGTCAAGTTTCTTGATGGCACATTGTCGCCATACGAAGTAGCGTTTTTCGGCGCGGTGCTTGGCCTGTTTGCTGTTCCCTTTACAAAAAAGGCTGGCGATGTCTGGCTCGATATGTTTCGCACCACCAATATAAAGATGTGGCTGCTGCGGACGGTGACAGCCGCCATGGGAACCATAGGCAGCGTCACCGCATTCACGCATCTTTCCATGGCGGAAGCCTTCGCCCTTATTTTCCTTCTCCCGGCCTATGTGACAATACTTTCAGTCGTTTTCTTGAAAGAACAGGTCGGCTGGCGACGATGGTCGGCAGTTTTGATCGGCTTTGCCGGTGTGCTGATTGTGCTCCGCCCAGGCTTCAGGGAACTCTCGATCGGCCACCTCGGAGCACTTGCCGCTGGCATGGGCGGGGCGATGAGCATCATCATCTTCCGCGTCATGGGCAAACAAGAAAAACGAATATCGCTTTATACGAGCGGCCTCGTCGGCCCTATCATCATCTGCGGCGCTCTGATGGCCCCGTCCTACGAAGTGCCCAATACGGAACAATGGGTATATCTGGCGGGTTATGGGCTTCTTGCCGCGCTCGCCAATATCCTGCTCATGCTTGCAGCTCACCGCGCGCCCGCGAGTGCGATCGCTTCCCCACAATACAGCCAGATGATCTGGGCGATCCTTTTTGGATATTTCGTCTTCCACGATCACATAGACATGCCAATGACGATTGGTATCGTCCTGATCACCATTTCAGGGCTCTTTACCTTCATTCGTGAAAGGCAAAGAGGCGTCGAAGGCCCCCCGGCCGTTGCCACGTCGGAACCAACTCCGGCGCTTGTGAAAGATGAAATGGAACAATCGTGAAGGCGAGCGGGGAGAAGTTCGCACTTGTATCCAACGTTGCCTCCCCCTACCATGCCGCCAGCCTGTAGAGGATCGATGAAATAATACTTCAAACAGAAGCGCTTGGGTCGTCAATCTGGTTCAACGCACCCGGTCGCGCTCCGAGCATTTTCCAATAGCGATCTGTGTTCGAAAGCGCTCCAACGCAGGCAGAAGCACGAGAAATATTTTGTCAAAGGACTAGGAAATGACCGACAAGCGGGCGATGTGGACCTATTACAAGGGCGAATGGCGTGAAGGTGACGTACGCATCCTCGGCGCGGCCTCTCAGGCGACCTGGCTTGGTTCGCTGGTATTTGATGGCGCTCGCCTGTTCGAAGGCGTGACGCCAGATCTTGACCGGCATTCAGCCCGCGCCAATGATTCAGCCCGTGCCTTGGGATTGGAACCCACGCTTACTGCCAATGATATAGAGGCGCTTGCGCGCGAGGGCCTGAAAAAATTCGCGCCAGGAACAGATGTTTATATCCGCCCCATGTATTGGGCGGAAGAAGGTGACGCCAGCACTGTTGCACCGCTTGCATCCTCTACGGATTTTGCACTCTGCCTTGAAGCGATCCCCATGGTCGAGCCGAAGGGTTTCACCATCACCACGACATCGTTCCGTCGGCCATATCTGGAAGTCATGCCGGTCAATGCAAAGGCAGCCTGTCTTTATCCGAACAACGCACGGATGCTGCGTGAGGCAAAGGCAAAGGGTTTCCACAATGCGCTGGTGACCGATGTGGTTGGCAACGTCGCGGAGACTGCGACCTCCAATGTTTTCATGGTGCGAGGCGGCGAGGTTTTCACGCCTGTTCCCAATGGCACATTCCTCAACGGGATTACGCGCCAGCGCGTCATCAACCTGTTGAGAACGGCAGGCGTCAGCGTTCATGAGACCACTTTGAAGGTCCAGGATTTCCGCGAAGCGGACGAAATCTTCTCTACTGGCAATATGAGCAAGGTCGTTCCGATTATCGGTTTTGATGACCGTAAAATTGAGTACGGCCCTCTGACGAAACGCGCCCGCGCGCTATACTGGGAATGGGCTCACGCCTGATATCCAAGCAACACATCTCCGGTCTGGATCGGAGATGTGTTTCCCCTCCCCAAGAGCCGACCCGACAACCACATGATTGAGCACGCGCCCTTGTTTCTCGCGATCGCAGTGATTGCGGCATTTCTCGTCGGGCTTTCGAAAGGCGGATTGCCGTCGGTCGGAACGCTTGCCGTTCCCTTGATGGCGCTCGTCATTTCTCCAGTCACCGCAGCAGCGCTTCTGCTTCCGATCTATGTCATCAGCGATATGTTCGGCCTGTATCTTTATCGCCATCACTTTTCCGCACGCAATCTGGCAATCCTGACGCCAGCGGCAATTTTCGGCGTCGGCATCGGCTGGATGTTCAGCGCCCACCTGTCGCCCACTTTCATAGGGATGCTGGTCGGATTGGTGGGCATCCTTTTCTGCTTCAATGCATGGTTCGGCGCACGTTATCGCAAAAAGGCACGAAAGGCAGATGTTCCGGGCGGTGTCTTCTGGGGCATACTCACGGGCTTGACCAGTTTTGTCTCTCATTCCGGCGCGCCACCCTTCCAGATGTATGTGCTGCCGCAGCATCTGCCGAAACTGGTCTTCGCCGGCACTTCGACTATACTTTTTGCCATCGTCAACGCCGTCAAGCTCGTCCCCTACTGGCAGTTACAGCAATTTTCCAATCTCGATACATCACTCGGCCTTTGGCTTGTTCCCGCTGCAATCATCGGCACCTTTGTCGGCGCAAAGCTGACCCGGATCATGCCGGATGGCCCATTTTTCTTGCTTGTGCAGCTGACCCTGTTCGGGCTTTCCATCAAGCTCATTGCAGATTGGATTGTACCTTATTTCTTCGGTTGACGAGATTCAGCGGTAGCTTGCAACGCATCATTCGTTCAGTCACCATGCCACCTATCAAGCGCTTTTTGGGGAGAGAGGAAGCGGGGATGGCGGATGCGGATGCAATCATCGTTGGAGCAGGCCTGGCCGGACTTGCCGCGGCTCATGAACTGGCTGCTGCTGGACGCAAAGTTATTCTTCTGGAACAGGAAGGCGAGAATTCCATTGGCGGCCAGGCGTTCTGGTCTCTCGGTGGATTGTTCATGGTCGACAGTCCCGAGCAGCGCCGCGTTGGAATCAAGGACAATATTGATCTAGCGCGGCAAGATTGGTTCGGGTCAGCGCAATTTGACCGCCCCGAGGATCATTGGCCGAAACGCTGGGCGGAGTCCTATCTGGAATTCGCTGCGGGCGAAATGCGGCCTTGGCTCCATGGTCTCGGCATGCGCTGGTTTCCTGTTGTTGGCTGGGCAGAACGTGGCGGGGCAGCAGCTGACGGGCATGGCAACTCGGTGCCCCGCTTTCACGTGACCTGGGGCACGGGGCCGGCGGTTGTGGCTCCTTTCGAACGATCGCTTCGCGAAGCCATCGGCAAGAACCTCATAAGCCTGAAGTGCCGCCATCGGGTCAACAGCATCGCAACGACCGGTGGCCGGGTCAGCGGCGTGTACGGAGAAGTACTCGCCCCCTCGACGGTCGAACGCGGACAATCTTCATCACGCGACGTCGTCGGTGAGTTTGCCTATTCCGCTGGCTGCGTCATCGTCACATCCGGCGGCATAGGTGGTAATCCCGACAAGGTTCGAAGGGCATGGCCGCGCGAGAGACTCGGCAATCCCCCAAAAGAAATGGTGTTGGGAGTTCCGGCGCATGTCGACGGACGCGGTATCGATATCGCCGTTGCTGCTGGAGGACATGTCATCAATGCCGATCGCATGTGGCACTATACTGAGGGAGTTCGCAACTGGAATCCCATCTGGCCCAACCACGGCATTCGTATTTTGCCGGGACCATCCTCGATGTGGTTTGACGCCAAGGGTAACCGCCTCACCGCTCCTTATCTCCCGGGCTTCGACACGCTTGGCACGCTCAAGCACATTCTTTCCACCGGCTACGACTATTCCTGGTTCATCCTGACTGAGAAAATCATCCGCAAGGAATTCTCCCTATCAGGATCGGAGCAAAACCCCGATCTCACTGGCAAAAACTGGAAGCTATTGCTGAAAAGCCGTCTCGGCAAAGCGCCGCCACCGCCCGTCAAGGCATTTCTGGACAATGGAGCAGATTTCATTACAGCCGGGAATCTGGATGAGCTCGTTGCAAAAATGAATGGATTGACAGGAGACAAGCTTCTCAGAACTGACCATATCCGCAACCAAATCGAAGCTCGAGATCGCGAGACGGCGAACCGCTATTCCAAGGATGCCCAGGTGATGGCGATCCATAATGCCCGGGCCTATATCGGCGATCGTCTCACGCGCGCAGTGCCGCTGCATCCTCTGCTGGAACCCTCGAACGGCCCACTGATTGCCGTCAAACTTCATATTCTGACACGCAAGACACTTGGTGGACTGCATACCGATTTGGACGCACAAGTGCTGAATGAGGCTGGCGAAAAGGTGCCTGGCCTATACGCGGCAGGCGAGGCCGCCGGCTTTGGCGGCGGCGGTTATCACGGATATAATGCGCTCGAGGGCACATTTCTTGGCGGCTGCATTTTTTCGGGGCGCATAGCCGGTCGTACGGCTGTTGCGGCAACATAGCACTAATTCCTAAACAGCCAGAGGTGCAACATACAGGCTGTTCTCCCCTCGTCCGTATTCCATATATGAGATTTTTATTTTTTGGCACCTAGCCCGCTCTCGAAACCCTATGCCATGCGGCGCCATAATGTCCCTGTAAGAAACAGGGAGCCCTTTCGGGCAATTCAAGCATGATTATGGATTTCGCCGTCCTTGCGATCGGTGTCGGCTTTTTCGCGATGTTGTTCGGCTATCTGCGCATCTGCGAAAGGCTTTGAGGCATCGCCATGATGATCGAATATATCGCTGGCGCTTTGGTCGCGGCCTTCATAGCCGTCTATCTCCTTTACGCGCTTGTAAGACCGGAGCGGTTTTAGACCCGGCTCAATCCGCGTAATCGGCAGCCTTTCTGGCCTCGGAAAAAATCATGACACTCAATGGATGGATTCAGATCCTCGTTTTTTGCGGGATCATCATTTTGCTCGTCAGGCCGCTCGGTGGCTATATGACGCGCCTTTTCAGCGGTGAACGGACGTTCCTTTCACCGATCCTTGTTCCGGTTGAGCGAGGGCTTTATCGCCTCGCTGGCACAAGTGAACGAGAAGAACAGCATTGGACGACTTATACCGTCTCCATGCTGCTATTCAATCTGGCCGGCTTTCTGCTGCTTTACATGCTGCAACGGTTTCAAGGTTCCCTGCCGTTCAATCCAATGGGTATGAGCAACGTTCCGGCAGACCTTGCCTTCAACACTGCTTCCAGTTTCGTCACCAATACCAACTGGCAGAACTATGGCGGCGAAAGCACCATGTCCTACCTGACCCAAATGGCGGGGCTGACAGTACAGAATTTCGTCTCAGCCGCGACGGGCGTTGCGATTGCTATCGCGCTCATTAGAGCGTTCTCGCGCAAATCCATGAAGACACTCGGGAATTTCTGGGTCGATCTTACACGCTGCACGCTCTACGTTCTCTTGCCGTTGTGTATTATCATTACCCTCGTTTTTGTCAGCCTCGGTGTGCCGCAAACCATTGGCTCTTATGCCGAAGCAACGACGCTGGAGGGTGCAAGACAGGTGATCGCACTCGGGCCGGTGGCTTCGCAATTAGCGATCAAGATGCTTGGCACCAATGGCGGCGGGTTCTTCAATGCCAATTCGGCGCATCCCTTCGAAAACCCCGATGCCATCTCCAACATGATCCAGATGGTCGCGATTTTCGCCATCGGCGCGTCGCTCACCAACGTCTTCGGACGAATGGTTGGCAACGAGCGCCAAGGCTGGGCGATCTTTACCGCCATGGGCATATTGTTCGTCGCTGGTGTTGCAATCTGCTACTGGGCGGAAGCGGCGGGTAATCCCCTCATCCATGCGCTTGGGATCGATGGCGGCAACATGGAAGGCAAGGAAACGCGCTTCGGCATTGGGATGTCTGCGCTTTTTGCGGTCGTTACGACTGCGGCATCATGCGGGGCAGTGATCGCTATGCATGACAGCATGATGGCGCTCGGCGGAATGATCCCCATGATCAATATGATGCTGGGTGAGATCATCATCGGCGGTGTCGGCGCGGGCTTCTACGGTATCGTCCTGTTCGTCGTCGTTGCCATTTTCGTTGCCGGACTGATGGTTGGACGCACGCCTGAATATCTGGGCAAGAAGATCGAAGCCAAGGAAGTGAAAATGGCGATGCTCGCCGTTCTGTGTCTTCCGCTGTCAATCCTGGGTTTTACGGCCATCGCTTCGGTTCTTCCGACAGGTCTGGCCTCCATCGCCAACCCCGGGCCACATGGTTTCTCGGAAATCCTCTATGCATATACGTCGGGCACAGCGAACAATGGTTCAGCCTTCGGCGGTCTCTCAGGCAATACGCCCTGGTACAACATCACCATTGGTCTCGCCATGCTGATGGGCCGATTTCTCGTGATCGTTCCTGCCATGGCAATCGCCGGTTCGCTTGTGGCCAAGAAAGCAGCTCCGCAATCGGCAGGCACGTTCCCCACAACCGGCCCGCTTTTCGTCGGCCTGCTGATCGGTGTCATTCTTGTAGTTGGGGGCCTGATCTTTTTCCCGGCGCTGGCGCTTGGACCGGTTGCCGAACATTTCGCGCTGATTGAGGGGCAGATATTCTGATGCTCAAACCTTCAAGCTGCATTCTCTCGATCCTTCTGGCTGCGACCGTGCTTCTTCTCGCGGTTCAGCTTGCCGGGTTGATCTGAGCTTTCCGAACGGAAATGTAATTTTACTGGAGCCTCTGTTATGAGCCAGTCCAAATCCGCGAGCATTCTCGATGCCCGCATCCTTTTACCCGCTATTGGCGACGCATTTCGCAAGCTCAATCCAAAGAGTCTTGCACGCAATCCGGTCATGTTCGTGGTTGCAGTTGTTTCGATGCTGACAACTCTCCTGCTTCTGAAAGACGTTGCTGCCGGCAATCCGAATGTCGGGTTTTCGTTCCAGATTGTTCTCTGGTTGTGGTTCACAGTTCTGTTCGCAAATTTTGCCGAAGCGGTCGCCGAAGGCCGGGGCAAGGCACAAGCGGATTCATTGCGCCGAACACGGACAGAAACGCAGGCGAAACTTTTGGACAATCCAGAAGAACAAAACTGGAAAAACGTGCCGGGAATGAGCCTTAAAGTCGGCGATGTGGTTCTGGTAGAAGCCAACGACATCATCCCTTCGGATGGCGAGGTCATCGAAGGTGTTGCATCCGTCAACGAAGCCGCAATTACCGGCGAGTCCGCACCCGTTATCCGCGAATCTGGTGGCGACCGCTCCGCCGTTACGGGTGGAACCCAGGTTCTGTCCGACTGGATCAAGGTTCGCATCACAGCTGCGCAAGGCTCAACCTTCATCGACAAGATGATCAGCCTTGTCGAAGGTGCCGAGCGTCAGAAAACGCCAAATGAGATAGCGCTCAATATTCTGCTCGCAGGTATGACGCTGATATTCGTTCTGGCCGTCGTGACGATCCCGAGCTTTGCTACCTACGCAGGCGGCTATATTCCTGTAACGGTTCTGGTTGCACTCTTCGTCACCTTGATCCCGACCACCATCGGCGCCCTGCTTTCTGCGATTGGTATCGCAGGCATGGACCGTCTCGTGCGTTTCAACGTGCTTGCCATGTCCGGCCGTGCGGTTGAGGCTGCAGGTGACGTCGACACGCTTCTTCTCGACAAGACCGGCACGATTACGCTCGGAAACCGTCAGGCAACTGCTTTTGTCCCTGTCGGCGGCGTCACGGAACAGGCATTAGCCGATGCGGCCCAATTGGCCTCGCTTGCCGATGAAACACCGGAAGGCCGCTCTATCGTTGTTCTGGCCAAGGAAAAATATGGCTTGCGCGGCCGCGACATGCAGGGGCTTCACGCGCATTTTGTGCCGTTCACAGCGCAAAGCCGCATGAGTGGCGTCGATATTGAAGGTTCCGTCATTCGCAAAGGGGCCGTCGATGCCGTGCTTACTTATGTAGGCCAGAGCAGCCACACCGATGAAAAAACTGTATCGGAACTGCAATCTACTGCTGATGCAATCGCAAAAGCGGGTGGCACACCGCTTGCTGTCGCCAAAGATGGGAGCCTTCTCGGTGTCGTGCATCTGAAGGACATCGTCAAAGGCGGTATCCGTGAACGCTTCGCGGAACTTCGCCGTATGGGCATCCGCACGGTCATGATTACTGGCGACAACCCGATGACTGCGGCGGCCATCGCTGCTGAAGCAGGTGTAGACGATTTTCTTGCGCAGGCAACGCCTGAAAACAAGCTGTCGCTGATCCGCGAGGAACAGGCCAAGGGCAAGCTTGTTGCAATGTGCGGCGACGGCACCAACGACGCCCCTGCCCTTGCCCAGGCCGACGTCGGCGTCGCCATGAACACCGGCACGGTTGCAGCGCGTGAAGCGGGTAATATGGTCGATCTGGACAGTGATCCTACCAAACTCATCGAAATCGTTGAAATCGGCAAGCAATTGCTGATGACCCGGGGAGCACTGACGACCTTCTCCATTGCCAATGATATTGCGAAATATTTCGCGATTATCCCGGCAATGTTTCTAGCCTTCTATCCCCAGCTTGGCGCGCTCAATATCATGGGGCTTGCGACACCGCAGAGCGCCATCCTGTCAGCCATCATCTTCAACGCCTTGATCATTGTGGCCCTGATCCCGCTTTCTTTGAAAGGCGTCACTTATAAGCCAGTCGGTGCAGGCGCTCTCCTTTCGCGCAATCTTCTGATCTACGGTCTGGGCGGCATCATCGTTCCCTTCATCGGCATCAAGGCCATCGATCTGGCCATCACTGCCCTTGGCCTCGCATAAGGATTTGCAAAATGCTGAAACAGCTTCGTCCAGCGCTCGTCATGATTGTTTCGCTCACCATGATAACAGGATTGCTTTATCCGCTCGGCATGACAGGTATCGCCCAGACAATCTTTCCGGCTCGCGCCAATGGCAGCCTGATCGAAAAGAATGGCAAAATCGTCGGTTCCGAATTGATCGGACAGGGTTTTACCAGTGATCGCTATTTTCATGGTCGCCCATCCGCCGCTGGAAAAGACGGCTATGACGCTGCAAGCTCCGGTGGCTCCAATCTCGGGCCGACCAACCCACAGCTGATTGAGCGAGTCAAAACCGACGCCACCGCCCTGACGCAAAGCGAGGGTTCCACGCCGCCGGTCGACCTCGTGACAACATCCGCAAGCGGCCTTGATCCGCATATTTCGCCAGAAGCCGCATTCTATCAAATACCTCGCGTCGCAAAAGCGCGCGGGATTGAGGAAGCCGCTTTGCGCGGGATAGTCGAACAACAGGTTGAAGCCCGCGAACTTGGTTTCCTCGGTGAACCAGTGGTCAACGTTTTGAAGCTGAACCTTGTTCTGGACAGGACCGGTAGCAAGTAGAATAACTGGTGGCGGCATGATTTGCCGCCCCTCCCTGCCAGGAGCCTTGTTTGACATCGGACCCGCTTCGCCCCAGCGATAACAGACCCTCACCCGACGCCCTGCTGGAACAGGCGGAACGCGAAACGCGTGGCCACCTGAAAATATTTCTCGGTGCCGCTCCGGGTGTCGGTAAAACCTATGAAATGTTGATGTCGGGTCGTGCGCGCAAAGCCGACGGAATAGATGTCGTCATCGGCATGGTCGAAACGCACGGACGGGCTGAAACCGAAGCCTTGACGGAAGGGCTTGAGATTGTCCCGCGCGCGCAAGTGGCTTATCGCGGTCATCTTCTCGATGAAATGGATATCGATGCGATACTCGCCCGCAAGCCGCAACTGGTTCTGGTGGACGAACTGGCCCATACAAATGCGCCCGGCAGCAGACACCCGAAACGGTATCAGGATGTAGAGGAAATTCTGGCGCGCGGCATCGACGTTTACACAACGCTCAATATCCAACATGTCGAAAGCCTCAATGACGTCGTGGCGCAGATCACGCGCATCCGTGTGCGTGAAACGGTGCCCGATAGCATCATCGACCGTGCCGACGATATCGAACTCATCGATCTCACGCCAAACGATCTCATCAAGCGCCTCAATGAAGGCAAGATCTATCTCCCTAAGACTGCCAAACGGGCGATCCGCAACTATTTTTCTCCGGGAAATCTCACGGCATTGCGTGAACTGGCGCTGCGCCGCACTGCACAGCGCGTGGATGAGCAACTCCTCAGCCATATGCGCGCTCATGCCATTGAAGGACCGTGGGCCGCCGGCGACCGCATACTGGTTGCAGTCGATGAGCGACCGCGCAGCATATCGCTGGTTCGCTATGCGCGTCGGCTTGCAGATCGTCTTCGTGCGCCATGGGCCGCAATCCACATCGAAACGGCGCGGTCTGCCGGGCTTGCCGAGGAAGCAAAAGACAGGCTTGCAACAGCTCTAAGGCTTGCCGAACAGCTTGGAGGAGAAACAATCGTCATTCCGGGTCAGTCCGTTGCTGAAGACATTGTTCGCTACGCTTCGGCCCACAATTTCACGCAGATCGTCGCTGGAAAGTCTATAAAGTCACGCTGGCGTGAAATGATCGACGGCTCCATTGCCCGGGAACTTGTGCGGCTTTCCGGTGCCATTGATATCCACATAACAGCGGGTGTCGAGCATGAAAACGCGAGTACTCCTCGTAAGGTCAATACCGCCAGACAGAAGGCCTCCCCTGACATCGCACCATATGTAATCGGCATCGCGATAACAGCCACAGCACTTGTCTGCGGGCTGCTGCTCGACCAGTTTCTGGATGTGCGCAGCATAGCGTTGGTGTTTGTTGTCGGTGTGCTTGGTGTTGCCGTTACACTTGGTCTCTGGCCTGCGCTTTTTGCATCAGTAATCAGCGCATTTGCCTATAATTTCTTTTTTCTCTCTCCACTTTACACTCTTTCCATTGCCGATCCGGAAAGTGTCGTAGCGCTGGCGTTCTTCCTGTTTGTGAGTTTCATTGCCAGCAATCTTGCGAGCCGGGTCCAACGGCAGGCCGCAGCCGCGCGCCAGCGCGCACGTATGACGGAAGATCTGTATCTGTTCAGCAAAAAGCTGGCTGGAACTGGCTCGCTTGACGATGTGCTTTGGGCAACCGCATTCCAGATCGCGTCCATGCTCAAAGTGCGGGTCGTGATCCTCCTGCCTGAAGGAAACAGCATCGCGGTCCGGGGCGGTTATCCACCGGATGACACTTTGGATGACGCCGACATCGCTGCCGCGCACTGGACCTGGGAACACGACCTTCCCGCTGGGCGGGGCGCCAATACGCTGCCGGGTGCCAAGCGGCTTTATCTGCCTCTCAAGACCGCGAGAACATCGGTGGGTGTCATCGGTCTCGACAATGATCGCATGGGGCCTATTCTCACACCTGAACAGCAACGTCTCTTTGAAGCCTTGGCCGATCAGGCGGCAATTGCCATTGAACGCGTCCAACTCGTCGGCGATGTGGAGCGCGCAAAACTCGCTGCCGAAGCTGACAAGCTGCGTTCGGCCCTGCTCACATCGATCTCGCACGATTTGAAAACGCCCCTTGCAGCCATTCTGGGTGCGGCAACGACGCTGCGCGATTATTCCGCGTCTTTGCCCGATGCGGATCGTTCCGAGCTGGTGGCAACAGTCGTTGACCAGTCCGAGCGCCTGAACCGTTTCATTGCCAACCTCCTCGATATGACGCGGATCGAAGCGGGAGCGATGAAGCCCAATCTATCATTTCACTATGTCGGCGATCTTGTCGGAACCGCGCTGAACCGTGCCGCCAAAATACTGGCCCATCATCAGGTGCATGTTGCTGTTCCCGCCAACCTGCCCATGGTTCAACTTGATGCCGTCCTGTTCGAACAGGCCTTGTTCAATCTGCTCGACAATGCAGCCAAATATGCGCCTGCGAACACACCTATTGTGATAGCCGCTCATGCGAGCCCGTCCCGTATCACGCTGGAAATCAGCGATCGGGGTCCGGGTATTCCGCCTGACGATCTGGAACGCGTATTCGATACGTTCTATCGTGTGCGTAAGGGCGATCACGTGCAAGCAGGCACCGGCCTTGGTCTTTCAATTGCACGAGGGTTTATAGAGGCCGTAGGGGGATCGATCAGGGCGGGCAATCGGCATGACGACGCCGGTGCCATATTCACGATCACATTGCCCATCCTCACTGACGAAACTGACAGAAAATCATGAACGATCCCAAATTGAAAATTCTGGTCGTGGATGATGAACCAGCTATCCGCAAACTGCTCCGGGTCGGACTGACAACAGAGGGTTATACCGTCATCGAAGCGGTAAATGGCGACGAAGCGGACAGGTATCTTGCTGCTGAAAAAGCAGACATCGTGCTACTCGATCTGGGGCTTCCGGATACTGATGGGCACACGCTGCTGCAACGCTGGAGAGAAAATGGGATAACCTTGCCTATCCTCATCCTTTCAAGTCGTACGGACGAGGCCGGGATCGTCCGTGCGCTTGAGGAAGGGGCCGACGATTACGTCCCCAAACCATTTGGCATGAAAGAACTTGCCGCACGTTTGCGCGTTGCTCTGCGTCACCGGCTGCAACAGCAGGGTGAAAAACCACTTTTCCAAAGCGACGGCCTGACGGTTGATCTTGTGCGCCGGATTGTGAAACTCGACAATGAGGAAATCAAGCTGTCGCCCAAGGAATACGACATATTGCGCCTGCTGGTACAGCATGCAGGAAAAGTGCTGACGCATCACTTCATTCTCAGCCAGGTTTGGGGGCCAGCCGCAGACGTACAATATCTTCGCATTTATGTTCGGCAGTTACGGCAAAAGATTGAAAAAATTCCGGATCAGCCGCATTATATCCTGACAGAAACAGGCGTCGGATACAGGCTGCGCGAAGCCGACCCAGCCCTTTGAGAGACAGCCGGAACCAAGGCCTTTTCCAAGCGTTGTTTATCCAACAACAAAGGTGACGGAGACAATCGTGGTCGAGCTGGTCAACAATATCGAGAATCTCGAATTCATCATCGCCAAAGCCCGGGAGTATGATGTCCAGGTTCCTGCAGTGGATGAAGAAACCGGCTCCAATGCCAGTGACGACAATGAAATCGACATTCTCGACGCCTCACTGGCAAACCCTACCCGCAAGGAACTCTTTGCCGCAATTCGATCCCTCAACATTGACGAGCGGCAGGAGCTGTTGGCGCTCATGTGGGTGGGGCGTGGTGATTTCAGCGCCGACGAGTGGGACGAAGCTCTTTCAACTGCGGCCGACCGGGACAATGGCCGGGAGGCCAAATATCTTATCGGCACGCCACTTCTGGGAGATTACCTGGAGGAAGGACTGGCGGCTTTGGGCATTGAAATCGAAGCTTACGATAATGAATAAGAAAAATTGATACATCCATGTACCGTTCTGTTTTGACGCTGCCATGTCCGAGCATTAGTGTTGCGAACAACTTGGGTTGGCTTCCCTGACCCGGAAAATCAAGCGTGATGGAGGACGGCACGATGCTTCAGAAGAACCTCACCCAAAAAACGGATTTCTATATCGACGGGGCATGGCGTGCGCCCATAGAAGCCAAATCCATTGAGGTCATCAATCCTGCCAATGAAAAGCCATACGCCGTTATCTCGGCCGGCTCTGCGAAAGACATAGACCTGGCGGTCGCAGCAGCTCGCAAGGCTTTCCCCTCCTGGAGCGAGACACCGGCAGCCGAGCGTATCGGGTATATACGGCGTCTCGTCGAAATCTACGAAGCCCGTCTGGATGAAATGGCCAAGACCATTTCACTCGAAATGGGTGCGCCAATTACGCTCGCTCGGGAATCGCAGGCGGCAGCTGGCCTTTCGCATACCGAGGCTTTCATTGCCGCTTTCGAGAATTTCGAATTTGAGGAAATCCTTTCCCCCAAATATCCGAACCAGACCGTGGTTCACGAACCAATCGGTGTGTGCGGCCTTATAACGCCGTGGAACTGGCCGATGAACCAGATCGCACTGAAAGTTGTTCCCGCATTGGCGGTTGGCTGCACGGTCGTGTTGAAGCCTTCCGAAATTGCGCCTATGTCGGCCATGCTCTTTGCCGAGTTTGTCGATCAGGCGGGTTTTCCGAAGGGCGTATTTAATCTCGTTAACGGTGAAGGCCCTGTTGTTGGCGAAGCACTATCGCAGCATCCAGACGTCGACATGATGTCTTTCACCGGTTCGACACGAGCTGGAACGGCCGTTTCAAGAGCTGCCGCAGCCACCGTCAAGCGGGTGTCGCTCGAGCTTGGCGGCAAATCACCAAACATCGTTTTTGCCGATGCCGACCTCGAAAAAACCATTGCGCGCAGTCTTGCTCATTGTTTCGAAAATACCGGGCAATCCTGTAATGCGCCGACGCGCATGCTTGTAGAACGCACGGTGTATGACAAGGCGGTAGAGCTAGCCAAGAAAGTGGCCGAAGGCACGAAGGTCGGTGATCCCGCAGAGGAAGGCGATCATATCGGCCCGCTTTCTTCTTCGATCCAGTTCGAGAAAGTTCAAAAACTGATTCAGAAAGGCATTGAAGAAGGGGCGCGTCTTGTGGCGGGCGGAACCGGCCGTCCCGATGGTTTCTCCGAGGGCGATTTCGTCAAGCCGACGGTCTTTGCCGATGTTAACAATAATATGACGATTGCTCGTGAGGAAATCTTCGGTCCAGTGCTTGCCATGATCCCGTTCGATACGGAAGAAGAGGCGATCACCATTGCGAACGATACGCCTTACGGACTTGCCGCCTATATTCAGACCGGCAGCCCGGAACGCGCAAAGCGTGTGGCTCGTAAACTGCGCGCTGGCATGATTCAGATCAATGGAACGTCCCGCGCGCCTGGCAGCCCGTTCGGAGGCTACAAGCAATCGGGTAATGGTCGCGAAGGTGGAAAATGGGGCCTCGAAGACTTTATGGAAGTGAAGCTCATTAGCGGCTGATCCACATTCATTCATCAAAGCGCTGCCTGACGGCGCTTTGATGAATCTTCCACTTCAGGTCAGGCTTTCTCAATAACGCGAATACGCTGGTCGCCGCCGATATCAACAAACTGCGTTGGCGGCGGCACCTCGTGTACGTTATGCGTACCGAAACTTTCTGGATAAAACGCAAAACCTTCCGGTGCTTGAGGCGGGCTTGTATCGTCAATCAGACGGCCGCCAGTCAATTCCGTCATCGGATCGGGAATGGCAGAAATCAGTCGCCGCGTATAAGGATGGGTCGGATTTGAAAATATGCGATCCCACGGTCCACTCTCAACAATCTGGCCAAAATACATGACAGCGACCCGATCGCTCATATGCTCCACGACACTCAGATCATGGCTGATCATGATGTAGGAAAGCCCAAGTCGTTCTTTCAGCTCCAGAAGCAGGTTGATGATCTGCGCCCGGATCGAGACATCAAGCGCGGAAACAGGCTCATCGAGCACAATGACCTTCGGGTTCAGCAGCAAGGCACGGGCAATCCCGATACGTTGACGCTGTCCACCGGAGAATTCATGCGGAAAACGTTTCGCCTGCTCAGGCTTCAAACCGACGAGACGCAGAATTTCCTCGACGCGGCCATCAACTTCACTGCGCGAGTTCACACCATGCAACCGCAATGGTGCAGCAAGTGATGTATAGACCGTCTGGCGTGGATTGAGTGATGCAAACGGATCTTGAAAGACCATCTGCGCCATCTTTGCCCGTTCCAGCCGCGAGGGTTCGCTCTTGCCAGTAATCGGACGTCCTTCGAAATAAATCTGTCCGCTGGTCGGTTTCTGCAAGCCCACTATAGAGAGAGCGAGCGTGGATTTGCCGCAACCGGATTCACCCACAATCGACAGGCATTCGCCTTTATTGAGTGTCAGGCTGAGATTATTGACCGCGCGCAGCAATTGCTTGGAGCGACTGAAAATGCCACCGCTTACTGGGAAGTAAACGCAGACGTCATCGATGTGGATCAAGGGCTCTGCCAATTTGGTTGAATGCATATCATTCATGATGGAAACACCTCACCACGCCGGCATCCTCCAGCGGTGTCCAGCCCGGCTTTTGTGCGCGGCAAATATCGGTTGCGCGCGCGCAACGCGGCTCAAACCTGCAGCCCTTTGGAAAAGCGGAAATGGATGGCACGACGCCTTCGATCTCCTGAAGCCGCAACTGGCCTTCTTTCTGGCGAGAACCAAGTTGCGGGAGCGACGCCAGAAGCCCATGCGCATAAGGGTGCGCCGGATGATGAAAGAGGCCCGCCGTGATACGTTCTTCGACCAAATGCCCGGCATACATCACACCCACGCGACGGCACATTTTTGCGATGACCCCAAGATCGTGGCTGATCATGAGAACAGATGTCCCGCGCGCCGAGCAAAGTTCCTGCATCAGTCGCAGGATTTCCGCCTGAACCGTCACATCAAGCGCCGTCGTAGGCTCATCGGCAATCAGCAGATCCGGGTTGCATGCAAGCGCGATAGCGATCATAACGCGCTGGCGCATGCCGCCAGACATCTGATGCGGATAATTCTTCACGCGTTGCTCTGGCGCGGGAACCTGGACATTGGCTAGTGCTTCGACCGCCTTACGCTCCGCCTCATGCCAGGTCGCGCCCTGATGCAGCACGAACATTTCCGCAATCTGCCGCCCCACAGGCGACAGCGGATTGAGGGCTGTCATCGGCTCCTGAAAGATCATGGCGATACGATTGCCACGCAACTTTTGCATTTCGCGCGACGACATGGATCGCAGATCCTGACCTTTGAAGCGTATAGCCCCGCCCGTTATCGACAGTGGCTTGCGCAGCAACCCTATCATCGACAGTGCGGTGATGCTCTTTCCGCAACCGGATTCTCCAACCAGTCCGAATGTCTCGCCCGCATCGATGGTGAACGATACGTCTTCGACTACATTGTGTTTGCTCGAACCGGACACAATGTCGATCCGCAGGTTCTCGACCTCAAGAAGTGTTTGCTCGCTCATACCTTGCGCGTCCTCATATGCGGATCGAGCCAGTCGCGAAGACCGTCCCCGAACAAATTGAGTCCAAGCACCGTGAAAAAGATAGCAAGGCCGGGGAAGACCGCAGCCCAGGGCGCGTTCACGATCAACTCACGCGCATCCGTAAGCATATTGCCCCAACTTGGATCTGGCGGACTGATGCCAAGGCCAAGATAGGAAAGTGCGGCTTCAGCAAGGATAGCATCGCCCATTCCCAATGTGCCGATAACGAGGATCGGGCCGATCATGTTCGGCACAATTTGCGTGATCATGATGCGGACATCGCTATAGCCAAGCATCTTGGCGGCCTGAATATAGCCCTGTTTCTTGAGTGAGAGGGTGGAACTGCGCGCAATGCGACAAGTCCACGACCAGTTCGTGAGACCAAGTGCGAGTAAAAGACTCGGCAAACCGGGGCCGAGAACGGCCATGATCGCCAAAGCGAAGATCAGCGACGGTATTGCCAGCATCAGATTGGTCAGGCCATTGACGAAGTCATCCCACCAGCCGCCGAAATAACCGGCGGAAATGCCAAAACAGAGGCCAATAACCGTGTTGATGCACTGCGAGACGACGCCAACAGTCAAAGACACTTGCGCACCATAGAGAATGCGCGAATAGACATCGCGACCTTGTGCATCCGTTCCGAACCAGAACTGTGCGTCCGGCGGCAATTCGGCATTCATCAGATCGGCATCGAGGACCGGGTTATAGTGGGCAAGCAGCGGCGCAAAGACGGCCGCCGCCACGATGACTATACACACGAACCCACCGAATACGAGATTGAAACGCAGCTTCATGGGCTCACTCGTGGCTTATGCGCGGATCGATAACCGCGTAGAGAATGTCAACGATCGTATTGATCACCAGAAACCACAAAACGATCACGAGAATTGCCCCCTGCACGACGGGAATATCGCGCAAAGAAACGCTATCGATAAGCAAAGAGCCGAGGCCCGGCCAGGAGAACAGCTTCTCCACCACCACGGCCTGCCCCATCATCGATCCGAATTGCAAACCGATTGTCGTAATGATCAGCACCAGCGCATTGCGCATGACGTGCCACTTCACCAGCTTGAAACTGTTCATACCTTTCGAACGGGCAGTACGGATGAAATCGGCCCCCATCACTTCAAGCACCGCTGCACGCGTCGTCCTTGCCAGCAAAGCCAGAGGTGCAACCCCCAGCGTCAATGCGGGTAGAATGATGTTTCTGATGCCGCCGTCGCCATAGCCAAAGCTTGGCAACCATCCAAGTGTCAGTGCAAAGAGATACATAGCCAGCAAGCCAAGCCAGAACTGCGGCAGTGAGAGGCCAGAAACCGCTCCTATCATGGTGACGCTGTCAAGCACGCTTCCCGGCTTGAGCGCGGCGAGAAACCCAAGTGGCACACCTATCAGGATCGCAAATCCCATGGCTGCAAAAGCGAGCTTCAGCGTGGGCCACATGCGCTCCTGAATAAGCGAGACAACCGGCTGCCTTGATCGATAGGACGTGCCGAGATCAAACTGCGCCAGCTGAACCAGGTAATTGCCGAAACGGACATGAACAGGCTTGTCGAGGCCGAACTCCTGAGTGATCTTTTCGACCATCTTCGGGTCGTTCATCCCCTTGCCATTGGCAATAAGGCCGGAGGCGATGCTGCCGGGAACAACACTGAAAATGACGAAGATCAGCAGAGACACCGCGACAACCGTCGGTATCATCTGCAGGACGCGCCGAAGAATAAAATAGAGCACATGGTCCTCCTTTTGGATCAGCGCAAAAACGCCCGAGCAAAGGGGATGAGTGGCCCGCCCGAAATCGAGCGGGCCGATCCAGATCAGCCGAAGTTAGCGACCAGACGGAACCGTGTCGTCAACCCAAAGTTTTTCGTAGGACTGAATTGCGAGTTCCGCCGAATTTGGTTGCAAACCATGCAACCATGGCTGATGCGCCATAACAGCCTTGTTGTAATTGAAGAACCATACCGGCGCTTCTTCCTGCAACAGGTTGTTGGCTTTCTTCAGAAGCTCGTTCTTTTCCTCTTCGGTTTTGGCCAGTTTTGCTGCATCGACAATCTTGTCGAACTCGGCATTGGAGAACTTCTGATAGTTACATGCAGATTGTGGTGTCGTGGAATAGAAACACTGCATGGCCGTCAGCGCATCCGGGCCACTTTCAAGTGACCACATATAAGCCTGGAAATTACCAGCAGGAACCACATCGGCCAGCACAGACGCTTCGACCGGCTTTGCCTTCACCTTGATGCCGACCTTGGCGAGCATCGGAATGATCGCCTGAACGATGGTCAAACCCCAGCTTTCGTTCTGCGTCGCGGTCAACTCAAACTCAAAGCCGTCAGGATATCCGGCTTCAGCAAGCAAAGCCTTCGCTTTTTCAGGATCATATGGATAAGGCTTTGCATCCTTGTCGAAGGCGGGCGACGAGTTTGGAAGCCAACCGACTGCGCGATAAGCCTTGTCCTTGACGAGGCGCTTGATGATGAGATCACTATCAATGGCGTAGTTGATTGCCTGACGGACACGCTTGTCCTGGAACGGTTTGAAATCCGGATTGAAGCCGACGGCCCGTGTATAAACTTCAGCCACCTCAACCATATTCTTGGCAATTTCGGGGTCGGCAAGGTAGGCCGTGTATTGCGCCGGCCCAAGCACAGCCACGTCAATTTCCTTGTTGCGGAACGCAACGTCGCGTGCCGCAGCGTCACCCATGATCAATATATTGACCTTGTCGGCGTAAGGCTTACCTTTTTCATAGTATTTATCCCACTTCTCGACCGTCAGGCGGGAGCCGGGAACATATTCCGCAAATTTGTAAGGTCCAAGACCAATAGGGTGACGCTGGAACTCCTCGCTATCCCCCTCGCCTGCCGGATAAATGGCAGTATTATTGCGCATGAACTGGAAGCCTGGGTCAATCGGCTGCTTCAGCGTGATTTCGAGGGTATGGTCGTCAATCTTTTTCAGGCCGGAAATTTCCTTGGCCTTGCCCTGCGTGTATTCCTCGGCACCCTTGATTTCTGCAATATAACGTGCCGGTGGAAATGCCTTTTTGGGGTCCATTATCCGGGTGTAGCTCCAGATAATGTCATCGGCAGTCAGTGGCTTTCCGTTGTGAAAAAATGCATCAGGACGAAGTTTGTAGGTATAAACGAGCCTGTCGTCAGACACCGTGACGTCGGTGGCAAGACCGAGTACCGGCTTGTTCAGATCAGCGTCCCAATCATAGAGCGTACGATGGATAGCCTTCGCGTAAAACTCATCCTGCGTGGCAGGCGACGCCTGAATATCAAGCGTCGAGAAGCTGTCGCCATAAGGTGCTACGAAATTGATGACACCTCCCGGACGCGGCTCGTCGGCAGCATAAGCAGCCGTTCCGGCCAACAGAACCGCGGACAGCGCGGCCAGCAAAGTGAATTTTCTCATATTGTTCCCCTTCATAAGTATTGTTCTTGCGATCCAGATGAACCGTTTATTCGGTCAGCTTGGTAGAAACCAAGTTGACCGAATTTTCTCCGAAGCGTTTACACTTCAATTCTTTTTGTTGCTTCCAGATATGGAGGCATTTCTTCACGACCGTTCGAACACAACCTCACCGCCACGCATGGTAAGAACGCAATGCGTATCGTTGAGAATTTCTTGCGGCTTGGCCGTGAGCATGTTGCGCGAGAAAACTGCGATATCGGCAACCTGTCCGGGTACGAGCTTGCCCTTCACATTCTCCAGCTTCTGAGAGAAGGCTCCGAACTCCGTGTAAACCTGAAGAGCCTCTTCAATGGTCACGCATTCGCGGGCATCCATCACGGTTCCCTTGCCAGTTTCGCGGGTCAGCATCGAATAGATGTTCGGATAGGGATTCGGGTGACATACCGGTGCATCGCTGCCGGTCGCTGGCTTGAAACCAAGCTCTTTCCAGGTCTTCAGCGGATAGCTTGAGAGAGCTCGCTCCTCACCCAGAACCGAAATATAGGCATCGCCGAAATCGTATATGAAAACCTGCTGCGGGCATGGATAAATACCAGCCTTTTTCATCCGCCCGTGCTGTTCCGGCGTGGAAAAGCCGCAATGTTCGATACGGTGGCGGCGATCCGGATCGGGATAGGCGGCGAGTGCCTTTTCATAGGCTGTGATGAGCTGGCCGATCGCAGCGTCGCCGATAGCGTGGCATGCCAGTTGGTAGCCCTTCTTGTGAGCATCCAGCACCAACGCTTCCAATTCCGCGTCCGGCAATATCTGGACACCGATATTATTATCATCGCCGAGATAAGGCTTGCTCATCCACGCAGTCCGTCCACCTGCCGAGCCGTCGAGGAAAATCTTGACGGCACCGACCGTCAGCATGTCATCGCCTACACCCGACACAAGACCAGCTTTATAGCATTCCTCGACAATGGAAGGACCGGGGTCGCCAAGAAGCACAAGCCAGGTACGTACCGGCAAGCGCTTCTCCAGTTTGGCGAGATTATAGGCACGAATCTCATCGAAGCCCGCAACCTGGCCGACAGCGGCATCCATAACGCTGGTAATGCCATAGGAAAGAAGCAGTTCGCCTGCGGCCTCAATGGCTTCAATCATTTCTTCCGTGGTTGCCTGAGGGATTGCCTTACGAACGGCTCCCTGGGCATTTTCCGCAACCATTCCGGTCAGAACACCATTTTTCTGCTCGATCAGTCCACCTTCCGGCACCGGCGAATTTTCATCGATACCGGCCAGTTCAAACGCTTTCGAATTAAAAATGGATACGTGACCGCAAGCCCGTACAAGCATGACAGGATTGTTTGGAGCAACCGCATCAAGTTCGGACTTATGCGGATGGCGGCCTACATCAAGCTTGGTCTGATCATAGCCGCGGGCTCTGATCCATGTTCCCTGAGGGACCGAAGCCGCCTTGTCTCGAATGGCATCGAGCAAGCTTTGCAAGGTCGGTGCTGCCTGCGGCGTCGCGTCGATCCACTTTAGCGTAAGCCCAACCGAAATAAGATGTAGATGGGCATCGTTCAGTCCGGGCGTGGCGAAGCGGCCTTTCAGATCGATCAGACGTGTATTGCTGCCTTTCAATGACCAAATCTGGTCCTTTGTGCCTGTCGCGAGCACCTTGCCTTGCCAGATAGCCAAGGCTTCGACCGTGCCCTCCTCATATCCACACCAGATCGTACCGTTATAAATTATGGTATCGGCATACAATTCGGGCATTACAGGCATTTCAGCGATCCCCTCCCTAAGTCACGCTTTATAAGTTTAGGGAGATTTTCATTGATGCATTGAACGATCAAGCCGTGGATTTGTTAAATTTCTAGGGAGCAAATTGTTCAAAATGACAACTATACGGTCAATTTGCCGAAATTTTCGCAAAGCGGAGCCGCGCTTTCAGATCAAATCGACAAAGCCTGCTGCCAAATTGGGCACTCGATGCTTCTGCCCTGTCAGCAATCGCAGCTTTTAAATGCCCGCCAACAGACGAAATATCCGCAGAGGGACTCATTTGAGCGTCACAAATCAAAACCCCGAATAACGGCATACCCCCGACCCCTTCCTTGGCGACCAATGGCCACCAGCACAATCGGCCGCCAAGGAAGGGGTTTAAACATGGTGTATCAGCCGCTCAATATGCCGCTCCGCCTTAATGTTCTGCCAATTGTTCAGGCGTCAGCAAATCTGCATGATGTACGCGCGCGACATCTGGATGGGACCGGAGGCGACTCTTAAGGTTGTTTGCGCCGACCTCACGAAAAATCGGATTTAGGGCATCGACGGTCACGCCGCGTTCCTTGATCTTCAACTCATCAGGCAAATCGATAACTGGAATGGTCGCATCATATCGGGCGCCAAGAAAGAAAGCGACGGAGAAACGTTCAACACCCGCCGGAGGCGCGACGACGCCATGTACATCAGCCCGCACAAACCCGTTAGTGGCAAGCTCAAGTAGTTCGCCGGTATTGATGACAAAGGTACCAGGAACCGGAGGCGCATCGATCCATTCGCCATCTTCGCGCTGGACGCGCAAGCCGGGAACGACATCCTGCAAGAGAACAGTAACGAAGCCACCGTCCTTATGGGCCCCCACTCCCTGCTCGCTTTCAGCGACGTCGCGGCCCGGATAACGAATGATCTTCAAGAGTTGAGACGGATGCGGTTCATAAATCTGGGCAAAAAAATCTTCCGGCTGCCCCAATGCGGCAGCGATGGCTTTCAGAATATCAATGCCAACACGCGTCACCTCAGCCTGATACGCAAGCAGCAAGGGTTTGAGCTCGGGCAAAGCCTCAGGCCATTGATTCGGGCCGATCAGACGCTTCCATGCCGGACTGTCCGGACCTAATATAACCGGTTCCAATTCCGTGTTGATATCCAGCTGTTCACGCCAATCCTGCTGGCCACGGGTCCGCTCAAAGCCAGCGCGATTGTAACCGCGAAAATGGGGCGACTTGACCATTTCTATTTTGAGTTTTTCTTCCGCGGGCAGCGCGAAGAACTTCTTTGCCGTGGTTACCACGTCTTCCACGAGTTTCGGATCGACGCCATGGCCAGTAAGATAAAAGAAGCCATGGTCGTGAAGCGTCTGGCGCAGTTCCGCGACAAAGTTGGCACGCTCGTCAGCTCTCCCGTTGAAACGCGATAGATCGAGCAAAGGCAGATTGATTGGCGCGGTATGTATAGTCAATGGTATCTCCCGGAAGATTTTCAACGTGAGCGGCGTGCGACGCGATGATTGGCAGGATGGGCAGCGATGCCTCACTGCTACAATCAAACTTACGGGAGAAAATAAAGCCTCCGAAATGAGTAGCCAAAGCATGGGCGTGCCATACTCGAGAGCTTCAGGAAAAGCTTTTCCATGAATTACGGAACGTGAAACAATTTCACGTTCCGCGATTGCCGCTGCTTTTGAAGCAGCGAGTCGGTCGGTGCCGGTTGCACCAAAGTTCTTCAGCTTTTTCGAAGAACAGCGCATGGCTTTCATTGTCGGCGGATGCAGCTGTCATCATCGCCATGGCAGCTGTGGCAACGATTGTATTTTCTGCACGTTTATCCACGGCAGCGCCAGACCAGACACCATACCAATATTCAAATGAGCTGAAGTTTGAGTGCTTGTCACCGCTTTCCCGGGAAAGTGTTGGAAGCACCAGATCGGTTTCACGACCGTCAAGAAGCCTGTAGATCATATGCGCTCTATGCGGGACGAGTTCCGCGACATCACGGCTGGTCGAAACAACCGAAATCGAAGGCAGGCCGAGAAGCGCTCCCGCATCGCGATGCAATTTGCGATATGCGGGTTGTGTAACGCCCAGAAATGAAGCTTTGAGGTTCATCGGGTTTAGCAGATGGACCAGGCTATTCATTGATGAACGGGACTCAAACAGTGGATAGAGCGCAAGCAACGCATGAATTTGAGGCGCGAAACCAGCCATCGGCATGAAGCAGATTCCATGCGCCCTCAAAGCACTTTCCGCCGAGATATGTGACGTCGCAATTGGTAGTTTGATGGCCTCAGCCGCCATCTCCAGCTTGCCAGAGATTTCCCCTGTTCCGCAGTTGCCATGCAAGACAACCGGATAGCCGGCTCGAGCGACCAGCAAAGCTGAGAGCATGAACCATGGAGACTGCATGGAATTGGGCGACAGATAAGCTGGCCAGTCGAGAGCGGGAATGTTCAATCCCGTCTCCAGTGAATAAATTCGCCTCGCCGCACGCGCCATGCCAGCAAGTTCGGTAGCAGTTTCTCCACGATAATGAATAAGCCGGAGTAGTGCGCTGATCTGCATGGGATCGGCTTTGCCCGCAAAGATCGTGGTGAATGCATCTTCAGCTTCCGACATTTCAAGCGGACGGGTATGCCCAACTTTTCGCCCTACCACAGCGATATATTTGGCAAGCCTCCGGACCGGATCATTTTCATCCTGAATGCGGGCGAACTGCGCCGCAAGCTGTTCCGGCGTCGGGTGATTTTCAAGCTCAATCACCTTGCGTATACCGAGCGGCGGCGGCGCCACGATAGCGCTTCTCTTCCATCCGTGATGCCCGGTGCAGCCCGATTTCGGCACTTCAGTAAGGTCTAGACTCAATAGTGTTTCGGCTTCATTTGCCAGCCGCCGCAGTCGCCCCCGCAGTGCTTCTGCTTTTGGGGTCGCGACCATATTTCGGCCCGAGCGAACCAGAATGGGATCATTGAATTTTTCGCGAATCTGACCGAGCAGTCGGCTCATGGCTGCGATGCTCAACCCCATCTGCTTTGCGGCACCGCCGACACTGCCTTCCACCAGAAGTGCATCAAGAGCAATCAACAGTCGCAACTGCCCCAAACGAAGGCTTTCACTTTCGCCTTTTTGCGAATGTCGCTGAGTTTCCGGCTGCTTGCCCGACATCACTTTAGTACCCGCTCATTTGCAGTTTTTGAAATTTAGAACGCTTATAAAACATGACGATTGACCTCACCTTATTGCCATACATAAGGAGACTACGAAACTCAACTTTAAACGGTGACGAAAATGACCAGCTTGTTTCGGGGATTGTGGACTGAAAGTACACAAAACAGGCGTTTGGCGGGAAAATCGCCTGTTTACCGGGTGATCCTTGCGGGGACCTGTCTTTCCAGCACTCTGCTTCTGAGCGAAACGATGGCGACCGCGCAAACAGCAGCCAAAGCAACAGAGCAAGCAATCTCGGACGAGGCAAGCGCCAAGAAGAAAAAGGCGCCAGAAGCGGCCATCGAAACGACCGCCGACGGAGCCGTCAAACTCAATCAGATTGTCGTCACAGCCACCGGGTTCGAACAGAACATTACTGACGCCCCGGCGAGCATAACCGTGGTTCCTGGCGAAGAGCTGGAAAAGGGCGCTTATCGCGATCTGTCGGACGCTTTGAAAGATGTACAAGGCGTGTCCGTGACCGGCCCTGCCGCCGAAAAAGACATCTTCATTCGCGGCCTTCCCGGTTCCTATACGCTGCTGCTCGTTGATGGAAAACGCCAGAGCACGCGCGATGCACGCACCAACGGTAACTCCGGCTTCGAACAGAGTTTCCTGCCACCCGCCAATGCCATCGAACGGATCGAAGTCATCCGCGGCCCTATGTCCTCGCTTTACGGATCGGACGCCATGGGCGGCGTCATCAATATCATCACCAAAAAAGTATCCGACACATGGAGCGGATCTTTTACGGTCGATGGCACGGTCCAACAGCACTCCAAATTCGGGAACTCGTTGCAAGGTTCCTATTACATGACCGGGCCGCTGGTTCCGAATCTTGTCGGCGTTCAGGTCTGGGGGCGCGGCCTCAAGCGCCAGGAGGACAGTGTTATCGGTGGCACGCCTGAGCAGAAGGATATCGACATTACCGGTCGCATTACGCTGACCCCGAATGAAGATCACGATATCTTGCTCGAGTTGGGCAAGACTCGCCTTCGCCGCGACATGACCGTGGGCAACACGATCGACGCCAGCGGTCGCAATCCCGTTGACGCTTACAATTACAATGATCGCGATCACTGGTCGATCAGCCACACTGGCCGCTGGGGTCCTACCACGTCGGAATTCTCATTCATGCAGGAATGGGCCGAACGTACCAATTTTAACTGGGACAACAAGACCAAGAGCTATGTGGAAAATCTGCGTTCGCCGCATATCCGCAATTCAGTGCTTGATGGCAAGTTCACTACACCGTTCGAATTCTACGGCAATCACACGCTCGTAACCGGCGGACAGTTCACACAATCAGTGCTAACCGACCAGAATCCAGGACGCCGCACCAACTTGGATGAAGAATTCAGTGTTCGCCAGTGGGCGCTCTTCGCCGAGGACGAATGGTGGATCACGCCGGATTTCGCTCTTACCGGCGGTCTCCGCATGGATGACCATGAAATCTACGGATCGCATTTCAGCCCGCGCGGTTACGCAGTCTGGCACGCTACTGAGCAATTGACCTTCAAGGGTGGCATCTCGACCGGTTTCCGCGCTCCGGAAATCCGTACCATTGCTCCCGGCTATGCCTATACGACTGGCGGCGCTGGTTGTTCTTACGGCCCGAACGGTACCTGCGGCGTCATTATCGGCGATCCAAATCTGCAACCGGAGAAGAGCACCAGCTACGAAGCCAGCGCGCTTTGGGACAACCAGATGGGCCTGCGTCTCGGCGCAACCTATTTTTATACCGATTTCAAGGACAAGATTTCTAACGCATTGGTTACCGATGCCAACGGCAACCCGCTTCGTTGGAATGAAGATCCGAATTATCGCCTCTGGTATGCCTTCAATATCGACAATGCAGTCATGCAGGGTGTCGAGCTGACCTTTAACTGGGAAGCTACAGACAGCATCACCATTCGCGGTAACTATACCTACACGGACTCGGAGCAGAAGACTGGCGATTTTGCTGGTCTGCCGCTCGCCCGCACTCCGAAGCATATGGCAAGCCTGCGCGCCGATTGGATTACCCCTGTTGATGGTCTCAAAGCTTGGGCTGCGGGCAACTATCACGGGGAAGAAATCAACGCCAGCGCACGACTGGGTACGACACCGGCTGGAACGCCGATCTATCGCGACGGCAAAATTATCGCCGCCAAGTATAAGCCCTATGCGACCTTCGATATCGGCGGTTCCTATGACTTCAGCGAGAATGTCACCCTGAACGCTGCCGTCTACAATATCTTCGACAAAAAGGTCGATGTGGACGACTTCAATACGGTTGTCGATGGTCGCCGTCTCTGGGTCGGTATGACCTCCCGCTTCTAGGATCGCAACACCGTGACGCCTGCCAGCAATGGCGGGCGCCCTTTCCATGATTGGATGCTCTTATGAGCGTAGTGACGAATATCGTAAAAAAGGTGTGCTTGATCATGGCGGGGATACTTACAGCGTCCGCAGTGCAAGCTGCTGAGCGTGCCATCTCGTCCTTCGACATGGAAGCCAACGGCATCACCTATCGTATATTCACCGCCACACCAAAAAAGGTGCCCCCAAAGGGCGGTTATCCGGTTATATACATGATCGACGGCAATCGCATGTTGCCGATTGCGGCAAAACTCATGGCAGAAAATGCTGCCTTAAAAGCCGTTTTTGTCGGCATCGGCTATCCAACCGACAATCAGGATGAAATTGTTCGCCTGAGATACTTCGACCTTACACCGCCCACGCGGGACGAACTGATTCCGGTTCACTTTAATGTGCCGAAGACCGGAGGACGGGATGCATTCTTCGATTTCATCGACAATCAGGTAAAACCTGAAATCGAAAAGCGTTTCGATATCGATAAAAAACAACAAGCCTTGTTCGGCCATTCATTGGGTGGGCTGTTCACCCTTTATGCCTTGTTCAATCATCGAGATTCTTTCCAGACTTACAGTGCGGCAGATCCGTCGATCTGGTGGAATGATCGCTCAATTTTGAAAGACAAAGATCAATTCGTCTCCACTTTCAAAAACACGCCTCACCCGATCCGTTTGCTCATAGAAACCTCCGGCAAACGCGGTAGCCGTCCTGGCCAGATGAAACAGGACGATGATCGGTTGAAGAAATTGCGCGGCGGACCTTCCGGTGCGGATGTTTTCAAAGAGCTTTCCGAACTTCCCCAAATGGACGCAACCTTTCACCGTTTCGAGGATGAGAGCCACGGCTCAATGATACCGTTAACGGTAGAAGACAGCCTCAATTTTATCCTGCTCAAGCAAGCCCCTCGGCCAAAAAACAACTGAATTTTATCTCCGGACTTTGACGGAGAAGATACTTGACTATAAAGCACAGGATTGATGAAAGGATCGAACCATGCTGAATATCGCTCAACACGTTACCCGGCTATGTGGTGCCGCCGCTGTGGCGCTGGGCATTGTTGCAACTGCCAATGCTGCTGATCTGACCATCAAGCATGCCCAGGGTGAGACAGTGGTGCCAGAATCACCGGCCAAGGTATTGGTGTTCGATCTCGGCACTCTCGACAATCTGGACCGCCTTGGTGTCAAGGTTACGGGTGTTCCAAGCGGCATATCCTACCCTGAGTATCTGAAGCAGTATCAGAGTGACGATTATGCGAAAATCGGCACGCTGTTCGAACCCGACTATGAAGCAGTTAATGCCGCAGAACCGGACCTGATTATCGTGGCAGGGCGTTCTGCTGCAAAATATGGCGAGCTTTCGAAGATTGCTCCGACAATCGATCTGACCACCAATGCGAAGAGTTTCATCACCGACACGGAAGCCAATATCGAGAAACTCGGCCAGATTTTCGGCAAGGAAGCAGAAGCAAAGGCTGAAGCCGAGAAGCTTGATGTCGCACTTGCCGCGTTAAGGGAAAAGGCTGCCCAAAAGGGTAACGGCCTTCTCATTCTTACTTCCGGCGGCAAGATCAGTGCCTACGGCCCGGGATCACGCTTCGGCGTTCTGCATGACAGCTTCGGCGTGAAACCTGCCGCCCCTGATCTGTCTGTCGGCAATCACGGTCAGCCCGTCAGCTCGGAGTTCATCCTTGAAACCAATCCTGATTGGCTTTTCGTCATCGACCGAGATGCTGCCATCGGCCGTGAAGGCAATTCGGCCAAGCAGGTCCTCGACAATGAACTCGTGCGGCAGACCAATGCCTGGAAAAAGGATCAGCTTGTCTATCTGAACGCTCAGAACTGGTACCTGATCGGCGGCGGTCTCGGCGCGCTTCACGGCACCATTGATCAGCTTTCGCAGGCTTTCGACAAGGCAAAGTAACGGGCTTTCAAACCCAATCCGGTCGGGCCACCGTGGGGTGGCCCGAAATCGTGATCAGGCAAACGAGCATTTCCAGCAAAAGTGTGAAACGGTTTTGCGTTCGGAAATGCGGAAAAAACAAATGGATAGAGCGGTTCCAATGTTCCCGTTAACAGGACCCGGCTCTAGAACAGGAAATTAGCGTGAAGGGACTTGCAGCAGCCATAGCCGTTGTTGCCGTATTGGCTGTCATAAGCCTATTTATCGGTGTTAGCGATGTGTCGCTAGCCACACTTTTTGGCGCCGAAAGCACCGACCGCGCGGCCGGAGTTCTACTCATCAGCCGCATTCCACGCACACTTGCAATCATTCTGGCGGGCATGTCCATGGCTGTTTCGGGCATGATCATGCAAATGTTGACGCGCAACCGTTTTGTTGAACCATCTACGGCTGGCACTGTTGAATCTGCCGGTCTCGGCATCCTTCTGGTCATATTATTCGCACCTGAAACGCCTGTTATCGGTAAAATGCTGGTTGCTTCTGTAACAGCGCTTGCCGGAACCGCCCTCTTCCTTCGTATTCTTCGGGCAATTCCATTGCGATCCGTTCTTGTGGTGCCATTAGTCGGCATCATGCTTGGCGGCGTCATCAATGCGATAACCACCTTCATCGCTTACCGCTTCGATCTGCTGCAATCGCTCAATTCCTGGACAACCGGAGATTTTTCCGGCGTTCTCCGTGGCCGCTACGAACTCCTATGGCTGGCATTTCTCCTGACGGTCGTCGCCTATATAGCCGCCGACCGCTTCACGGTCGCTGGACTGGGTGAGGATTTCACCACCAACCTTGGTCTCAATTACCGCCGCGTGGTCACGTTCGGCCTCGTTATTGTTTCGACGGTCAGCGCATCGGTCGTTGTGACCGTCGGCATGATACCTTTCCTCGGTCTTATCGTCCCGAACGTTGTCAGCATGTTCATTGGCGACAATATGCGGCGCGCGGTGCCATGGGTGGCAATTCTCGGCGCGGGACTCGTTCTTGCCTGTGACATCGTTGGGCGGCTGATCCGCTTCCCTTACGAAATCCCGATAGGCACGATGATGGGCGTCGCAGGGAGCGCCATCTTCCTTTACCTATTGTTGCGGCGGGGTTCACGCCTTGCTTAAGCGTCCGCGTGTAGTTCTTTTACTGCTTTGCGCCCTTACTTTTGTTGCAACGGCCGCATTCATGACAATCGGCGCGAAGGGAAGCTGGTCTTTCATCCTGTCCTTCCGCGGCACCAAACTTGCGGCCATGGTGCTGGTCGCATACTCGATTGCCGTTTCAACGGTGTTGTTCCAGACCGTAACAAACAACCGCATCCTGACCCCATCGATCATGGGCTTCGACGCGCTTTATATCCTGATTCAGACGTTGGTGGTCTTCTTCTTCGGCGCCGTTCAGATCGACTGGCTTGGACCAAACATTCGATTTCTCGCTGAAACCACTATCATGGTGGTTTT
Organism: Ochrobactrum sp. PL_is501; assembly: GCF_055816895.1. Classification (NCBI taxonomy): domain Bacteria; kingdom Pseudomonadati; phylum Pseudomonadota; class Alphaproteobacteria; order Hyphomicrobiales; family Brucellaceae; genus Ochrobactrum; species Ochrobactrum sp. PL_is501. The sequence continues at coordinate 265,104 of NZ_JBVPGR010000035.1, read as the reverse complement.
CGCCGGCACGCTCTATTACTGGCTATTCTCGGGAGCAACCCGTAGCCTGCACCTCGTAATGCTTGTCGGTATCGTCTGCGGAGTGTTTTTCCGCAGCATTTCCAACCTGATACAGCGAATGCTTGATCCAAATCTCTTCGCTGTTCTGCAGGATCGTTTCTTCGCTAGCTTCAATACCATCAACAGCGACATTCTGATTATGTCGGTCGTCATCGTGGTTGCGATTTCGCTCTACGGACTGCGCTTCATTCACGTTTTTGACGTTCTGTCTCTCGGGCGCGATCCCGCAATCAATCTGGGCGTTGATCATCGGCGCATCGTGCGCAAAATTCTTTTCATGGTCACGGTGCTGGTTTCCGTTTCCACCGCACTGGTGGGGCCCATTACCTTCTTCGGTTTGCTGGTGGCCAACCTGGCCTACATGCTTGCCGGTTCGGCAAAACACCGGTTTATCCTGCCTATTGCCATCCTGCTTGCAATCCTCTGCATCGTTGGCGGACAGACCGTTCTTGAACGTGTTTTCTCGTTCAACGCCGCACTCAGCGTCATTATCGAGTTTCTGGGCGGCCTTGTCTTCATCATCCTTCTCGTCAGGGGGCACGCGCGTTGATAGAAATCAGTCAGGTCAGCAAATCCTACAACGGCACGCTTGTTGTCGATGACATCACCCTGAAACTGCCTGCTTGCGGCATAACCTCGATCATCGGGCCGAATGGAGCGGGAAAATCGACGCTGCTCTCGATGGTGAGCCGTCTCCTGCCGATGGACAAGGGCCGGGTGACCGTAGACGGACTCGACGTTTCGACGACCTCTGGTGACGTTCTGGCAAAACGCCTGTCGATCCTGCGGCAGGAAAATGCAATCAACTCTCGCCTGACCGTGCGCGACCTCGTAACCTTTGGCCGCTATCCCCATTCCAAAGGCAGGCCGAACAACGATGATCGCAAACATGTCGAGCAGGCTATCGGCTATCTTGGCCTTGACGATCTGAGCGAACGTTTTCTGGATGAACTCTCAGGCGGACAGCGCCAGCGTGCCTTTGTAGCAATGGTGCTATGCCAGGATACAGATTACGTGCTGCTGGACGAACCGCTCAACAATCTCGATATGAAGCATTCCGCTTCAATGATGAAGCTGTTGCGGCGAGCTGCAGACGAACTTGGAAAAACCGTCGTTCTGGTTCTGCACGATATCAATTTCGCGTCGTGTTATTCCGACCATATAGTCGCCATGCGCCAAGGCGAGGTCGCACATCAGGGAAGCCCGGATGAACTCATTCATCCGGAAATCCTCGGAGACATTTACGAAATGGAGATTGCCGTCGAAATCATCGGCGGCAAGCGTATCGGGGTCTATTATCTTTAGGCAACTGCATCTGAAGGAAACAGTGCCTGCAAGGCATCATATGATGCCAGTACGGTTTCCATTTGAGCAGTATGCCCCCTGACGAACGCATCACCGTAGATCGTCTCATCCGGATATTCGGTGATGAGCGTCAGCGGTACGGTGTGACGGTCGTCAACCCCGACGAGGCAAGGAAAACCGTTGATAATACGGAAACCCGTTTCGCCCGCATGTTGCTCGAAAAGCCTGATCTGGGCGTTGTTATAGGCAACCAGTCCATCAATGGCAGCCAGATGCCTGGTCACGCGATCGATCAGCTCCTCCGCTTGCCTCTCCCAGGAGGCATGGTGGCGAATGATCAGAAAAAACCCCTTGGGCAATGTCCACATCGCAAAGGAACGCGGCACATAGCCGGATAGCGGGCGCGTCCATTCATGCGAGGGATAACCATGCAGGTTGACATGCAGCTTCGCGCCGGTCCGCTTTTCGGCTTCCACGCGAATGGCCTTTTCATAGAGCCCCTCTCCGCTTCGATATTCCAGATCGTCGCCGAGCGCCGTATATCGGGCGGCGTGATGCATATGAAGGGGCTGGAGTGCGCAAAGCCGCTTGTGTATCTCGTATCCGTCGGGGTTTTCCTGCGGGGAAATCGTGAAATGCGCGCCGCCGCGGGCCGCAAGGCGGTTGGCAGCACGCAACGCGCCGACAACACCCGTCGTTTCATTCGCATGCTGACCGGCGCTGATCATCATAGCGGCTTCGCTGCCCTTACGATAAGTCGCGCGCACCGTTCTGCCCGAACGGGTTTTTGCCTCGAAAGGCGTACCGCCCAGTCTGGCAATTTCACGACGGATCTGATCGGCGGAAAGCGGCGCCTGAGCTGTCTCCAGAACCTGCTCTGCCGTCAGCGCGTCGTCGGTAGAAAGCGGTCGCGTTTCCACTTTGACAGACGGTTCGGCATCGAGAAAGCGGATTTCCGGCACGATCTGGCCCGGTTGCAAGCCGCGATCCCCGACCGGGCGACCGGACTTTTTCTGAAAAACTTCGAGCAGCGAGAAATAGATATCCTCGTGCATGGCTTCGGTGAGGCTCAGCCTTTCCTCATCGTAAGACAGGCGGCGGTCAGTGATCGGCAGGCTGACTGCGATGTTCAGCTCGTCGAAATAAGGTTCGCCACGCTTCCAGTCATGAGCGGCGATGGTTGAGACGGTGTCATGAAACAGCTTTTCATATGATGTTTCAAAGCGTTCGCTATCGATTTTGCCATGCTGCGTGATGGCAAGCCAACCAGTGGGTGAGACCAGTGTTTCACCGATGAAATCCTCATGCACGCGGTTTGGGGCAAAGACCCGATGGCTCTCGCTGCGACCATTAGTAAAGACCAGATCGACTTCATAATGAAAATCGTCTTTGCCGGAGGCCAAGAATACTATCTCCACCTGCGGCAGAAGCGCGGATAAGGGATAGGTCTCCAGCAGGAAGCGGTTCTGCACGCAGGCGTCGTGACGAGGATAGCGGATCGCAGCCGACTTCAGCGTAGCGCCGTCCACTTCTTCGAGAAAGAAATGCAGGAGCGGTTTATAGGCAGAACGGAACCGTGCCTCGACACCTGCCTCGCGTAGCTTCGTTTCGGCGGCGAAGCGGCTCGGCTGGTCATCGAACAGCCAGGCTTCCACCTTCGCACCGCGCATTTCGGGTTTCAGAAAGCGTTCAACAAGCGCATGAACGGTGCGCGGATAGTTTTTTTCAAAAAGCACTTTCATCGGGAAGTCCTGCCCGTTGGATCGAGGCTATCGCGCAACCAATCTCCAAGGAGATTGAGCCCAAGCACGGTGAAGAGGATGGCAAGGCCCGGAAATACGCTCACCCACCAAGCCGTCTGGAGGTATGTGCGTCCGTCGGCCAGCATGCCTCCCCAACTCGGGATAGTCGGATCAACACCAAGGCCAAGAAAGGTCAGGCTCGATTCAAGCAGGATATTGTTGGCGACATTGAGCGTCATCAGCACGATCACCGGACCGAGCAGGTTCGGCAGCAGATGCTGGAAAATGATACGCCAATCCTTCACGCCGATAGCGCGAGCAGATAGGATGAACTCGCGCTCGCGCAGCGACAGCACCGAGCCGCGCACCAGTCGCGCATACTGCACGCATTGCGACACGATCAGCAGGATGATGGTGTTGAACAGCCCGCCCCCCAGAATAGCCATCACGGTGATTGCGAGCAGGATGAAGGGCATGGCAAGCTGCACATCAACAAAGCGCATCAGCGCCATGTCCCAGAAGCCGCGATAATAGCCAGCGACCAGCCCCATGATGGTGCCGATAACCACAGAGCCGATCACCGAAACGAAACCGACGAACAGCGAAATCTTGCCGCCGGTAATGACACGTGCCAGCACATCGCGCCCCAGCGGATCGGTGCCGAAAACATGGGCTGGATTGACGAATGGCGGTGTCAGACGGGCCAGCAGATCAATTTTGTTGGCGCCGCCCGGAAACAAATAGCCGGAGAAGATCACGGCTAGGCAAATACAGCCGATCAGCACGACACCGACGATGAACTCAAGGCTCGCAAAACGCGAAAACAGAACGGATGAGGTCTTGGTTGCCATAGGTCCTACTCCGTGCGGATACGCGGATCGACAAGGCCGTAGGCGATGTCCACGAGAAGATTGACGCCGATGATCAGCATGGAAAGAATTGCGATGGTGGCCTGCAGAACCGGATAATCGCGCCCTGCCACAGCGTCAAAGGCAAGCGTACCCATGCCCGGCCAGTTGAAAACTCGCTCTACCACCACGATACCGCCGAGCAGACCACCGAACTGAAGGCCGAGATAGGTGATCAGCGGAATAGCGCAATTGCGCAGGGCGTGCTTGTAGAGAACCTTGTTTTCACTGAGCCCCTTGGCGCGCGCCACCATGATATATTGCGATTGCAGCGTCTCCAGCATCGCCGTGCGCACAAGACGAACATTCGTTGCGGTCAGGATGATGCCCATGGTGAGCGCTGGCATGATGAAGCTCGCGATGCCGCCCATGCCGCTCGGTGGCAGCCATTGCAGCGAGATGCCGAACAGCAACACCAGCATGGTCGCCAGCCAGAAATTCGGAAACGAAAGGCCCACCAGCGAGCAGATGCGGATCAATTGATCGGCCCATTTGCCGCGCGACACGGCTGCCTTGATCCCAAGCGGAACCGAAATCACGATGGAAACGAACAGAGAAGCGAAAGCCAGCATCAGCGTGGCAGGCAAAGCGCCAGCCACCAGCGTCGATACGGGCGTGCCGCCGAGGAAACTGCGCCCCAGATCCATCGTGAACAGCCCTTTCAGGAACTGCCAGTACTGAACGAAGAACGGCTGGTTGAGACCGAGGCCTTCGCGGATGCGTGCAAGATCGGCTTCGGTGATACTGCCCGCGCCTTGCGTCAACATCAAAGCCGGATCGCCCGTAAGGCGGACCGCGAAAGCGACAAGCAGCGTCATCGCGACAAGCACGAACAACGCCTGCAAAACTCGTTTGATCAGAAATCCGGCCACCAGTGCGCCTCCGAAATGCTGCGGCAAGCCGGACATATCCGGCTTGCCGTATTGTCATTCTTGCTTACTCGACGGTGACGTCCGTCAGACGCAGACGGCTATCGGGAACCGGCACGAAATTTTTCACGCGCTTGTTGACGCCGAAGATCGCCTTGAGATTGTAGAGCGGCATTTCCAGTGCGCGACCGGCAGCGTAATGCGCGATTTCCTGCAGGAGCTTTTCGCGCTCGCCGCGATCAAGCACCGAACGCTGCGCTTCCAGCATCTTGTCGAGCTTTTCATCCTTGTCGTAAGGATTCCACTTTTCGCCGGAATGATACATCGAATAGGCAGTGTTATCGTAGTCGAAGGTCCAGCCGCCCCAGGACTGCTGGAACATGGCGCCTGTCTTGCCTTGCGGGATGATATCGTTCAGCAGAACATTGGTATCGTAAGGCTTGATGGTTGCGTTGATACCAACCATTTGCAGGAAGCTTGCGACAGCCTGTGCCACTTCATTGAAACTTGCGTCCTGCCCACGCACATCAATCTGCACGGTTGCACCGGGTTGAACGCCCGCTTCTTCGAGGAGCTTCTTCGCCCCTTCCGGATCGTAAGGCAGCGGCTTCATATTCGGATCGAAGCCGAAGGATAGCGAGCCTTGAAAGCTGGCGATCGCTTCCGCCTGACCCGCCAGAATGGACTGGATGATCGCATCGCGATCCACAGCCATAATCAGCGCCTTGCGCACGCGTTCGTCCTTGGTGATGCCGTCAGCCGTATTGAAACGCAAGGCATAAACCGTCGGCCCCGAGGCGGTGACGAGCTCCAGCTTTGGATCGCCCTGGATAGTCGGGATCATGCCGATCGGAATGGTCGGCGGAATGACCAGATCGACGCGACCGGCCTGAAGTTCGGCAACAGCGGTCGAAGGCTCGGTTATGAAGCGATATTCGAGTTCTGAAAGCTTCGGCGCGCCACCCCAGTGGTCCGCGAACGCCTCAAGCTTGATGTTTACCTTCGGCTCATAGGAAACGAACTTGAACGGCCCGGTACCCACCGGATGCATATTGAAATAATCGTCGCCCTTTTCCTGAATGTATTTCGGCGGAACGATCATACCGCCATAGCCGGCAAGCTTTGTAATCAGAACCGGATCAGGCGCTTTCAGATGAAAATCGACGGTCTTGCCATCGATGACTTCCACCTTTTCGATTGCAATATAGTTTGAACGTTGAGGACCTTTCGCGCCTTCATCACCGAGCAGACGCTCAAAGGTGAACTTGACGGCTTCCGCATCGAAAGGCTCCCCATTGTGGAACTTGACGTTCTCACGCAGATGGAAGCGAATGCGCTTGCCCTCGTCCAGCTCTTCCCATGAAGTGGCGAGTGCCGGGACAATCTTGAGATCAGGGCCGCGATAAACAAGACCGTCGAAAATGTTGGTGCCAACCGAAGCCCAGTTGACGAGGAACGTGTCAATCGGGTCCCAGCTGCCGGGGTCCTGCGGCGACGAAATGGTCAGCTTTCCAGCAGCAAAAGCTGGGGCAGATGCAAGCACAGCCGCCGACAGAGCGGAAGCCATGAGAACGGCTTTAAAAGTTTTTCTTATCATTGTTTTCCCCTTTGGGTTTCGTTGAACTTTTATGGTTCAGGCGGTTTCAGCTACAAAATGTCCGGCTGCGACCTCACGGTGGCCATAGATCGTCGGCTTGTCATCGATCCGGCGTGTGGTACTTGGAATTTCCCCCTCCAGTGCAGGCCGTTTGGTCCGTGCAGTGGGGTCAGCAATTGGCACAGCCGACAGAAGCCGCTTCGTGTAAGAGTGTGATGGGGTTTCAAAAACCTGCTGGCGCGAGCCAAGCTCCATGATCTGACCGAGATAGAGCACCGCGACGCGATGGCTCATCTTTTCCACCACTGCCATGTCATGGCTGATGAACAGATAGGCCAGATCGTGCTCTTTCTGAAGATCCATGAACAGGTTGATAACTTGTGCCTGAATGGAGACATCCAGCGCTGACAGAGCTTCATCGGCGATAATGAGCTTCGGCTTGGAAGCGAGCGCACGCGCAATGCAGACCCGCTGGCGCTGACCGCCTGAAAATTCGTGCGGATAACGCTTGGCATGTTCCGGGCTAAGACCGACACGTTCCAGCAATTCTGCAACGCGCGCATTGATCGCCTTGTCGTTATCGAGAAGGCCATGCGTACGGATCGGTTCTGCAATGGAAAAGCCAACCGTCTTGCGCGGATCGAGCGATGCAAACGGGTCCTGAAAGATATATTGGACTTCGCGACGCATGGCGTAGCGTTCGGCAGCGCTCATGGCCGAATAGGCCTTGCCGTTGAAGCGAATATCGCCGGAAAGCGGCGTTTGCAATTGCTGGATAGTGCGGCCGATGGTTGACTTGCCCGAGCCGGATTCACCGACCAGTGCCAGGGTTTCACCCGGGTAAATATCGAAGGCAACCTTCGACACCGCATTGCAGACATGCGTGACCTTGCCGAACAGGTTCTTCTTGATTGGAAAGCGCACATAGAGATCATCCACGGACAGCAATGGCTTGCTATCATAGCGCGCAGTATCCTGAATGCGCTCCTCACCTGCCAAAACCGGCAGGCCATCACGCATGGTCATGACTGGCATTCGCTTGGGAAAGGCTTCTCCCGTCATACTGCCAAGTTTCGGCACCGCTGACAGCAATGTCTTGGTATAGGCATGTTCCGGCTTGGAAAAAATCTGCCCGACCGGCCCTTCCTCTACCTTCTTGCCCTTCCACATGACAACGACATCGTCAGCCATTTCCGCCACCACACCCATATCATGCGTGATGAAAATAACCGCCATTTCAAGCTCTTGCTGCAACTCTCTGATAATGTGCAGTATCTGGGCCTGAATGGTTACATCGAGAGCGGTCGTTGGCTCATCGGCGATCAGGAGTTTGGGACGGCAGGCAAGCGCCATAGCGATCATAACACGCTGACGCATACCGCCAGAAAGCTGGTGCGGATAACGCTTCAGTAGTCCTTCCGCATCCGGCAGCCGCACCATTTCGAGAAGCCGCTTCCCTTCGGCAAGTGCCGCCTGCTGGGTCATGCCTTCATGCAGCATCAGCACTTCGGATATCTGGTTGCCGATGGTGAACACCGGATTGAGCGAAGTCATCGGCTCCTGGAAGATCATGGCGATCTCCTTGCCGCGAATATTTCGCATCGTCTTTTGATCGGCTTTCAGCAGATCGCGCTCACCAAACAGAATACGACCGGACGGAAACTTTGCACCGCTCATATCGGCGAGCCGCATGATGGAAAGCGACGTGATGGACTTGCCTGAACCGGATTCCCCCACCACGGCCAGCGTGCGCCCCGGATGGACCGAGAAACTCAAATCGTCAACGACGCGGCTCGCGCCAAATTCGACGCTGAGGCCATCGACGGTCAGCAGGGGTTTTGAAACTCGCTCGCTCAACTCGGTTCCGCTCAAACTTCCAACCCTCTTAAAGTGTGATGGCAGACCGCGTGGCCTGATTGAACGCGCCGGACATGAAACGCAAAAGCGCTGCCACCTCCGAAAGCGTTTCTTCTGATGGGCGCGCATTGGCCGTCGATGCAACCAGAAGGCGTTCGCGAATCTGCGCGTAGCGCGCGCAGGCATCCGCGCCCCTGGCGGTGATCTTCACCGTCTTTTCCTTTGCCGCCTTGCCGGTCGTCAGCAAGCCCGCATTTTCAAGCTTGCGGATGGCATAGGTGGCAATATGCGTGTCCTCAATGTCGAGAACGAGACAGATATCGGCAAGCTTCTTCTCCCGATCACGATGGCGGATCGAATGGAGAATCAAAACTTCAATGGGAGAAAGCCCCGGCAACCCTGCCGCAGCCATACAGCGCACCATCCAGCGCGAAAAAGCATGCGAAGCAAGAATGAGGCCATATTCAACCTCGGACATGCCGGGCGAGCCGCCTTCGGCAAGGTGAGCGGAGGAAACGATGGGGCCTATTGAGGCAACCGGACGCAAATGCTGCGGCAGCGTGACTTCATCGAAGCCTGCCTCCTGCATGTCGTCTCCGGTCTTGAGCTCTTCCTCAAAAGCCTTGTCTTTACCCATTTAGGCGCTCCCGCTTTTATGTGAATTTTATGTCATCATCTTATCGACATTTTGTCAATAAAATGTGACTATCAATTTCAGAAGTGTTTTCAGAATACACAACTCAATGCATCTGGATTATTGTGTGAGGGAGCCAGCGATGAGCGGAACGGGACGCGGAGTATGGGACTTCTGGATCGACCGCGGCGGCACATTTACCGACGTCATCGGGCGCGATCCCGACGGACAGCTCCATGCCCGCAAGGTTCTGTCGGAAAACCCCTCTGCCTATAAGGACGCAGCCGTTCACGGCATTCGCCTGCATCTTGGCCTGAAGACCGGCGAACCGGTTCCGGCCGGTGTCATCGGTGAAGTGCGCATGGGGACAACCGTGGCCACCAATGCGCTTCTGGAGCGTAAGGGCGAACGGCTAGCGCTCGTCACGACCAAGGGTTTTCGCGACGCGCTCAAGATCGGCTATCAGGAACGCAAGAACATCTTTGCGACCGAGATCATCAAGCCGGAAGCGCTCTATGACCGGGTGGTCGAACTGGACGAGCGCATTCGCGCCGATGGCACGGTGGAAGTAGTGCTCGACCTTGCAGAAGCAGAAGCAGCGCTTCGCGACCTGAAGGATGCGGGTTATCAGTCCATCGCTATTGCTCTCATGCATGCTTACAAGTTTCCGGCGCATGAGGCTGAAATCGCTCGCATTGCACGCGACATGGGCTTTGAGCAGGTTTCGGTCAGCCACGAGGTTTCGCCGCTGATCAAACTGGTCGGGCGCGGCGACACCACGGTCGTCGATGCCTATCTGTCGCCGGTTCTGCGCCGCTATGTGGCACAGGTTTCCAATGAACTGGACGTGGAGCGCACCGGCGCGCGCGTGATGTTCATGATGTCATCGGGTGGCCTGACCGCCGCCGACCTGTTTCAGGGCAAGGACGCCATTTTGTCCGGCCCGGCGGGCGGCGTAGTCGGCCTTGCCCGCACTGGTGAAACAGCCGGTTTTCCACAAATCATCGGCTTCGACATGGGCGGCACATCCACCGATGTCGCCCATTTCGACGGCGAATATGAACGCGCCTTTGAAACCGAAGTTGCGGGCGTGCGCGTGCGCGCGCCGATGATGCTGATCCATACGGTGGCCGCTGGCGGCGGCTCGATCCTGCATTACGATGCCGGACGTTTTCGCGTCGGCCCGGATTCGGCTGGCGCCAATCCCGGCCCGGCCTGCTATCGCAACGGCGGACCACTTGCCGTCACAGACGCCAATGTCATGCTTGGCAAGCTTATGCCGGAGTTCTTCCCAGCCATATTCGGCCCTGGACAGGACAAGCCTCTGGACGTGGAGCGCGTGCGCGCACTGTTCACCGATCTTGCCAGTGAAATCGGTGACGGTCGCTCGCCGGAAGCCGTCGCGGACGGCTTTATCCGCATCGCAGTCGCCAATATGGTCGAGGCGATCAAGAAAATTTCCGTCCAGCGCGGCTATGACGTGACGCGCTATGCGCTCAATTGTTTCGGCGGTGCAGGCGGCCAACATGCTTGCCTCGTGGCCGATGCGCTCGGCATGAAAAACATTCTCCTGCATCCCATGTCCGGCCTTCTGTCCGCCTATGGCATGGGACTTGCCGATATTCGCGCCACACGCCAAAAAGCGCTGGGTGTGCCGCTGGACGAAAACGCGCCTGCGGCCCTGAAGACGCTTGGTGAAGAACTGGCGCAAGACTGCGTGGCCGAGCTTGGCGCGCAGGGCATCGAGGCCGACGCCGTGAAGCGCCACCTGCGCGCCCATATTCGCTATGCGGGCACCGATACGGTGCTCTCCATTGAAGCCACCTTCCCCGCGCCGGATAATGCAGTTCGTCTGCGCGCCGAATTCGAGGCCGCGCACAAGCGCCGCTTTGGCTTCATCGCCGAAAACAAGGCGCTCGTTATCGATGCTGTGGAAGTGGAAGCAGTCGGCGGCGGCGCAAGCGAGATCGAAAGCGCCCTGTCGCTGGACAGCGACAGGGAAGCCACAGCCGCAAAGCACACGCGTTTCTTCTCGCAAGGAGAATTCCGCGATGCAGGCGTAGTACTGCGCGAAGACATGCAGCGCGGCCAGACGGTGACAGGCCCCGCGATCATCATCGAGAAGAATCAGACCATTATCATCGAAGACGGCTGGCAGGCGCGGCTGACCGAACACAACCATGTCGTGCTGACCCGTATCAAGGCGCTCCCTGCCCGCACAGCCATCGGCACCGAAGCCGACCCGGTAATGCTGGAAATCTTCAACAATCTGTTCATGTCGATTGCCGAACAGATGGGCGTGACGCTTCAGAACACGGCCTATTCGGTCAACATCAAGGAACGCCTCGACTTTTCCTGCGCGGTCTTCGACGCCGAGGGCAATCTGGTCGCCAATGCGCCCCATATGCCAGTGCATCTGGGTTCCATGGATGCTTCCGTCGCCACCGCCATTCGCGAAAACAAGGTGATTAAGCCGGGCGATGTGTTCCTTATCAATGCGCCTTACAATGGCGGCACGCATCTGCCGGATCTGACCGTTTGCACGCCGGTCTTTGACGAAGACAACCGCGAGATCCGTTTCTGGGTCGCAAGCCGCGGCCACCATGCCGATATTGGCGGCATCGCGCCCGGTTCCATGTCACCGCTTGCGGTCAATATCGAGCAGGAAGGCGTCTATATCGACAATTTCAAGCTGGTCGATCAGGGCACATTCCGCGAGGACGCGCTGGCCGCGCTCCTCACTGGTGCGACATATCCCGTCCGCAATCTGACGCAGAACGTCAACGATCTGAAGGCGCAGATCGCCGCCAATGAAAAGGGCGTGGCGGAACTGAAAAAGATGATCGCGCTCTTCGGCGAGGATGTCGTGAAGGCCTATATGGGCCATGTGCAGGACAATGCCGCCGAAAGCGTGCGCCGGGTGCTCGACAAGCTGCCGGACGGTCAATTTACCTATGAAATGGATCAGGGCTGCCGGATTGCGGTCAGCGTGACCATCGACCGGAACAAGCGCGAAGCGACGGTCGATTTCACCGGCACGTCAGAGCAGCGCCCCGATAATTTCAATGCGCCGGAACCCGTCACCCGCGCAGCCGTGCTCTATGTCTTCCGCGTGTTGGTGGAAGGCGATATTCCGATGAATGCCGGTTGCCTGCGTCCGATCCGCATCGTCGTGCCGGAAGGCTCGATGTTGTCGCCGCGCTATCCGGCGGCGGTCGTCGCGGGCAATGTCGAGGTCAGTCAGGCGGTCACCAACTGTCTATTTGGCGCCACTAAAGCCATGGCGGCGGCACAGGGCACCATGAACAACCTGACCTTCGGCAATGACGAATATCAATATTATGAAACCATCTGTTCCGGCGCGCCTGCCGGGCCGGGTTTCCACGGCGCGGAAGCGGTGCATACCCATATGACCAATTCCCGTCTCACCGACCCGGAAATCCTCGAAACCCGCTTCCCCGTGTTGCTGGAAGATTTTCATATCCGGGAAGGTTCGGGCGGTAAGGGCAAGTTTCATGCGGGCAACGGCACAAAGCGCACAATCCGCGCTCTGGAAAAGCTCGAATTCGCCATTCTTTCCGGCCATCGCCGTGTGCATCCATTCGGGCTTGAAGGCGGCGAAGCCGGGGAAACCGGTCGCAACGAAGTGCGCCGTACGGATGGTTCGGTCGATATCCTGAAGGGCTGCGACCAGACCGTTCTGGAAGCCGGTGAAGCCTTCACCGTCGTCACGCCGACTGGCGGCGGCTACGGCAAGCCCGAATAATCGTTCCTATCTGAAAGCAAAGCGCCGCCAGCAACACTCTGGCGGCGCTTTGCGTTCGACTGGAACAAATCTGCTAAGTCCATCTCGTCAATGAGCGAATGCTATTTCCACTCTTCCGACCGCTTCCGGAAAGTGTTAGAATTATTCACCCAAATTCGGGAAATAATTAGGACGAGTTCCTAATAATTGAGCCTGAACGGTCGTTTTAAACGCATCTTTAGAATTAAATTTCTGCGATCAATAGAACATCAACCAGTTCACGGATACCGAAAATGAAATTCGCTCAGATCATAGCTACCGCAGGCCTCATTCAGACAGCTCTCTTCACCGGCGCAATGGCTGGAGAAAATCTCGACGCGATTAAGTCGGCGGGCGTTCTGAAGATTGGTACCGAAGGCACATATGCGCCTTTCACCTATCACGACAAGGACAATAAGCTCGTCGGCTTCGACGTGGAAATCGGTGAAGCTGTCGCCGCCAAGCTCGGCGTCAAGCCGGAATTCGTCGAAGGCAAGTGGGACGGTCTGATCGCCGGTCTCGACGTCAACCGTTATGATGCTGTTATCAATCAGGTCGGCATCACCGAAGAACGCAAGAAGAAATTCAACTTCTCCAATCCCTATATTGTTTCCAAGGTCGTTTTGATCGTCGGCGACAAGAACGATACGATCAAAGATTTTGCAGACCTTAAGGGCAAGAAGTCAGCACAGTCGCTCACCAGCAATTATGGCAAGCTCGCCAAGGAAGCTGGCGCAGAACTCGTAGCTACCGATGGTTTTGACCAGTCGATCCAGCTCGTTCTGACAGGCCGCGCTGACGCAACGCTCAACGACAGCCTGTCCTTCCTCGACTTCAAAAAACACCAGCCGAAGGCTCCGGTAAAGATTGTGGCGGAGAAGGAAAACGCTGACGCTTCAGGCATCATCGTTCGCAAGGGTGACGATGATCTCGTTGCAGCCATCAACAAGGCTCTGGATGAAATCAAGGCCGATGGCACCTACGACAAAATTGCCCAGAAATATTTCGGTCAGGACGTTTCCAAGTAAGCGTCGTCTCAGGCTCATGCAGCGAAGCCGGAAACCAGTTCCGGCTTCGTTTTATTGTGATCATAAAAAACTATTCCCAAGACATGAATGTCAGACTGTATAAGATAACGCCGCGCAGGTTCATCCGCGCAAGTTCATTTCAGTCTGATCTTTTGCTTTGTTGAGGAGCCGAAAAAGTGCCCGATTGGCTTCAACTGATGGCGGAATCCCTGCCTACTCTTTTGTGGGCAGGCTTGATTTTCACCATCCCGCTCACCCTTTTGTCCTTTACTTTCGGCCTCACATTGGGACTCCTGACTGCGCTCGTGCGGCTGTTCGCCCCGCTTTGGCTTTCGTCTGTTGCGCGCTTCTATGTCTGGATATTCCGCGGCACACCTTTGCTCGTACAGCTGTTCGTGATCTTTTACGGACTGCCGAGCGCAGGCATTTATCTTGATGCATTTCCCGCAGCGGTGATTGGCTTCACACTCAGTGTCGGTGCTTATAGCTCAGAAATCATCCGGGCTGTGATATCCGCCGTCCCCAAAGGCCAATGGGAAGCTGCATACTCTATCGGCATGAGTTGGAGACAGGCTCTCGCGCGCACCATTCTGCCACAGGCGACCCGGACGGCCGTGCCGCCACTTTCCAATTCCTTCATTTCACTGGTGAAGGACACGTCGCTTGCTGCGGCTATCACCGTGCCGGAGCTTTTCCAATCCGCACAGCGTATCGTCGCAACCACTTATGAGCCTCTCATCCTCTATATCGAAGCGGCCCTGATTTATCTGGTGATGAGTTCCGTTCTGTCGGCGCTGCAAGTGCGGCTTGAAAAGCGCTTCGGACGCTATGGCGGTACGCTGGAGACAAACGCATGATTGAGCTGCAACATATCGTAAAGCGTTTTGATGACGCAGTTATTCTCAACGATATCAACGTTGCGATTGCGGAGGGTACGGTAACGGCCCTGGTAGGCCCGTCCGGCGGCGGCAAGAGCACATTGCTGCGCTGCATAAACCTACTTGAGATTCCGACTTCGGGCACTCTTGTTCTGGGAGGGCAGAGCATCAGCTTTGAGCCGGATCGTAAGCCGAGCTGGCAAGCAATCCAGTCAATCCGCCGCCAGACAGGCATGGTATTTCAGAACTTCCAGCTTTTCCCGCACCAGACAGCGATCCAGAACGTGATGGAAGGTCTTGTTACGGTCCTGAATTGGCCAAAGGACAAGGCAAAAGAACGTGCGATGGAACTGCTCACAAAGGTGGGAATGGCGCATAAGGCCGATGCCTGGCCCTCAACTCTGTCCGGTGGGCAGCAGCAGCGCATCGCCATCGCACGTGCACTGGCACCATCACCGCGCGTCCTGTTGTGCGACGAGCCTACCTCAGCACTTGATCCCGAGCTTGCATCCGAAGTGGTTGATGTTCTGAGCAAGCTGGCCAAGGAGGGCACAACCATGGTGATCGCCACACATGATCTAAGGCTCGCCTCCAAGATTGCAAAGAACGTGGTCTTTCTCGAGTCAGGCAATATCGTGGAAACAGGCGCTGCGAATGAGATTTTCTCGCGCCCTGCGCACGAGCGCACCAAACAATTCGTTGCGACGATCAACGCCGCTCATACTTACGACATATAAGCCTTAAACATATAGACCCGTAAGGGCTTTCGCCACCAGCGAAAGCCCTCGGCACGCCGTTGGCTCAAATTTCGTACGTGCGTTCAAAATTTTCCGGCGGCTCCCGACAGCCTGCCCCTTGGTAAAACAGAAAACCACTGTTACATTATGCACAACGTAGAAATTGAAGCGCCTTGCTTGCGTCCTCATCGGTTCGCGCGGCGCCATAAGGACAAGAACCTTGAAGAACCCCGACGAGCGCACCGCCGAAATGGTGCATCAAGGGGCGTCCGGCGGACAATCGGGCAATTCGCAGGCCCGGAGTCCGTCCGATAACGGTAAGCGCAGACCGCGCAAAAAAGCCGTTACAGATATCGGTAATGCCCGTAGTGCATCCGATTCAGGACGCTCGAAATCACAGGACGAGGCCGAAAGTGCAGGCCCGCAGAGCCAGCGCAAACGTGCGCGTCGGCGTCGGCGTGGCAAATCTGTATCTGGTATTGAAGCTGCTGCCCAACAGCCAACCAGGATTGAAGCAGATAACAGCCAGCAACGGCCATCCGGTAAAATCTCGAATCGCCGTCGGCGTGCCCGCAAGAAAAAGCAGGCGCGGCAGCAAAGCGGACAGCCTTTGATTGCCGAAGCAGCGGTCAAGGCTCCGCATAATCCCGTGCGCACCGATCATCAGCATGCTTTGACACAGGGCAAACGGAAGAGCGGCAACAGCCAAACTCTCCGGATTGCCAATGGTTCGCATCCTGAAAAGGCTGATGCTCCGCTTTATGCGGCTTTGGACCTAGGAACCAACAATTGCCGACTGTTGGTGGCTTCGCCAACCAGACCGGGCCAGTTCCGCGTTGTGGATGCCTTTTCGCGCATCGTACGACTGGGCGAAGGATTAAGCGCTACAGGCCGGCTCAGCGACAATGCGATGAACCGCGCCGTCGAAGCGTTGAAAATCTGCCGCGACAAGCTGGCAGGCAAGAAAATCAGGCGATCGAGATTGATTGCGACCGAGGCCTGTCGTTCAGCTTCCAATGGCGAGGAGTTTCTGGCGCGGGTTCGTGCAGAAACCGGACTGGAACTCGAAATTGTGGATCGCCAGACAGAGGCCAGGCTGGCCGTCTCAGGCTGCGGCACGCTCGTTACCCGTGAGACCGATGCCGTCGTGTTGTTCGATATTGGCGGCGGCTCGTCTGAAATCGCGCTGATTGATGTTTCCCGCCGTAGATCCCCTCGGCTTGCAGAACACATCATGGCCTGGACGTCCCTTCCGGTCGGTGTCGTGACATTGGCGGAACGGTTTGGGGGGCGCAATGTCACACAGGAAAGTTTTCAGTCCATGGTATCGCATGTGACTGATCTGCTCGCGCAATTTGCCGAACGCCAGTGCCTCGGGAATTTGACCGCCAGCCCCCGCTTCCACCTGTTAGGTACATCCGGCACGGTGACCACGCTGGCAGGAATTCATCTCGGTCTTGACCGCTATGACCGGCGTCGGGTCGATGGTATGTGGATGGGCGCCGAAGACGTGACCCAGATGACCAACCGTCTTCTGTCATGGGATTTTGAAGCTCGCGTAGCCAACCCGTGCATTGGTGCGGATCGTGCCGATCTGGTATTGGCAGGCTGTGCTATTCTCGACGCGATACGCCAGGTATGGCCAAGCGAAAAACTACTCGTTGCCGACCGTGGTCTGCGTGAAGGCATTTTGACCGAACTGATGTCGCGCGATGGCGCATGGAGACACAATCGCGCAACAGGCGCTAGAAACAGGCACTGATAATGAGCAAGGCAGGCGGAAACAAGGGCGGAGTGAAGACTGGTGGTCGCGGTGGCGCTGGCTCCAGCAATCTGCAGGTGCGCGTGAAGAAAAAGGCCGGCACAATCAAGGAATCGTCGCGCCGCTGGCTGGAACGTCACCTGAACGATCCCTATGTGCACAAATCAAAAGCGGATGGCTATCGCTCGCGCGCAGCCTACAAGCTCATTGAAATCAATGATCGCTATAACCTGCTCAAAAAAGGGCAGAAGATCATCGATCTTGGTGCTGCGCCAGGCGGCTGGTCGCAGATCGCGGCCAAAATCGTCGGTTCCACGGATGAGAACCCACACGTCGTCGGCATCGACTATCTTCACGTCGATCCGCTGCCCGGCGTTGTCTTGCTGGAAATGGACTTTCTCGACGATGAAGCGCCAAAAAAACTAATGGATGCGCTCGGCGACAAGCCCGATCTCGTCATTTCCGACATGGCTGCGCCGACCACCGGTCACCGCAGGACTGATCACCTGCGTACCGTGCATCTTTGCGAAGTCGCTGCTGATTTTGCCATCTCGGTTCTGAAGCCCGGCGGACATTTTCTTACCAAGACTTTTCAGGGCGGCACGGAAAACGAACTTCTGGCGTTGCTAAAGCAGAAATTCCGCTCCGTGCATCACGTAAAGCCTCCGGCGTCCCGCGCCGAATCCGTCGAGCTTTACCTGCTCGCTCGAGATTTCAAAGGCTGAGCTTATTTTCCTGCAGAAGCGTTCGCAGCGTCCACAGCCGCGCGCTCCTTGCTGGAGTGTTTGACAACGGTTGGTGCCGCCAATTCCTTGCCCGCATCCGGTGCAAGCCGCGCAAACCAAAAAAAGGCCAAGGCCGAAACAGCAGCAACTACATAAAAGCCCATGTGGAAGTCCACCAATTCAAGGTGGGCTCCACGTAGGGATGTGCTGATTTCCAAAATACCGCCTGCCAGAGCGACGCCAATAGCAATAGAAACCTGTTGGGCCACGGCTGTAATAGGCGTCGCCTGACTGGTCTTTTCATCGGGGATTTCGGCAAAAGCCAGCGCGTTGACGCCGGTGAAAAACAATGAGCGCGCAAAGCCACCCACAAGCAGAAACCCGATAATGATCCAGTATGGCGTTGTTGGCGTGAACAGGCCATTGACCGCAATAAAGCAGGCCGAAATCAGCGAACCTGCCATCAGCGCACGCCGGAAGCCGACGCGAACGAAAATGCGCTTTGCACCGAACTTCATGCTGATTGCACCAATCGCCGACACGAAAGTCATCATACCGGATTGAAAAGGCGTGAGCCCGAAACCAAGCTGAAACATTAATGGCAGCAGAAACGGAATAGCGCCGATCCCGAACCGGAAAATGCTGCCACCAACAACCGCAGAACGGAAAACCTGGTTATCGAAAAGCTTCAGGTTTAGCAGAGGATCATCGACCCTCTTGGCATGTTGAAGATAAAGGACTGTACAGACAATACCGATAGCAAGGGTTGTGAACCCTACCGCAGGTGGCAAGGCCGGAAGGCTGACGACTGACAGCCCGAAAACGACGCCTGACATCGCAATACCTGAAAGAAAGAAGCCCGTCCAATCGAGGCGCTTCACAATGCGCTCGTCAGTGTCTGGCAGAAAGCGCGTTGCGAACCAGATGCCGACGACGCCAATCGGCACGTTAATCAGGAAAATCCAATGCCAGGTAAGGAAGGTGGTTATGAAACCGCCTACAGGCGGCCCGACCAACGGCCCAACCATTGCCGGGATCGTAAGCCAGGCCATGGCTGATACAAGCTCGCTACGTGGGGTGGAACGGATAAGCACAAGACGCCCAACCGGCGTCATCATCGCACCGCCCATCCCCTGCAAAAACCGTGCAACAACGAAAGAGGCCAATGAATTCGATGCGGCACAGGCAACAGAACCCACCACGAATACCGCTATTGCCGCGCGGAAGACATTCTTGGCTCCGAAGCGATCCGCCATCCAGCCGCTGACCGGAATAAACACCGCAAGAGCAACAAGGTAAGCCGTCAGCGCCAACTTGAGCGCAATGGGGCTTGTGCCGATATCGGCGGCTATAGCGGGAAGCGAGGTCGAGATGACGTTCGAATCCATCTGCTCCATGAAAAGGGCTATGGCCAATACAAGCGGAATGATGCGATTCACGATAATATTCCGATACAACGGATATGAAAGATCTGACCATCCTATGTAGCGCCAAGCTGATTATTGCTAGCCGAAACGGCGTCACATTGCAGTGAATATGCATAAAATCGGCGATTTCTCGCCGGTTCAGTTCGATCAGGCCGCTTTCGCGCAAATGGGCCAAATATCTCACGCAAGATTTCACTCGTTCACATTTGCGTAAATCGGGGTTGCGCTTCCCGTAACAGCTTGTTACATTTCGTTACAGTTTCACGAGACTTCGAACCGCGCGGGCACCGCTCCGGTTCAAGGAGGTAGGAAATGAACGATATTACAAGAACCGCCATTGTCTATGGCATGATGATCATTTCACTCAACACTGCACTTGCAGTAGGGCTGCTAGGACTCGACTTCCTGCGTTAACGCGCCCCTGAAAAAGTTTTTTGCCCTCCAGGCATGCATGAAAAAGAGCGTTTCCAATTCAATGGAAGCGCTCTTTTCCTTTTGGAGTCTCGTTTGATGTCAGAGAATTCGACTTTGGCTGCCTGGGTCAAAGAAAACAGACTTGTCCAGGTTGAAAGCAAGCCTCGCCGGTTGTCCTGCAGCGATGCGGGCGTCGGCACGCAGACGCGCCACAACATGCTTGCCGCCCAGGCGCGTGACCGCAAACGTGTCCGACCCGGCAGGCTCGACAACATCAATCAGGCAATCGCCTTCCACCACGGCATCGGCGTTACGATCGGCTCCATCTGGATCGGTCAGCGCCTCGGGGCGGATGCCGAACACGATATCCTTGCCATCATATGCACCGAGCCCCTGAGGGGCGACTTTCAACGGTAGTTTGAGCGGCTCGCCGTCACCGCGCACGAGATTAATCGCATAGCTCGAACCGTTCTTTTCGACTCGCACCGTCAATAGGTTCATGGCAGGAGATCCCATGAAATCTGCAACGAACATATTGGACGGATTATTATAGATTTCTGCTGGCGTGCCAAACTGCTGCAAGACGCCGTCCTTGAGAACAGCGATCTTGGTCGCGAGCGTCATCGCCTCGATCTGGTCGTGAGTTACGTAAACGATTGTCGTTTTCATCCGGCTGTGCAGCCGCTTTATTTCGGTGCGCATATCGACGCGTAATTTGGCGTCAAGATTGGAAAGCGGCTCATCGAACAGGAAGACCTGAGGATTGCGCACCAAAGCACGACCCATTGCCACGCGCTGACGTTGACCACCGGAAAGCTGGCTCGGCTTGCGATCCAGCAGGTGGCCGATCTGCAGAATATCGGCAACTTCCTGAATGGCCTTGTCACGTTCGGCCTTTGGAACTTTACGAATTTCCATGCCGAAAGCGATGTTTCCGGCAACAGTCATATTTGGATAAAGCGCATAGGACTGAAAAACCATTGCAATATCGCGCTGGGATGGATGCAAACCGGAAACCGACTTGCCATTGATGGCGATATCGCCAGACGTGATTGGTTCAAGCCCGGCGATAGTATTCAGCAATGTTGACTTGCCACAGCCGGACGGGCCGACGAGGACGAGAAAGCCGCCCTCGTCAATCTCGATATTGATATTCTTCAAAACCGAAACATTGCCGTAGGACTTATAGAGATCGGAAATTTTCAGAAAAGACATTGCAACTTATCCCTTAACGGCACCGGACATCAGGCCACGAACAAAATAGCGGCCAGAAACAATGTAAACGATCAGCGTCGGCAGGGCCGCCAATATGGCACCTGCGAAGTGAACATTGTACTCCTTGACGCCGGTGGAGGAGGAAACGAGATTGTTGAGCGCTACCGTCATCGGTGTTGAATTCGCGCCCGAGAAAGAAGCGCCGAACAGAAAGTCGTTCCAGATATTGGTAAACTGCCAGATCACGGACACCACGATGATCGGCCCCGACGACGGCAGCAAAATTCGCCAGAATATCTGGAAGAAGCTCGCCCCATCGATCTGGGCTGCCCGAACCAATTCCGTCGGAAAAGCCTCGTAATAGTTACGGAAATAAAGCGTCGTGAAACCGATACCATAGACCACATGCACGAGGATCAGCCCCCAGATCGTGCCTGCGATTCCTAGAAAACCAAGTACGCGCGCCATCGGAATGAGCACGATCTGGAACGGAATGAAGCACGACAACAGCAACAGGCCGAAAAAGATATTCGATCCGCGGAACTGCCATTTGGTCAGCACATAACCGTTTAAAGCGCCGACGATGGTCGAGATCGCAACGGCTGGAACGACCATCAGGATTGAGTTGATAAAGAACGGCTTCAGGCCGGTTGGCTGTACGCCGATCTGCGCCGTCGACCACGCGGACAGCCATGGCTCGATGGTCCATTGCTGTGGCAGATTCAACATGCCGCCCTGACGGATTTCATCAAGGGGTTTGAAGGAGTTGACCAGCATCACATAGAGCGGCAGCAGATAGTAGAATGCAAAGATCAGCAGTGCCGTGTAGATCAGCGCGCGTGTCAGCTTTCCGCTGCTGATGGCATTGTCTTGCGACTGGGCGCTCATGACCGCGACCCTCCGCGAATTTCCGAATAAAGATAGGGAATGATGATCGAGAAGATCATCACCAGCATGATGATTGCCGATGAAGCACCGATACCCATCTGGTTCCGGGTGAATGTATAGGAATACATGAAGGTCGCAGGCAATTCCGTAGCCTGACCCGGTCCACCACCGGTCAATGCGATCACCAGATCATAGGCCTTGATCGCCAGATGAGCGAGAACCACGAACGCTGACAGGAAAACCGGGCGCATCAACGGAATGATGATGCGGCGATAGATGGTGCCCGTTGAAGCGCCGTCAATTTGGGCTGCCTTGATGATCTCGTTGTCGACACCGCGCAATCCTGCCAGAAACATCGCCATCACGAACCCGGATGATTGCCATACGGCGGCAATAACCAGACAGTAGATTGCCATCGTGTTGCTCTTGATCCAGTTGAACGAGAAACTCTCCCAACCCCATAGATGCATTGTGTTTTCCAGACCAATTCCGGGATCGAGAAACCACTTCCATGCCGTTCCGGTCACGATGAAAGACAGTGCCATTGGATAGAGATAAATTGGACGCAGAACACCTTCGCCGCGGATTTTCTGATCAAGAAGGATCGCAAGAGAAAGTCCGATAACCGAGCAGATAATAATATAAAGCGACGCAAAGATTGCCAGATTGGTGATTGCCCGCCACCAATGGGGCAAGGCCCAGAGTTTGGTGTAATTCGCGAGTCCGACGAAGCCATAGGATGGCAGCATTCGGCTGTTGGTGAGCGAGAGAACGCCGGTATAGATGATGAAACCGTAGACGAACACCAGCACTATGAGAAAGCTCGGACCCAGCACCAGCTTTGGCACCAGTTCCTGTAATCGGCTGTTACGCTGCATATTTGCGTCACCCTGTTTGCGCAGTTGGGGCTCTACGTCCAATATAAGACGCGGCTCCAGACATCAGTTTGATGGGCATTCTGGCGCCTCAGCCAGATACGGGCCGAATGCACCTAAGAAGTTCAATCCGCTGCAATTTCCGATGGAAACATGCAGAGCTTCATCATGCAATTGTTGTTTTGATTTCTGGCTGCAATCGTCGTCACCTTCAAATATGTGGCCAATATCCGAAGTGCTTGAGATACGAGGCGTCCAGAAGGTTTCCTGGACGCCTCTCTGCGGTTATTTCGCAGCTTCAACAGCCGATACCAGTTCCTTGACGGCATCTTCCGAAGAAAGCTGACCGTTGAACTGACGGGTTACGACATCATAGATAGCGTTCTTGACAGCTGCCGGGTTGGCATAGCCATGTGCCATTGAGCCCAGCATCGTACCCTTTTCACTCGCTTCCTTTTCGTCAGCGATAGCTTTCTTGCCACAAGCATCAAAGTCCGTATCGGGCACATCGGTACGCGCTGGAGCCGATCCCTTCACCACATTGAATGCCGACTGGAAAGCCGGGCTCTCAATCGCCGATGCCATTTCAAGCTGAGCCGGAACCTTGTCTTCCGAGACCTTGAACATAGCAAACATATCGGAATTGAATGTGATTGCGCCCTGCGTACCCGGGTAGCGCATGCAGACAAAATCTTCACCCGGCTTCTTGCCAGCCTTGATGAACTCGCCCTTTGCCCAGTCGCCCATAAACTGGAGACCGGCCTTGCCTTCGATAACCATCGCCGAAGCAAGATTCCAATCCCGACCGGAGAAATTGTCATCAACATAGGAGCGCAGCTTCGTCATACGATCGAAAGCCTGCTTCATCGTATCACTGCCGAGCGTATCGGGATCAAGGTCGACGAAGGCTTTCTTGTAAAAATCAGTGCCGAAGGAGAGCACGACGGCGTCAAAGATCGTGGCGTCCTGCCATGGCTGCCCGCCATGAGCGACCGGAGTGATCCCCTGTTCCTTGAACTTGTCGAGCAAAGCGATCAATTCGTCCCAATTGGTTGGCTCCTTACCGCCAGCCTTCTCGAGCGCTGCCTTATTGATCCACATCCAGTTTGTGGAGTGAACATTGACGGGAGCCGCGATCCAGTGACCGTCATACTTGGCAAATTCCTGCAAGGGGGCCGGGATAACCTTTTCCCAACCTTCCTTGGTAGCGATCTCATCGAGGTTGCCAAGAGCCCCCTGCTCTGCCCAGTCACGAATGTCGAAGCCGAGCATCTGCACTGCCGTCGGCGCATTGCCCGCCGTAACGCGCGCGCGCAATACCGTCATGGCTTCTGTACCGCCGCCGCCAGCAACCGGCATATCAGTCCAGCTGATGCCCTTTTTTTCAAGGTCCTTCTTGAGAACATCAAGTGCGGCAGCTTCACCGCCAGCCGTCCACCAGTGCAGAACTTCGACATTCTGCTTGTCCTGTGCATTAGCAACAGGCGCCATTCCGGCGAGCAAGGCACAGGCGGCCGTACCCATCGCAGCAAGCTTCAAAAGTTTATGCATGTCTACCTCCCGTAGAAACAAACGAAACTAAAACTATCGGATACTCGGCCAAGCCTCTGCTTATGCGCAATAATCCGCTTCGTCATTCCTATCCGCACCTCCTCGGTGCGGACCAGAAACCGACTGCACCACACAGCCTCTTTCTGTTAGTCACTGCCGCAATATGATGCGAAAGCTCCCGCTTTCACCTGCGCCCCGACCATCCTTTGACGGCGTTTTTCCTGAAATCCTCCACCTCACTCTTACGCCGCCTCGCCCCAATTGACAACGTTGTCTTTTATGAATGCGAAATATCCTCCAGACAAGGTATGGCACGTAGGATAGGCCCCAACCCTCCCAGCCTGTCAATAGTTCCTATCCGACAAAACGGGAGAAGCCCAATCGATTAAAACTACAAGTAGAACCAACAGTCTCAAAAACCATTGGAAAAGAATGGGTTACCCTTTGAAAGACGGTTATTTACATGGTTCTGATGCAGTGAACTTCAAAGGTGGCAGCGGCCGTAGAAATTCCCTCCTCTCCTACTGGACAAGCCATCGACAAGGGCATAAGTTCGCGCCGCTCGCATAATAGTGTGCGGGTTTGTTCTCGGGGCGGGGTGAAACTCCCCACCGGCGGTATGAAGCAAAAGCTTTAAGCCCGCGAGCGCCTGATAGGGGTCGATTCGGCTTCAATTCAGGGTCAGCAGATCCGGTGAAATGCCGGAGCCGACGGTTAAAGTCCGGATGGAAGAGAGCAATTGATCGCCAGGATTGTGCCATTTCGGTGCCGTCTAGCGTTCTTTTGTGCGCCCTGATTCTAGTTTCGTGAGGAACCTATGAACCAGAGCTATCCGAACAAGACTTCCTTCAAAATTGCATTCGTTCAGGCTCGTTGGCACGCCGATATTGTCGATGAAGCCCGCAAGAGTTTTATCGAAGAACTGTCAGCAAAGGCCGGCGCCAACGTAGAAGTCGAAATCTTCGATGTTCCCGGGGCGTATGAAATTCCGCTCCACGCCAAAACCTTGGCCAAAACCGGGCAATTCGCTGCGATAGTCGGTGCGGCCTTCGTCGTGGATGGTGGTATATACCGGCACGATTTTGTCGCAACTGCGGTTATCAACGGCATGATGCAGGTTGGTCTTGAGACCGAAGTTCCAATTCTCAGCGTTGTCCTGACACCGCATCATTTCCATGAAAGCAAAGAGCATCGTGATTTCTTCCATGCACATTTCAAGGTGAAAGGCGTGGAAGCAGCCCATGCCGCTTTGCAGATTGTCGGCGAACGCAGCCGCATTAACGCGCTCGTATAAGTGCTGGCCTGACCGGCACCTAAAAAGGCCGGTCAGGCTTCACGATAGAATGCGGATGGGTATAAATATCGAAATCATCGCCTCGAACCAACGCAATAAGCGTCAGGCCAGCGTCCTCCGCCGTCCGAATGGCCAGTGCGGTCGGTGCCGAAATGGCGGCCAGAACCGGCACGCCGAATAGCACAGCCTTTTGCACCATCTCCACCGATACACGGCTTGTAATGGCTACAATTCCTATCGCCGGTTTAACATTCGTGCGGGAAACTGCGCCAACAAGTTTGTCGAGCGCATTATGACGTCCGACGTCTTCGCGGACCGCGACGAGTCCGTTTTCCGGTGTATAAAATCCAGCCGCATGAACGGCTCTGGTTTCTGCATTCAGTCGCTGCCCTTCCGCGAGCGAAGCTATAGCCGCTCGCACTTCTCCTGCCGTAAACCGCCTTTCCGCATTTTTCAAAACGTTTAGCGGTCGCAACGCATGTTCGATCGAATCTATGCCGCACAACCCACAACCTACGGGTCCCGCCATAAACCTGCGCCTTGCAGCAAGCCGCTGCTCCTGTGGTTCGGCCAGTCTGATCTGAATGTCTATGCCCTTTTCAAAGGCAACAGCCTCAACCGCTTCGATCTCGGAAATATGATCAACGATATTTTCAGTCAGAGTGAAACCGATGGCAAAGTCTTCAAGATCGTCCGGCGTCGCCATCATAACGGCCTGTGTCGAGCCATTGTAACTTATAGCCACCGGCACCTCTTCCGGCACTGTGCGCATGCTTTCATTGAAGCCCGACGCGCGATGCGCGAGATACGGCACCTTTCGGCTTGTCGTCTGGATCATCATCTCATTCTCGTCCGTCACGCGTCATGAACCCAACAGTTTCATGTGGCACGAAATCAGCTTTTATGTAAGGTGCCACCAAACAAGCCCCACGGTTCGGGGCAAGCGAGGAAGAGATGGATATTCGGCAGATAGACGATAATTACTCGGTTTCAGGCCAGATCGAACCTGACGACGTGCGCGACATCGCGGCGGAGGGTTTTCGCACAATCATCTGCAATCGGCCCGATCATGAAGGCGGGCCAGATCAGCCCGAGTTCGCCGAGATTGCACGCGTTGCAGAAAAGGCTGGCTTGGCAACCTACTATATCCCGGTTATCGGCGGACAGCTGACGCAGGAAGATGTAGATGCGATGGCAGCAGCACTGGATGAAGCCGAAGGACCAATTCTTGGCTACTGCCGATCGGGTGCACGCTCTACGAATATTTACGGGATCGTACAGCAGCAAAGGCGCGGATAAAGAACGAGCGCAGGCTATGAGGACGGTGAAGCCGCAAAGGCATTTCTACAGTCTTTGCAAACATGGCAATCATCGTCCTGAAAGCCGGGCTCGGCCCGAATGAACCGCACGCGATGTGTGGGCGCAATATTGACGATAATAGCTCATGCCGGTGCGCGCCACCGTCGCGACAACACCGCCAAGAACGAGAAGCCAGCCAATGGCCTGTGGCCAGTTAAAGCTTTCAATCCCGCCGCTGAGCGCCACGATAAAAATACCCGCCCAGAGCAGAGCAGCCGTGCGACGCCAGAATACCGGATTGAGTTCGTCAAAGACGGCTTTCCACAACGAGTGAACAAGGCAGGCGAAAAAAAGAGCCGCGGCCAGGCCGATATTGAGCAACTCGACCGGAAGCCATTGTTGCGAAGTAAGCATCGTTTCCATCATCCACTTAACCAACATTCGTACGAAGAAACCCGTTACGGATTTATCTTGCGATCCGAGTACTGTTACTGTTCGTCCTATTCAGCTTTCGCTTTGTGGCCGCAACGTGTTACAAGCACGGAAAGCTCCTTCGGATAAATTCACTTATTATTGCGATCACGCGAAATATCGTGTTGAAAACATTGCTCTATTTTAAGTGCCCCGACGGATCAGGCACCTCGCAAGCCCTTCGAGAGATTGAGGAATTTGTGGTTCCACGCTGCTGGTTTTTGGACGCAATGTTGCATGTGCGACCACGCAGGGTAACAGCTTTGTAACAATTCGGCAGAGAAAAACCGCTTCTGGAAGCCCTCCAGAATTCGCAATTATTCACAAGCACACGCTATTAGACAGCTTTTACTTGTTCGCCGCCCTTTTGCGATAAGATTACCGCCGATGGGTCTACGGAAGCTGGTGCATTTGCAGGACGTCCGAACAGAAAACCCTGAACCTGTTCACAACCCTCTTCAATTACCATGCGATGCTGGTCGAAGGTTTCTATCCCTTCTGCCACCACCGGCAGGTCCAGGCTGCGCCCCAGCCCGACGATGGCTCGGACAATGGCTCTCGCACTGACGTCCGTTTCCATGCTGGTAATAAAACTGCGGTCGATCTTGATTTTGTCGAATGGGAAACTTTGAAGATTGCTGAGTGACGAATAGCCGGTACCGAAATCGTCCATAACAACACGGACGCCTGATTTCTTCATGCGGCGCAGCAGTTCAAGTGTCGTCGATCGATCCTTCATCAGAGCGGATTCTGTTATCTCCAACTCCAGTCTCGTCGGATCAAGGCCGGTTTCTGTGATGATCGAACTGACAGTATCCGGCAGACTGATCAGACGAAACTGCACGGGTGACAGGTTGACCGCGATAGTCAGATGCTTCTCCCATCCGGCAGCTGTGCGGCAAGATTCACGCAAAACCCACTCGCCCAGAGCAACGATTGCTCCGGTTTCCTCCGCGATAGGAATGAAAACTTCCGGTGGTATCTGACCACGTTCGGGATGGTTCCAGCGAACAAGCGCCTCGTAGCCCGTGCAACGTCCATCGGCGGTGGCAAACAAAGGTTGATATGCAATACTGATCTGGCCACGAAGCATGGCATGGCGCAAATCAGCCTCCATCTGGCGACGTTCGCTTATCTCACGATCCATTTCCGGCGAATAGAATGCCACCAAACCGCGCCCTTCCGTCTTCGCTCGATAAAGCGCAACGTCTGCAGCATGCCGGAGGGCTGCTGCATCCTTGCCGTCATTCGGATATAGAGCAACGCCAATGCTGACACCGACAGCAGTTGGATCGAGTACTGTATTCAGTTCTGACCGAAAAGTTTCCAGTATCTTCTCACTCAGTTTCCGCGCACCTCTGGGCTGGGGTACACCAACCTGCAGAATAATGAACTCGTCACCGCCAATACGTGCGGCCGTATCTATACCGTTGATGCAGCGTTTCAGAATGCTGGAGACCGTCTTCAATACCCGGTCACCTTCGGCATGGCCGAAAATGTCGTTCACAGCCTTGAACCGGTCCAGATCAAGCGCCAGCACGGCAAAAGGTTCGCGATTGCGACGCGCGACGGCATTCGCAAGCCGTTCCTCGAGAAACACACGATTGGGTAAATCGGTCAGCGCATCATGCCGCGCCATATACTCGATCTGGCGCTGGGCCGTGCGCTTTTCAGTAAGGTCCCGCACAGCAAGCACCTCGCAAGGGCGCCCCTGATACTCAATCGTATGAACCGCCAATTCAAAGATGCGCTCGTCATTTGGGAATCGCGGCGCGGCTTCGATTGCATCCTGGCGGGAAGCACAGACAGGAAGTCCATCAGCCGCCAGCAACAGCTTATCGGGAGCAACACCCAGGAGTGCCTTTTCGCTGCGCCGCATGAGATCGGAAAAACGGTCGTTCATCTCGACTATCCTGCCATCCCTGATAACAGCCAGCCCCTCCAGCGTAGCGTTCGCAAATCCCTTCAAGTCGGTCATGTAACGATCTATGAACACTGCAACAATCGTCATCAGCGCTGCGATGCATACCACGGTGGCGATGGCCCCGATCAGCCAGACCCGACCGACACCGAGAGGGTCAGCGGCAGGAAGGGCAGGATTTGGAACCAGCTCGGTGGATGCAACCGCTGTGAAATGGAGCGTGCAAACCGCCAATACTCCTCCCAAGGTCGGGAGCAGAATACGCATCCAGCCTGAGGCATTCGTCACGAACCAGAAAGCGGCCAGCAAAAACAGGACCGATATTATGCAGCCGACGATCACTGGCGGGAGATCATAACGAACATCGGCGGCCGCCTTGACTGCATTCATACCCATAAAATGCATCGCTGCTATCGATAGTGTCGCCGAAATGCCCGCAGTCAGGGCGTATTTGAACGTAGTTCCCTTCAGAAAGCGAAGGCTCGACCAAAAGCCTAGGACGGCGATCACAGCCGAAAGAACGGTGATGGTGAAATCAAACTCGATTGCGACTGTGCCGGTATAGGCGAGCATGGCCACGAAGTGGGTTGCCCATACGCCCAGTCCTCCCGCGAATGCACTGATTGCAAGCCAATTGTCGCGGCGGCTTTCCGTGCATTCACGTGCACGGGCAAACAACAGGAAAAATGCAAACATGCTTGCAAATGAAATGGATGCAGCCAACACTACAAAAGGCTGATCGTGCTGTACTGTCACGCATTCCAGGACTTTAAACATGTCGCCCCCTGCGCCCGCTTCAGGTGCAGTTCTTATAAAATACAACCAAAAATACTGCCGAGACTGCGCTTGGCTTACCGAATAAAAATATCGGCAACTATTTAAGTATTTCTGAATTATCGAATATACCGATTAATGCCCGCCGGTGGTGCAGGAGAAATCAGACACGCTTTGCAAAACGCTTCCCGACGCGGGCAAGCAATATCACGGGCAAAATTCCGACCGCTACGATAGCCAGCGCAGCAATAGACGCTTCTTCATAAGTTCCGCGCGCGGCTTCCCCATAAAGATGCGTCGAAAACGTTTCAATGTTAAGCGGCCGCAACAAAAGCGTTGCAGGCAGTTCTTTCACACAGTCAACAAACACGAGCAGGCCAGCCGCTACGATGGCTGTTCTGGATAATGGCAAATGGACTGCAAAAAAAGTCCGGGTGGCTCCACGCCCGAGCGTGCGCGATGCATGGTCCAGCGAGACGGGTATGCGTTCCAGTCCGGAATCTATCCCGCCCGCGGAGATAGCAAGGAATCTGACGACATAAGCGTAGACAACCGCTGCACCTGTTCCGATGAGCACCAGCCCGGCAGAGTATCCGAGGAAATGCGACGTGAACTGATTGAAAAGATGATCGAAGCTGCCGGCCACCACCAGAATGCCGATCGCGATAACGGTCCCCGGTGCCGCATATCCCATTGTCGACAGGCGATAAGACCAGCGCGAAATTGTGCTCGGGAAAAGCCGGACAGCATATGCGACAAGCATTCCGCAAATCAGCACCAGAACCGTCGCCGATGAAGCGAGAACCACAGTATTGAATGCTTCTCCGATCAATCGTGGCGACACTCCGGCGAAGCGAATCCGTTTAATGGCCTCCACGACCAGATAGATCGCAGGCAGAACGAATCCAATGACAATGGGCAGCGTGCAAAGGCAGAACAACCATGCACCCCGCCCTTTTCCGACCACCAGTGGTTCGAAACCGCGCGAATGGCGGATATTGGAAGCAAAGCGCTGCTTGCGGCGTCCCCAGCGTTCTATTGAAACAAGAGCAACCACCAGAAACAGGAGAGCAAGCGCCAATTGGGAAGCTCCCGGCAAATCCGAACGCGTTATCCAGGTGGTGTAAATCGAGACGGTTAATGTGCGAATCCCTAGAAATTCGGCAGCGCCTACATCATTGAGGGTTTCCATCAGGGCAAGACTGACCCCAACCGCCACGGCAGGCCGGGCCAGCGGCAATGCAACACGCCAGAAAATGCCTTTGCGGCTGACCCCTAGAGTTCTTGCCGCCTCGATAAGGCTGGCGGACTGAGTGAGAAACATTGCCCGCGTAGGAATATAGACATAAGGATAGAGAACGAAGCCCAAAAGGATGATGCAACCGGCCATCGAGCGAATATCGGGCAAGCGGAACTGGCGTGGGCTATCATATCCCAGCACGAAACGAACCGCGCCCTGCACTGGCCCGATTGGATGCAGGATATCAAGATAGGCATAGGCGATAATGTATGTCGGCACAGCCAATGGCAGCAAAAGCGCCCATTCCAGCACACCCCGCCCCCGAAAATCGTAAGCCGTCACCAACCATGCCGCCGATGTTCCAAGAAAAGCCGCTATGATCCCGACCCCGGCAAGCAAAATCACCGTTTCGAGAAAAGCGCTTGGCAAGTTGGTGGCGAACAAATGTGCCCACAAGCCCGCAGAGCCTTTTAAGGCCTCCAATGCGAGGGCGAGAACCGGTAATAAAACCAGAACTGCGACAAGAACCGAGAGCCATAGCCAGCTGCGCCCTGCCCTTGCGGGTTGCAAAACTCGTTTCCGCACGGCGGCAAAGGCTTCCATCGGTCTCTCTATAGTGCAACGCCGGCGCATGGACTGCACCGGCGTTAGTCTCATCAGTTCAATCGGCTTTTAGTTATCAAAACCGACTTTGTCGACCAGTTCGCTTGCCTGTTTGCGATGGCTGACGATTTCAGACAGCGGAACACTGTCGATCTTCAGTTCACCGAAGGATTCCACGATTGGATCAAGCGGCGCGCCCGGCTTGACCGGATATTCGAAATTGGCCTTGGCGTAGATCTGCTGAGCCTCATCGGAGACCAGATATTCGAGCAACTTGACCGCTGCATCCTTGTGTGGAGCGTTCTTTGCAATTGCGGCGCCGCTGATATTGACCTGCGTTCCGCCGTCCTTGAAAGTCGGCAGCAGAACCTTGATGCCCTCGCCCCAGACCTTCTGCTCATCACCGCCCTTGCCTGAACGCATCAGGCCGACATAGTAGGAATTGGCCACAGCGATATCGCAAATACCACCGACAATATCCTTGGCGCCGTCGCGGTCTCCGCCCGCCGCCTTGCGCGCCAGATTATCTTTCAGACCCTTCAGCCATTCCTCGGTCTTTTCCGGGCCATAATGCGCGATGTAATCCGCAAAGAGAGCGGTATTGTAAGGGTGCTGGCCGGCACGGATGCAGATTTTGCCCTTCCACTTCGGATCGGACAGGTCCTCATAGTTGATCTTGTCAAGCTCAAGGTCCTTCGCGGCATAGACGACGCGAGCGCGCATGGAAAGTGCGAACCAGTTATCCTTCGCATCGCGAAGTTGCTCCGGTACAGCCTCTTTGAGAATCTTCGAGTCGACAGGCTGGGTCAGGCCCTTGTCGACGAGGTCGACCAGGTTACCAGCGTCCACCGTCATAAGTATATCAGCAGGCGAATTCGCGCCCTCGGAGGCCACGCGTTCTGCCAGGCCATCCTTCAGGAAAACTGTATTCACCGTGATTCCAGTGGACGACTTGAAAGCGTCGAGCAGCGGCTGGATGAGGCCCGGCTCACGCGTCGTGTAAATGTTCACTTCATCTGCGTGAGCGGCTCCTGCGAACAGCGTTACTGCGACGAGAGCGAGACCAGAACGCGCAAACTTGAACATTTTACCTCCAGATGGATCTGTTTAATTTGTAATTATGAGCGAAGCAATCAAGTTATATGCCAGGGCTTTATTACGGTCAATTACCCCGGGGCTTTGACTGCATATATTTTCTGTCATTTCGTAAAAATCAGCGCCTTATCCCAATGAGGACATAGAGCAATATTCGTAGCGGATTCCGGAAGCTGCCGTTCCGTACGTACGATCAGACGCTGTGTTGTGCCGCTTACTCTCACAGCCAGCTCTTCGCTTTCGCCGAGAAATGTGCGTGACTCTATATAACCGCGCATTGAAGCTTTGCCGACTTCACCGTCAGTCAGAATCGTAAAATCGCGAGGACGCAGATAAGCAAAAGCTTCGATATTTGGTTCAAATTGTCCTGCTATGGCAACAGGCCCAAAGGAAGTGACCAGTTCGGCACCCTGGATCTTTCCCGGTATTACATTGAAATCACAAAAAAATTCTGCCGCATAACGATTAGTTGGCTGGTCGTGCAATTGGCGGGCGGGCCCGTCCTGAACTATTTCTCCGGATCGCATCAACACAACCCGATCTCCGGTAGAAAGCGCCTCTTCGGCTTCGTGCGTTACGATGATCGCCGTCGTGCCGAGTTCCCTCAATAAAGCCACCGTCTCGCGGCGGACCCGGGCGCGCAAGCCTCGATCAAGGTTCGAAAATGGCTCGTCCATCAGCAGAAGGTCTGGCTTCGGCGCAAGGGCCCGGATAAGGGCAACACGCTGCTGTTCGCCTCCTGACAACATATGCGGATAGCGATCTGCCATATGCGAGAGTGAGACCAGTTCCAAAAGCTCTTTTGCCCGTGCATTCGCCTCATCACGCGACATTTTTCGCAAGCCGAAGAGGATGTTTTCTTTGACTGTCAGATGCGGGAACAGGGCGTAATCCTGAAAGACCACGCCAACATTTCGCGCTTCCGGCTCAATAAAGACGGACGGGCCGACAAGCGTCTTGCCCCCCATGGTGAGCGTTCCACTGTTCGGAACATCGATGCCTGCGATAATGCGCAACAGGGAAGTCTTGCCACAACCGGAATGGCCCACCAGACAAATTATCTCGCTCGCCTGGACATCAAGCGATACATCATTGAGCGCACGCACCGCGCCAAATTGACGACTGATGCCGGATAGCGTCAGCGCCGGACCGGAATGTCTGGAAAACTGTCGTTCGTTATGCAGGTTGCGTGCGTCCATCAGCCAGATCGCGTACTCAGATTGCAGTTCATGCCGATATAGAGACACATTCTTCAGAAAGCTACCAAAACAGGACAGAATATCTCAGGAATATCGTAATTAAGTATTTTTTGAACGGGGTATCTGGTTGATCGTGAGCCAAAAGCGCGCGATGGTCACGATGCTTCCACATGCCAAAAATCACCACGTTGGTTCGCAGGAGAATACAGAATGGGGCCGGTCACGGATAAGGTGGCGACAGCCGAAAGCTTACCGCAGGAAACCAAAATCGCCGTCATCGGCGGCGGCATTATAGGCGTTTCCACTGCCTTGTTTCTGGCCGAACGCGGCATCCCGGTTACTCTTCTTGAAAAGGGAGAGATCGCGGGAGAACAGTCCAGCCGCAATTGGGGCTGGTGTCGTCGTACCGGGCGTGACAGCCGTGAAATGCCGCTTATCGTCGAAAGCATGCGGCTATGGGAAGGCATGAACGAACGCACAGGGCGCGAAACCGGTTTCCGCGTTACCGGCATCGCCTATGCGGCCGAAAAAGAAGAACAGATGGCGCTCTATGCCGAATGGATCAAAATAGCGCGCGAACATGGCATTCAAACAGAGCTTCTCAATGCCAAGCAGGCTGCCGCACTTGCACCGGGTATCAATCGTCGTCTGACTGGCGGCATGATGACGCCGCTCGACGGCCGAGCAGAACCGCAAAAGGCCGTGCCCGCATTTGCCGCGAAAGCGCAGGAAAATGGTGCCGTCATTCTACAGAACTGCGCCGTACGTGACATTGAGACGACCAATGGCCGCGTCACAGCCGTCCTCACGGAAAAAGGTCGACTGCGCTGCGAGGCAGTCGTCGTCGCTGGGGGCGCCTGGTCCAGACTTATTCTCTCTAGTTTCGATGCACATCTGCCGCAATTGAAAGTTCGTTCCTCCGTCTTTCGGACGGCACCAATCGATGCCGGTGTGGAAGCCGCGATTGCTTTTTCAGATTTCGCTCTCCGCAGAAGGCTCGACGGCGGGTATACGGTTGCAAGCCTTGGCGGATCCATTGCGGATATCGTTCCTGACAGCTTCCGATTCTTCCGCGATTTTATCCCGTCACTTTCCACTGAATGGCGGTCGTTGCGGTTCCGGTTTGGCGAACGCTTCTTCGAGGAAGCGTTCCAATGGAAGCTCCGCCCTGCCGATCAGGTCTCGATCTTCGAGAAAATCCGCATGCTCGATCCTGCTCCACATAAGGCCGCCAATGCTCAGGTATTTGCAAAACTGAAGCAGACAATCCCCTCCTTCGCGTCGGCTGTTATAGAGCAGGAATGGGCCGGTCTGATCGACACAATGCCCGATGTCATCCCAGTTATTTCCCCCCTTCCCGGCATCGAAGGCTTGATCATTGCCACGGGTTTTTCAGGGCATGGTTTCGGCATTGGCCCAGGCGCAGGCAAGCTTGTGGCAGACATGGTTGCAGGCGAAACGCCAATCGTCGATCCCTCGGCGTTTCATATATCTCGGTTTTCCGATGGGTCCAAAATCCGCATCGAGAACTGGGGTTAGCACTTCCAACTCGGACTATTCGATTATCCCGCAGGCAAACCGTGCTCCACCGCCACCAAGCGGCTTGGGTTTGTCGGAATAGTTATCGCCACCGACATGGACCATCAAAGCCTTGCCTTTGACTTCATCCAACGTCTTGAGACGCTGGGCGGTGACGCTTTGCGTCACATCTCCCTTGGCATCGGCTTTAAGCAGAGGCAGATCACCAAGATGACCCTCGCCTTCCGGCCCCATGTGATGCTTGGAATGGGTGGGGTCGAAATGTCCACCAGCAGCTTGTGCCGGTGCCGTTTTTCCGTCCTGTTCAGCGGGTGCACAACTTCCATTCTCGTGAACATGGAAACCATGCTCGCCCGCAGGAAGGCCGCGCAAATCCGGTTTGAATTGTAATCCACCGGCAGTCTGCGAGATCGTGACGGTGCCGATTTCCTTTCCTTGCCCAGTCGGCAAAGCCTCGTAGAGTTTGACACTCATATCAGCTGCGACTGCGGGAACTGTCAAAAGCAACATGGCTGAAGCAATCAATAAGGGTTGCATCGTTTTCTCCTGATCACGAGAACTCGGGATGAAGACACAACGCGCGCCGCCTGAAATTGTTCGAAAATAAATTCGTCACATGGCGGACCGCGCAACAAAGAGTTGCGCGGCCCGTCACTGGCTACACCGTTACGAACTGAGCCATCATGCCCACATCTTCATGTTCCAGAACGTGGCAATGGAACATGAACGGGTGGCTTTTCACAGCCTCCCGGTCAAAATGAACAAGTATTTCAGCCTTGCCATCAATCAGCGCGGTATCCTTCCATCCGGATTGATGGGCTGGAGGAGCCTTTCCGTTCGCTGAAAGGATGCGAAATGACGCGCCATGGATATGGAAGGGATGCGGCATCTCTTTCGTCGTGAGCTCCCAGATTTCCCAGGAACCAAGTTTAGCCTCGACATCGATGCGATCCATATCGAACGGCTTGCCCGCAATTGCCATTTCCACGCCGGAGGTCAACGCTTCAAGTGCCGGGCCGGTGTCGGCGGAACTTCTGGCACCATGCATATCATGATCCATCGTGCCGGACTGCATCGAGCTCATGTCCATGCCGCCCATATTATGCCCGGCATGAGGATCGGCTGACGGTTTCGCCATCATCAGCTTCATATTTTCCGCCATACGCTCGTCAAAGAAAAATGAGCGGCGCTTTGTAGAGAGTTTTTCGTCCGGCGCATCAGGACCATCCAGACGATCTGGAAGTTTCGTAATCGTCCCGGACAATGCGGGATCCACGACAAATCGCATCAAGTGCAAATCGTCACCACCGCTGTCATTGCCATAGGTCAGCAGATCGGCCGCTTCGCCCCTGGAGAAATCAACCAGAACTTCGTAGCGTTCCCCGGGACTAATGGTCAGTCTTTCAACGGGTTCAGGCTTTCCAATATAACCACCGTCCGATGCCACAACGAGCAACGGGCGATTATCGCTCAGCCGAATATGAAAGTTCCGCGCATTGGCGCCATTCAAGATGCGCAGCCGAACGATGGATGCAGGAACACGTGCTTCCGGTGAAACGACACCGTTCACGATCAGCTTGTCGCCACGGAAACCGTGCATCAAGTCCATAATGTCGGGCTGGTAAACCTTGTTGCCGTCGACCACCCGGCGATCCTGAAGCACCAGCGGAATATCGTCCACGCCGTAATCTTCAGGCAGTCCGCGTTCGGCATCCCTGCCGTCAGTCACAACCATGAGACCCGCAATACCCAAATGCGCCTGACGAGCAGTGTTTCCATGCAAATGCGGGTGAAACCAGTTGAACGAGACTGGCTGGTTGACCGTGACTTTCGGTTTCCACTCTCCGCCCGCTGCTATCAGGTTATGGGGTCCGCCATCGAGGACCGACGGTACGAAAAGCCCATGCCAATGCAGGGTCGTCTCTTCATCCATGCTATTCTCGACGGAAAAGGTGACTGTTTCACCGTTCTTCAGGCGCACCAGCGGGCCGAGATAGGCACCATTGATGCCAGCGGATGCGGCTTCACTTCCGTCTTCAAAGCTATGTCGTCCCGTCTGTATTTTCAGTTTAACGACACCCGATGCATCGGGCTCAGCCAGAGGTGGCAAAGGCAAAGGCCGACCGGCCCAAGCGTTTGGTGCGGCGGTTGCTGCGCCGTGTCCCATTTGATGATGCGCACCTTGGGCCAGACTACCCAAAGGGCGAACGGCAGCAAAAACGGCGGCTCCTGCCCCTAAGGTCAGCAGGCGGCGACGTGCAATTCCAGACATGGTAAGTCTCCAGACAATAATCATGATAGCCGCCAAAGTTTCGGCGGCGATTTCCAGATCAAGCCTGAAGCGAGATGGGAGGCCGTAGATCACCCGCTGGAGATCGGCCGCTTAGCGCCGTCACGAGCGGAGGCAAGCCAAAGTTCTGTGCGATCACAAAGGAATGCAAACATGAGCCTATCTGGAAAAGACAACCGCATGTCATCATGACGCAAGCGTTTGGTGTCTTGGCGCCATGATCCATCGGTGCCGGCTTACTCACATCCACCGACATTTCAGAAGCGCCACTGTAATGCGTCGCATGCGCATCAAATTCAGAAATCAGCTGCACAGACGGCACATCATGTGCCATTGCGTAACAAAGCTGTACCGAAATGAGAAACAAGAACGATAGCACTGCCATCAGCGTACGGGAGGGCACACGCAAGACCGCATGATCTTGTGCCGTATTCCTCAAGCCGATATCGTACTGTGTTCGATACATATTCACTTCCAAACGAACGACACCAGAAATCTAATCGTCCCTCAGGAGAATTAAAAGGCCAAGCTGAGCGCTGACGGGAATTTTACCCACTTTCGCTTTTCTTTCTAAAATGGCCCATTCGAAATTAGAAAATTGCTTAAAAGTCCTTTTCCACTTGCGATTCCATCTCTAGCGGTTTTAAAGGAGCCACATCTGGGCTTCTCCCAAACCTTGACGGCCCATAAATATTGGATTTGAAACAATGACTGTCGCTGTAGCGGTTGCCCCGCAGAAAAATTCCGCGCGCCGTGTTCTGGCCGCGAGCATGATCGGCACCACGATCGAATTCTTTGACTTCTATATTTATGCAACCGCCGCGGTGATCGTATTCCCGCATCTCTTTTTCCCTGCAAGCGACGGCAACTCGGCACTTCTCCAATCTCTTGCGACCTTCGCGATTGCATTCTTTGCCCGCCCTATCGGCGGTGCATTGTTTGGCCACTTCGGCGATAAGGTTGGCCGCAAGGCGACGCTGGTTGCAGCGCTAATGACCATGGGCATTTCCACGGTCGCCATCGGTTTCCTGCCGACCTATGATTCGATCGGCGTCTGGGCAGCGCTCCTGCTCGCCCTGTGCCGTCTGGGTCAGGGCCTCGGTCTCGGCGGCGAATGGGGCGGCGCAGTGCTGCTTGCAACCGAGAATGCGCCGGAAGGCAAGCGGACCTGGTATGGCATGTTCCCGCAGCTTGGCGCGCCGGTCGGCTTTATTCTGGCTACGGGCATATTTCTCGTGCTGGCGGAGGTTCTCACAGAAGAACAGTTTTTTGCTTTCGGCTGGCGGATTCCTTTCATCGCCAGTGCTCTTCTGGTCGGCGTCGGGCTGTTCATTCGCCTGAAAATTGCCGAAACACCGGAATTTCAGAAGGCCATCGACAAGGCTGAACGTGTTGAGGTTCCAGTCGCAACCCTGTTCAAGCAGCATAAGATGAGCCTTTTCCTCGGCACCATCGGCGCGGTCGCGACCTTCGTCCTGTTCTATCTCATGACGGTATTTTCACTCGGCTGGGGTACGCGCGCGCTTGGTTACAGCCGTGAGGAATTTCTCATTCTCCAAATGATTGGCGTGGTCTTCTTCGGCCTCATGATCCCGGTGGCAGCATTGCTGTCCGACCGCTTCGGCATGCGCCCGGTCATGGTCATCGTCACCGTCCTGATCGGCCTCTATGGCTTCATCATGGCGCCTTTGTTCATGGCTGGCACGGCTGGCGTTCTCGCCTTCCTTATCATCGGGTTTGGCCTAATGGGCCTTACCTATGGCCCCATCGGCGCGGCGCTCGCCGAACCTTTCCCGACATCCGTTCGCTATACCGGCGCGTCGCTGACTTTCAACCTGGCAGGCATTCTCGGCGCTTCGGTTGCACCTTACATTGCGACCTGGCTCGCCACGCATTATAGCTTCGACTATGTCGGCTATTACATGGTTGTTGCCGCAGTCGTCTCGCTGATCGGATTTGCATTCATTTCGTTCAAACGCGGCTAGTAACAGCCGCAGAAACAAAAATAGCCCGCGCGGATCACTCCGCGCGGGCTATTCTTTTCGATGTCGTCTTACTCAGTATCAGCGGCTTCCAGTGCGATAGCCACCGACTGTATGATTGATGCAAAGCGCACGGCAGTCTGGATAATTTCCGACGTCACATTGGCCTTGCGCAAAACATCTTCGTGAGCATCAATGCACATGCCGCAACCATTGATCGCCGACACGGCAAGCGACCAAAGCTCGAAGTCAACCTTGTCGACGCCCGGATTGCCGATCACATTCATGCGCAGCTTCGCCGGCATGGTGCGGTAATCCTTGTTGGTCGCAAGATGAACGAAGCGGTAATAGACGTTATTCATGCCCATGATCGACGCAGCCGACTTTGCTGCCTGGATGACTGAAGCGTCAACCTTGGCCGCCGCTTCAGCAATAAGCGCCTTGCGCAGGTCGGCATTGCGGGAGGCAATGCCGCAGGCGACGAACAGACCGTATTTCTGTTGCGGCGTCAGTGTTTCGTCGCTTGCCATGGACGAAAGATTGAGACGAACATCCTTGGCGAAATCCGGGATCTTTGATTTCAGATCATCAATGGACATGGAACCCTCTTTATCTGTCATTTTGGATACTCAATAAAAGAAAGGCGGGCCTGAACCCGCCTTTTCGTC
The DNA here is from genome assembly GCF_055816895.1 of Ochrobactrum sp. PL_is501. Lineage (NCBI taxonomy): Bacteria > Pseudomonadati > Pseudomonadota > Alphaproteobacteria > Hyphomicrobiales > Brucellaceae > Ochrobactrum > Ochrobactrum sp. PL_is501. Next base: position 224,473 of record NZ_JBVPGR010000035.1, on the reverse strand, counting down.
GATAATCAGGGGGCCAATCAGGCCGCCTTGAGCGTCTCGCCACCGACTTCGCGGTTGCATGGGCAGAGTTCGTCGGTCTGCAGCGCATCGAGAACGCGCAGCGTGTCCTTGGGAGCACGGCCAACATTAAGGTTGGTCGCGTAAACATGCTGGATCGTGTTGTCTGGATCGACAACGAAGGTGTAGCGATATGCGACGCCATCCGGCGAACGAACGCCGAGACCATCTACCAGCGAGCCATTGGTGTCAGCAAACGACCAGATCGGCAGCTTGTCGAGATCCTTATGGTCGCGACGCCATGCGAGCTTCACGAATTCATTGTCGGTCGAACCGCCCAGAACGACCGCGTCACGGTCTTCAAAATCCGAAGCAAGGCGCGCAAATTCGGCGATTTCGGTCGGGCAAACAAAGGTGAAATCCTTCGGGTAGAAGAAGATAACCTTCCACTTGCCCGCGAAGCTTGCTTCGGTGATTTCCTCAAATGCCGAAACGCCATTCTCTTCATGATGGTTGAAACCGGGCTTTACGCCGGTGACCTTGAAGGAGGGAAGCTTGTCGCCGATACCGAGCATCTTATACCTGCCTGTAAAAATTCAATGGTTATGCGGAAATTTCTGAATTTTCAGAATTTTCCATCCTGCGACTCGTATATAGGGTTTCTTGCCAAATCGGTCAAAGCGATAATATCGATAAATTCCATCGATTTTAACGATGGAGTAGGGTCTGAAGCTTCAATGCTCAATATCAGTGTCCGTCAACTCCACTATTTCATGGCCCTCGTCAAAGTGGGTTCCTTTTCGCGAGCGGCCGAAGTCGTGGGCGTAACCCAATCGACCTTGAGTGCGGCCATTCAGTCCCTTGAGACAGAACTTGGCGTAGCGTTGATCGACCGCTCAGGCAGACGAATGCAGCTTCTCCCGGCGGGGGAAGATTTTATGGAGCGAGCCCGTGCTATCGTAGCGCTCATCGAAGAACTACCTGAACATGCCCGGCAGGCAGAACGCCCACTGACGACGAGATTGCGGATGGGCGTTATCCCGTCGATAGCGCCTTTTCTCCTGCCAAAAGTTCTGCCTGCCACGTCCAGAGCTTTTCCCGAACTCCAGCTTACCATTCGTGAAGGCCTTACGCGCTCGCTGCTTGAAAGTTTGCGTTCCGGATCGCTGGATGTTGCACTCGTGGCCCACCCTTACGATCTTGACGAGTTCGAGGTCGCAGAGCTTGGGCGGGACCCCTTCTATCTGGCAGTACGACGCGACCATGCATTGGCCAACCGCGACCGAGTCGATGCCGAGGATTTGCAGGACCAGCCATTTCTCCTGCTGGAAACCGGGCATTGTCTTCGTGAACACGTCATGGCCGCCATAGGTTCCACACCAGCACAAGCAAGCGGCGATGTTCACGCCACATCCATAATGACATTGGTGCAATTGGTGGATTTCGGGATGGGAATTACCCTGCTGCCGGAGGTCGCCGTTAAAGCTGGAGCGACACGCGGAACGGAACTGAGCATCGTTCCCTATGATGGCAAAAACAACTACCGGTCGCTGGTTCTCGTCTGGCGCTCCAACGCCGCCCGCCGCAATGAATTTCAGCTTTTCGCAGACCACCTTCGCGGAAAATGCATGAAAACCGGCTAAAAAATTCCCCAGGCCCGGAAACGCCCTCGCCCCGTGACCTCTCTCAGACCGAGTTCTGAGATCAATTTCAGAGCACCTTGCTGCGTGACCTGCAGTTCCTTTTCCACCATCTGGCTGGAAATAACGGGGTTGCGCAGAACCATATCCATCAGTTGCGGCAATCGCGAGTTGGATCTGCGTCCCTTGAGTTTGCGCTGCATCTGTTCACGCGCCAGAAGCAGCCGGTCATGTTCCTTCATGATCGTATCCGCAGCGTCTTCGATGCTTTCAAAGAAAGCCCGAAGACGGATCAGGCGGTTGGGCGAACGCCGTTCGTCCGGTCGTTTTGCGCGAAGACCAAGGCTGATTACCGGTAAATGGCCCGTTACGAGCCCGCTATGTCGCAGGAAGGCCGCAGTCAGCAACCGTCCAATCCAGGATGACCGCTGCACAACCTCCAGGGAAAACCACGCGTCGTGGATCAGTGCGGCGCGCATAAGGGGCGGCAAATGTCCTGTGGCCGCAACACAATCCCGCCACTCCTGCAAACGCGCGTCCTCGTCCCAGTCATCGTCATAAAGCAACGCATCGCGTGAGGCGGTCTCCGGTTTGGCCTTGTCAGGGATTGCGCCTTTCAAAAGTGCATCGGTCCGCGCAAGCAAGCTGTCAATATCGTTGAACAGCGGATCAGTATCCCCGTCCATCGTCGTGAACGGTTCGGCCTCCGCAGCAGGCGTGGCGTTGAACGCGCGTCCGAGCAGTTGTTGAATACCTGCTGAGCCCAGAGCCCAATCTGGAGGCCTTCCAGCAATCTGCCGACGCATCCGCAAGACCGCGTGCGCAATCGTCAAGGCATGGCTTGGCATCCGGCTATCCATCAAGGCATCGTGCAAGACCAAGTCTTCCATATGCACGAGTTCACCCTCAAGCCACATCGATGCAATCGCATCGTGCATATGCATGCGCTCAACGATACCTTCACGTATGGGCGAACGCGCAAGCCGCTCGTCGAGCCGCACCAGAGCTGCCGTAGCCCTGCTGACGGAGACGAAAAATTCTTCGAACGGCAAATCGTCGATCTTATAGGCCATATCCCGCATATCGCAGCCGAATGTTACGAATTTGAAAAAGCAGTAATTTCAATTGGTTGTCGCACCTGTGCGGCCCGCTTTAGCCAGTGCGGCCCAAATGCTTCGGAACTATCCGTTCGAAACGAGTTGCAAATGGGGCTTAAGCATCTTGTCCATAGCAGACTTTGCGAGGACTTTTTGACGTGCAGACTTAGCATAACGGTCGACTTCCTTCGAAGTGGTGTGACCCGTTATTGCCATAATCTCGCGTTCGGTGCATCCCAATTCAGCCAGCCGTGAAGCGGCCGCTTTTCGAAGCCCGTGCGCCCTACCCGGAACTCCGGCCTCCTGACAAGCCTGCTGAAACCAGTAAGAAAAATTGTCTCCAACAAAAGGCTTCTTTCGGGGTGACAAGAGCCACGTTGTTTCACCAGCCCCCGGCGTTTCTTCAATCAATTTCCGAAGCGGCTCAACGAACGGAAGCGCCATTTCGACGGGCTTCCGGTTCCGGTTCTTGTGCTGCGTAAAAACCAGCCAGCCGTTTTTGACCATTTCCGGCCCAAATCGTATCACGTCAGAACGGCGCTGGCCTGTATAAAGCAGAAGACCTAGCGCAAGTCGTTCCATCGTCCCGACCGGATGCTTTTCCTCAAATCGCAGCACTTCTTCTTCCGTCCAAGAATGGTGACCGTCTGAGTTGATTTTTAGGTTCTTCACGTCCCTTGCCGGGTTGCTCTTTACATATGGCAACCCCGCCTCAAGGCCGTAAGCAAACGCTCTCCGCAACAAACCAAGTAATTGATTGGCAGCGGACGGAGTATCGACGCGTTGATCGCGTATGGCTCGAATATGTTGAGCCTCAAGCCCGGCAACGGGAAGCTGCCCGCAGATCAGTTTTCCGCTTGGTGACTTGGACAGGCAAAACTTATCCAGCGCATACTTGATGTTTCTGCGACTATCCGCGTCGTTTGTCTGCTTGAATTCAGCCGAATTGTAGAATGAGACAATCAAATCTCTAATCGTACCTTCGACTGGTTTTTCAGGGACTTGCGAGACAATCTTTCCGGTAGCGTCCTTGCCCTGCATAGCGAGCGCTACAGCGCGAACGAACTCGGGCGTCCCTTCCTTTTCTCGGATGCGAATACGGGCACCGGGCTTCTTTCGATAGTATAGCCTTATGTTCCCGTATCGATCCTTTTCACGGATCAGATACTTACTCTCAATTTGCATAGCTCGTTTTTCCTTCATTAGAAGTCATCCCAAACGTTCTTTGTCGGTTGGGTGTCTTCACTAGGAAGGTTATCAAACGAAATGTCTAGTTCCTCCCTGTCCCAAAGAACGCGCGCATCCACTCTTTTCGGTTGTGGCATGCGTCCATCTTTGACCATTTCGTCAAACTTTGTCGTCCCAACACCAATGTAAAGAGCGGCAGCCGCGCGAGACATGCCGCGCGGTGCGTATCGCTGTGCATGGTCGCCCTTTCTCATTCTCATACCTCTTTGGAATTGCAAACCGCGCAAGGAAGCCCCCGTCGGATTTCGGTTGCGGTTAAATTGAACTGCCATCCCGCATCATGCCCGCACCGGGAGCATTTGAAATGCCCGCCCTGCGCAGTTCGCCAGCCCGGCATTAAGCCGGGCGCTTCGCCATGGTCGACCGCATGCATTCTCACGACGCGGGGCTTGCGAGGAACTGGGCCGAAAAGGTCAGTTCGCGTCATGGTGAAACACCATTTCGAATGTTATTAAGTCGCTGCCTTATCGATTTGTTCACGCCCCATAGACGTTCTTTCGGCCATTCTGCATGCTTGGGTAGTGCGTGCCACGCTAGCAGAACGAAAAGCCGAGCGATTGCATATCGAGCTTCTGGAAAACGGCTCCCGTCAATCATGCTGCCCTCGCAATTTGATCGATGTTTCCGAGGATCGGCCGGAAAGTGTAGGCGGCTACCCATGGGTTTTTATTCCACGCGCCGGGGCCGTTGATTTCGTCCCACAGGTTCGCATAGGCGTCGACGGCGGACCGTGTCAAAGCACTGTCCCACTCGGCTTCGGGAACACCATAAAACCGACCGATTTTTGCGATGCCTTCCGCGAATGCGTCGGCCTCACTGCAATCCTGCAACCGCTCGACCTTGACGCCGGTCACTTCAAGCGTGATCCGGGATGCCCACCGGGGCATATGCATCGCCTGCCGGAACTTCCCGGCCCAATCCGGCCGTTCTCCGATTTCCGGCCAAACAGCGGGCTTCCAATCGCCTTGGGCATCCTGATTTGCGATTGAGCCGCCCGCTTCAAAGAAAACCGTCATCGTGCGCGGTTTCAGATCGCGGGGCGCTACTCGGTCGTGCATGCGCGAAACTCGCCACGCTTCGCGGACATAAAGGCGGTCCCCCTCATTGATCCGAATGAACTTCCCTTCCCGGATTTGCCATTCCGCGGCTTCAATCACGCGGTCGCCCAACGTCACCGTTCCCGATGCTGTCGGCTGCGGCTTTATAATCCGGCGTGTTTGCGTCTTGCCGGTGCCCGGATTTTCGATTTCCCGGAGGATTGCGCGCACCATGGGCGCGCTGAAAAGGATAGGAAGATCAGCCACGGCGCTTTACCTCCAAATTGTTGAGGTACGTGTGAAAAGCCTGTTCGGTGATATGCGGCATTACCCCGTGCAGGTCTGGCCTTTCGGCTTCCGACGCGATTTTTCCGATTACCATACCAAGCGCGACATATGAGGAAGCCATATCCCGACCAGACAGGAGGCGGCGAATATCGTTCGCCGACTTTTGCGCTTGCTCGGAAATCATTCTTTCGTCTTCGGTCATAGCCCTACGGCCCTTTCAATTGCTGCGGCCTTGCATCGATCCCATGCGATCCCGCAAAGACGATCGAGGCGAACAGCCTGAATTCGTTTTTCGCTACCGGCTTCGAAGCACCAAAATGAGCTATTGCCGAAAAGCCGCTTGTATCGGCGAAAGAGCTTGAATTTCCGGCGTTTCAGGTGTTGCGGAACAAGTCGCCAGTGCGTCCCGCATATCCATTCCGAAGTGTTGTCCCGGTTGTGCCGCGTGCGCGTGCAGAACGGGACGCAACAATTCACGCGCTCGGACATTGTGACGCCTCGATATAGTCGCTGGCGATCTCATGAAGCTTTGTGGCGATCATTGCTTCGTTGAGCGTCAAATGCTGCAAGTGTTCCGTAGTGAGCGCCCAATTGGCGTGCTCATCTTCGGTGCAAGCTTCCGGCATTGTTTCTATTTCGGCGGCCGCCATCAGAATTTTTTGAAGCTTGGTCATGACTAGCCCCTCCATTCGGGCGCGAACGGAATTTCGTCGTCCAGATCGCGCGAGAAGCCCCCGCCATAGCCGCCGGACGATTGCCCCCTGTCATTGCTTGAATACCGGCCGGACGAGCGCGAGCCGCGATCGTCATCGCGCCCGCGCGACCCACGGTCCCCGCCGTTGTCGTCTTTGCTGCCGAGGAGATAGAGAGAGCCGCTAAACGCTCCAACGACGACCTTCGTCGCCTGTCGCTTCTGGCCGTCCTTTTCCCATTCCTCGTTATCAAGCTCGCCCTCGATACCGATAAGCGATCCCTTGTTGACGTATGGGCGGATGACGTTCTCGATCAGGGAGTTATTCAACACCTTGATTTTGTGCCAAGTCGTTTTCGACTTGCGCTCGCCGGTATTCTTGTCCCGCCATTCCTTCGACGTGGCGAGCGAGAACTCGGCGACTTGGTCGCCGCTGTTGAACCGTCTGACTTCCGGGTCTTGCCCGACACGACCGACGAGAATGGTTTTGTTAATGCCTGCCATGATTTTTCCTCTTGCGAAGCCCGCGTCCGTGCGCGGCTTCGTCTGAATTCAGTGAAACTTTTCGTCGGCCCAAAGGACTGCGAGCGACGCTGCCGTCATGCCCGCAATCACGAGGGCGACCGTCCAATCCCGATGAATGAACTCTGCGCTCACGATCAAAGCGCACCGGCAAACTCCGAATGTGCCGATTACGCGCAGGATGATGCCATCGATTTTCATCGGCTGACCTCCCGAAGCGCTTCTTCGCGGGCTTGGTTAAGTTCGGCCATTTCTTGGTGCGAACCGCCGTCAACGTCTGGATGGCGCTCTTTGGCTAACTTCTTGAAGCGCGCTTCGACCGTTTCATTCGTGACGTGGTCGAAGGCCGCAAAACCAAGGACGGCACGCCAATTTCGTTTGTTGAAATGTGGTGGCAGTGCAGTAAAACCGGCGAACATTTCCGCCATATCTGCGACGCCGTACCGCTCGATTGCCCGAGTGGCTTCGATGTGCTTTGCGATGGCTGCAATGTTGTCGGCAACGCGGTCGTAACGGTCGCAAGGCAAGCAATGCGGTTTGTCGCCAAGGTGGAAATAGAGCGCGACGCCCCGGTCTTTCGGTTCGGCCTGTCCAGATCGTGGCAAACCATCGAGCCGAAGCTCGACATTGCTCGAAAGGACGTACTGTTTCGCGCCGAGAAGATCGACTTCGCGTTGAAGACGGCCGAGCGCGTCAGCGATCGAAAGCGATTGCGTTTCCGCGTAGGACTTTCCGGGCCGGACAACCTTTTTGTTGAAGGTCGCACGAACTGGAGAAGCTGTTCGCGGCCGGTGCTGTGGCCAGTGAAGGGGGAAAGCTGCGGTCATTGTACCACCGTCACTTTCTCGGCCGCGCGGGTAATGGCCGTGTAAAGCCAACGCTCGGGTTCCGGGAAAATCCCGCCCTCGTCAAAGACCATGACGTTGTCCCACTGGCTGCCCTGCGACTTGTGACAGGTGAGCGCATAGGCGTAATCAAAAGGCTGGAAACGCCGAGCATCCTTCCAATGGAGGTCACGCTCCTGACCTCGCGTCCAAGCGTGGTGCGTGATGACCTCGACCGGCTGTTTCGTCATGCCGCTATCGAGCGGCGAGACGTACATCGTCGTTGTGTCGCGAGACTGCCGGAGCACCTTGTCGACGTTCCAAATACCGCCATTCAAGAGGCCCATTTCGCGATTGTTTTTCAGGCATACAACGCGGTCGTTGACCATGAAATCGCCCTTCATGCCCTTCAACTCTCGCAGGCGTTGATTGAAGTTGCGGCGAGTGCTGTTCTTGCCGACGAGGATTTGATCGGCGGCGAGCACGTTATCGGTTTCCAGTTCTTCCCGACGAATGACGCGGCTATCGCCAAACGCGCCGAAGTCGAGGCTTTCCCGTTGGCGGACCTTCATTGACATAGCGATAATTGGATTATCGGCCGCCTGCCGATGAACTTCCGTAAGCATGAAGTCGGGGTCGCCCGCAGTGAAGAACCCTTCGCCCTTGACCGGCGGAAGCTGTGCAGGATCGCCGAGAACAAGAACGCGCGTTCCGAACGACAGAAGATCGCGGCCGAGTTCTTCGCCGACCATCGAAACTTCGTCGACGATAACGAGGTCGGAATAGCGAACCGCACTGTCATAATTTTTGACAAAGCGAGGTATCGGGCTATTCGGGTTCTCGATCTTATAAATCAGGCTGTGAAGTGTGCTCGCATCCTCGCAGCCCTTCGAACGCAGGACGAGCGCGGCCTTGCCGGTGAAGGCTCCGAAGCAAACACGGCCGATATCCTCGGCGAGCCGACGCGCAAGCGTCGTCTTGCCCGTTCCAGCGTAGCCGGCGAGATAGAACGTCTGCTTTGCGCCGGGGTCTTTTAGCCAGGTAGATACCGCCTTGATGGCTTGATCTTGTTGGGGTGACAGTTTCATTCTGCCGCCTCCATGAAATCGGGTTCTGTGGGATTTTCTTTCCTCGGGGCTTCATCGGCCATGAGGGCGTAAACGCACGCTTTCAGCTTGCGGACGGAAACGGCATTTCCGATTTGCTTCACCTTCTGCGTCTTCGTTCCGGCAAACTCGTAGTTTTCAAAGCCCATCGCTAAGGCGAGTTCGTGCGGCTCAAGCATTCGAAAAAGGATATCGAATTCGAGTTCGCCCCTGTCGCGAGAAATGCTTTCGGCGATAGCAAGCTCCCCGCGATTTGCGCCCGTAATCGTTGGCAAAGGCTCGTTGACGCCTTGGACGCGACTTAACCCGCCGTCATGCGTGACGGGCAAAACAACTGCGAATTCTCCGCCCTTGGCTGTGGTTACTGTTTGCAAAGGTTCGTCAACGGATCGGCTACCGTTGCCGCCTTGGCTATGCGTCACCGGCACGACGATGCCGAAACGATCCTTCGTTGTGACCGTTGGCAGCGGCTCGGCCGTGTTCGTGCACGTCTCACCGGAGCCGGAGCCATAAAACGGCGCAATAAGAGTGTGAGCGCCGCCCCTCCCGCCGGTTGTCGACGTAGGCAACGGCTCATTGACCGTACGAGGCGACCCGCAGCTTGCCTGTGAGAGAACGAACGGCTCGACCAACATCGGCCGGGCGCACCCCGGGCGCTCGGCTGTGCCGGCCCCGCCCGTCGTAACGGTTGGCAACGGATCGCGGACAGGGCGCGGCGATCCGCTATTATGTTGCGACAAGATAATGGCTTCGGCCGTATATAAATGGGGAGCGTGTGCCGTTTGGGTTGGAAGCGGTTGAGCCACACCCGATGCCGTGGATTTACCTTTCATATTGACGATGACCGGCTCGGCGACACCGATGTGTCGTCCGGTTGCTGTGATCGTAGGAAGCGGAACATCTATGCCTTGTGCTGCCATGTGATTGCGCAAAATAACAACAAATGGCTGCGGCCATTCATGCTTGATCGCGCCCGCATAAATGCGCGCAAGAGTTTTCGGCGCGAGTGGCTTCTTTCGGTTGAAAATCGAGCGGCCTTTGATCGACCAATCAATTATCTCGTGGGCCGGACGCCAAGGGCGAGCATCTTCGAAAAGCTCTGATTTCGTATCCTGCCGCTTGTGATGCGTTGGCATCGGCCAACGAACCTTATTGCCGTCTGATCGCGCCATAAGGATAAAGCGTTGACGTGTGGTGGCGTCTCCGAAATCGGCCGCGTTTAATTTCCGCCACTCGGGATCAAAGCCAAGCCGCTTGATCGTTTCAATCCATGCGTGAAAGTACTCGCCTTTCCGTTCCTTTATTGGCTTGCCGGTTTCTGGATCGACAGGCCCCCACCCGCAGAACTCCCACACGTTTTCAATTATCAGCCGCTTAACCCGCAGTTCGGTCAACCACGTAATTATGTGCCAAGGGTCGGAACGCTGTTGATCGCTGGTCGGCTTCCCCCCGCGCGCCACCGAATGGTAGGTGCACGTCGGCGAAGCCATAAGGAGGTCAAGATATCCTTCGGGCACGATCTCCGTAGGGCGGGCGACGGCGATATCTTGAATGTAATGGCGCGCGTGTTCGTGGTTTCGGCGATGCGTTTCAATCGCCGTTTCCCAATGATTGAGGCAGACCAATTCCATTTCTAAGCCGAGTTCATTGAACGCTTGCGCCGCGCCGGTTGATGACCCGCCCGCACCGCAAAACAGATCAGCGACGAGAAATTTTCTTGTCATACCTCGCCCCCTTCCGTCGCAGGCTGTTCGCCCGTCAAAACCGATGACGTCGTCGAGAGCTTTTGCGCGATCAGCACCAACTGCGCGGCCGTGATCGAAAGGCGTCCCGCTTCAATCCTCGTAATCGAGTTTTTCTTGACGCCGATAACTTCGGCCAAGTCGTCGGCCGACAAGCCGCGAAGAATACGGAATGCACGAATGCGGCTTCCGATTTTGCTATTGAGTTCATCAACGCGCATCACATTTCCCCCCGATTTTTCAGGTGGACGCGGGCGGTATGGACGAGGTCCGGCTTGTCGGTGACCTTGCGAACTATCCATTTCAGATAATCGCTCGGCACTTCCTTGAACGGTTTCCCCCGATGCTCGCCGAAAGGAACCGCTTTCAACAAACGCAAAGGCTTCTCGCCCTGCGTCCAGTTGATCAGCGTGTCGACCTCGACGCCTTGATCGATGATGAATTTCAGGAGGTGCGCGGTGACGTGGCTATCGGGGCCTGCCCGGTGAGACATTTCGGCAATCTCACGGTCAACCGGCAGGCTATGCAGATACCGCAAGAACTGGTTTTGATGCTTTTCAGCATCCGGCCATAGATGAAGCGCAGCCTTGTAAGTGCAGATCATTGGACGACCGCCGCCGGTAAAGAACTGCTGGTCGAATTCCAGATTGTGCGCTGCGAAAGCGTCGGCCGCATCCGAAAGGGTTCGGAGGGCCACTTCGGGAGCCGGAGCGTCCACGAGGTCCGACTTTTCAATATGGTGGGTGGATAGCGCGCCGATTGACATTTCAAGCTGCGGTGCAGCTTCGAAAGGATTGACGAGCATCGAGGTTGTTCCGCCAACCTCGGCCTTTCCGTCCTCGACAAGTAGATCAGTCCAACCAGCCTCAACGATGGCAGCGCCGGGAGGGAACCCGGTGGTTTCGAAATCAAAAACGCGAATAAGCATGTCGGTCCCTTAAAGTGGTGGTTAGGGATATCGGGGAGATTGGCGGCGACCCTTGCAGTGGTCGCCGCAGCCGGTGCTAAGTTCGGCTATTTCTTTGGTGGCGGAGGGTAGCGGAGCAAATCGCCGGGCTGGCGTTCGGTGATTGTTGGCGCGAGGTAGCCGGCCCCTGCCTCCTGCAAAAACGCTTCTCGGGCTTCATCGCGCTTGCGCTCGACCCGTTCGAGAGCTTTTTGCACAGTCATCCCAAAGCCGTTGTTTTTCATCATATCGTTGATGACGCGCTCGGCGTTCCCGGCGACGACAGGGTCGTGGTGTTCGACCTTGATCTTAAGCCGGTGACGGCCTCCCTCGTCGGCGAACTGCCGAAAGAGTTCCGCGAGGGCTTCGGCTTCGCGCCACTTATCCATAAGCTTTGCGTAATGGGTGCGATCGCTGGTCAATTGCGTGCCTCCGCTTCTTCCTCGGCCGCGGCGTCATAGCCTTCAAGCCAAGCGTTGCGCTCCTCCTCGCGCCCCCTCGCGTTGAATTCGCGCGGGCAGGTTTCACGGGGCATGCCGTTGTGGAATGCGTCGTGCCCCTTGTCGCGAGCGATTTCGATATCGTCGGACGTCGGCGGAAGGATTTCGGTGTCCTCGTCGCCAGACTGTTCCGGTTTAGGCTTGTCAGCTTTTTTCTCGGCCGCTGGTTTCGTTTCGGCCTTCTTGCTGTCGCCCGCGCCGGCCTTATCCTTCGGCTTTTCCTGCCCGTTTTCGCCCTTGGCGAAATCGCTCATTTTCTGGCTAGTTGACTTCTTTTCGCCATCCCCACGCGCTTGACCCCCGAACATTTCTTCGACCGTGGCCTCTCCGCTCTTGAGAGCGGATCGCATGCCGGTGAGTGTGGGAATATGTTCAAGGGTAATATCGTCCTCGCCCGCGATCCCAAGCGAAGCGAAAATCTGTTCGGGCTTCACCCCGAACGCAGCAAACGCCTTGAAGATATTTTCCCGACGCTCCGCCAACGTTTTGACGTCGCCCTTTACGACCTTTTCAGCAGCGTCGTAAGCTTTGCGCCAAACGGCTTTTGGAACTCCGGAAAGGATAGCGTTACGCGATGCGATCGAACACGCGGCGTTTCCCGTAACGATAATCATGTCGTCCGAATAAAGTCGGCCCTGACTATCCACGATGCGGCGACGCACGCGGGCCGTTTTTGAGGCATTGGTTTCCAGATCGTGGTAAATGCCTTCGGCTTCGACGTACTTCTCGACGCGGTCAACATGCACGACGCGAGCGCCGACAATGCAGTTCCCCCAATTCTGATAGACAATTTCGGCGAAACGAGCAGACGGCCCGACGATAGGCTTTTTGCCGCGTGGCAGCGCATAGCTACATTCCTCGGCAGTTTCTTCATCAAGCGTTGCCAACGTCATGATGTTCTGAATTGCCTTCGTGACCTGTCGAGGATACGCGCGGGCCGTCGCAATCTTCTGGTCGACTTCCGCCCTCGAAAGCTGGATGGCAAGTGAAGCCTGTTCCGGCGTCATAAAGCCGGAAAGGACTTCGCCGTCCGCTGTGATTACTTCCTGTCCTGACATTGGACGTTTCCTTCTGTGGTGGTTGAAAAGTGGCCCGGGCTTCGCAGCGACGTGCTGATCCGCGACTACTTGCCGGGCCTCCGGCTACCGCGCCGGATTTAGAAGCTGCCGAGGAAGCCCGAGGCACTGGCCTTGCGGCGCGTTTTCGGAAGCTTTTCGGCTGCCTTTTCCTTGGCGTAATGAACCGCAGGCGTCGGCAACTCGCCGATGCGCAAGAGTTCACGCAAGAGGATGCGCGCACCTTCGGCGTCGTTCATGGCTTGGTGAGCGCCATTCAGGTCATGCCCGAAATGGGCCAGAGCCTCGCCAAGATTGGGGAATTTGAAACCGCCGCGATTTGCATTTGGAATTCTGCAAATCTTCATCATGGGGCGCATTACGCAGACGTTTTTAGTCTGTTCGAAAAGGTCGGGCACGCCAGCCCGGCGCATTTCGCCGCGCATAACCTTAAGGTCGTACTGTGCATTGTAGGCGACCAGTACCAACCCCCGGAGGATTTCCTCGCGATACTGTTCGAGAACGACGCTGATATCCGCACCGTTCGCGAGCAAGAACTCGTCCGTCAAACCGTTGACGGCTCCCGCAGAACCTTCACCCTGCGGCATCGTCCAGCCGTTCGGGCGGACATAAATGTCCTGACGGTCAAGTTCGTTGCCTTCGGCGTCGGCCCAAATCATCGCCAAATGTGCGAGGCGTGGCTGTCCTTCGGCATCGGCCGGCTGCTTGAAGTCAAACAAGCCTGTCGTTTCCGTGTCGATAACAAGATATTTCATGGGATTTCTCTTTCCGGCCGCGCCGGTTGAATAGGTTAACCGGCGATCAGCGGAATGTAGCTTTCACGTCTTCGAAGACTTCGACGCCCGGGATTTTCGTGTTGCCCTTGTGAATGGCGACCTTCGACCGGATCGCCTTTTCGATATCTTCCACACGGAAGAAATCTTTCAGGCTGTTGAGGTCGACCGCAGCCAGGTCAACAATGCGGAAGGCCCATTTCGTCGTAGCTGAAGCGGTAACACCGTTGCCCGTGCGAACCTTCGTCAATTCGGCCGCGGTCGCAGTGGTGCGCTGTTCGGCACTGGTTGCTTGATGGCCGAGGCTTGCTGCCTCGTCCTTCTTGCGCTCCGCAGTGCTTTCCCGCTTAACCTCTTGGGCTTCCTTGAGCTTGCGTTCCTCCTCGGCGCGAAGGCGCGCCGCTTCTTCGGAGGCCCGACGGCGTTCCGCTTCCGCCTTATCGCGCTGATATGACGACGCGAGGGCTTCGAACACGTCGACGATAAGGTCGAGGCGATCAATCAGGGGGTGGAAGAACTGGTCGACTTCACGGCCGCCCTTTACAAAAGGTTCCTTCTCAACCTTCCGGGCAGCTTCGATGCGCTTCGATAGTGCCTTAGCATCGAGAACGATCTCTCCGAGCGGCCCGAGGTCATCGTCGCTTTTTATTTTTCTCGGGTGCGCATTGGCGCGCTCAGCGATTGGCTCGATCAGGTCGACCAATTCTTTGTATTGATCCGCGAGAACTTCTTTTATAGGGGGATTGTTGCCGCCGATAACGGCGCGTTCATTCGTTTCAGCTACCATAGCGAATGGTGCCTCCTGTTCGTGGTGGTTCAGGGGTGCATCAGGACCGGCGACGTTGGGTTGCAGCCTTTAGCCGCCGGTCCACTTCACGCGTCAGGCGGAGGAGTACGCAGGACGCGGAATTCCTTCGGCGGGGCGAAATACCCGGCCCGCTTCTGCGTCAGCCACGTAATCTTTTTCCCGCCCGCAAGATGCGCAATCGAAGCGCCTTGCATTTTGTGCTTGATCTCGGCTTCAACCGCCGCGACCTTTCTTTCGGCTTCTGTGACGTCCGCTTTCAGGCGGTGACGCTCTGCAATCAATTCGTAAATCTGGTTGTCTCGCGTGAGGTCGATTTCCTCGCCTTCCTCCCGCTCATACATTCGCTCGATAAGACCGGCGTCGAGGCTGTAATCTGGAACAACTTCCGCACCGCTTTCGACTAATTCCCAAAACTCCGCGCACTTTGCGCGAATACGCTCGATAGCGCCCTCAAGAATGGGTATTTCGATGACTGGCATATCGACGCCATGGCCTACGACAATCGGCGCTACAGCGGCCCATTTGCTGCCGGTCAAGTAAGCTTCAACGACTGCCTGCATGGCGATCCAGAACGGCGGCTCTGGAACGTCGCTTCCGGCCAGCCACTTCCGGCGAAAGACGCCCTGTTCCACTGACTTGATTTGCACGATGCCCGGCCCGCGTTTTTTATCCACCGCGAGCACGTCGGGAGTGGCCCCGAGACGGACTTCATTGTCGCGCCAGTAGTCACCGGGATTGGTGTTGTGCTTGATTTTCCATGCTGGCCGTTGACGACGCAGGAGCTTAACCGCGACTGGCTCCAAAAGTTGGCCGCGAAGCATGGCCGGGGTTTCCTCCGGGTCCGACTGGACCCGACCCGATTTGAACGCCCAAAGTGCATAAGGCGTTACGAATTCATGAACCCCAAACAAAGCCCCAACGACCGACGCCGTGACGTCTCGCGACCTGCGAGCGTGCCATTCGGCACTTGTCCTAACGTTGATCCGTTCGATCTTCATATCGCCTGTCCTGCCCCGATTTCCTCTAGCGCCGCCTGCGCTACCTCAACCGCCAATGTCTCGATCGCTGGTTTACCGAAGTTGGCTTTTCGCAACTGTTCGACCACGTCTTCAAAAACAGATGGGTCGATATTGCTTTCGATAATCGTATCAATCATTTGGCGCTTTATGATGCTGACCAGAGAAGCCCTCACCGCGCCGGTTGCCTGAATAATTTTGGTCATTTTGTTTCCTGCTGTCGTTAACGCTTCGAAAGGAAATCGGCGTTCCTTAAGGATAGGTTTTGACACGAGCGGCAGAGGGTGAGGATAACTTTCCTATTTTCCCGTCTGGCCTTCTTAAGCCGCTGAAATTCCTTGAATTCACCAAGGAAGATATGTCTAAACCTCGCGAATTCGTCGCAGGTCAAAAGGCAATCGTCGTAAACGATTGGTGCAGTTTTTCACTCGAATTCAAGGCTGATTGCAGTGGGGAGATAATCGGCATGTTGTATCCTGCTCTTACGTAACCATTCGTTTACGAAGATAGAAATAATCTAACTTTTATGGCCTTGCAATCCACAAAGTTTGAAAATCTCTAACTTTTTGTCAGGAGGATTATTCGTTTTAATAAATCAATCAGTTAGATTGTGAATAAATTAAAAATGGGACAGGGGGTATAAACCCCCTGTCCCTAATCTAATTATATAAATATCTATACACGCGCGAGCGCGAAGGATCAGAAAACCATAATCGCTTGAAGCACCAAGCCGAGCACCGACACCTCCTCCGAAGCGTATAGGGGTTCTATCTCCCCTTCGTCTGGAAGCGCGTCAAACCTTATGCCCTTCGCGTCAAAGGCCACCTTGCGGACTGTGATTTCTACCTTGTCCTCAACGGCAGTTCGGGAGACGACCACGACGTCACCCGCTATCAACTCCCTGCCGACCTCCCTCAATGCGTCGGTATTGGCGATTAGGACGAAAGCCTCGCTCGGGATATTCAGCCCGACAGCATGCCCGCCACGAACCAGATAGACCGCTTGCGCCTCGGCTGGATATCGTGGATCGGTTTCGATTGCGGCTGACAGACCTTTCGGAACCCCGGCACCGGGCGACCTTAGCGCCCCTGCCTCGGCAATTCCGGAAACTTTGGTGCCGTCGGGGATGCCTCCCCGTCGGGGTGTGCGCTGTTCAAGCGTGAGGTATTCCGGGTCGCAGTCCAGCGCAGCGGCGGCCGCATCAAGGTGCTTCGGGTTGAAGCGATCTTTCTTGTACTTGCCGTTTTCGAGACGAAAAAGCTCATAGAAGAAATTTCTTGTCAGGCCGCCTCGCTTGGCAGCTTCAAACGCATTGATGCCGAGAGCATCAAGCCGCCCTTGGACCCGTTTCCGCAAAACGTCACTCATTCACGCAACCCCTTTTTGACGCTTTTATAGGTCAAATTTTTCTAATCTGTCCACCCGAGTACGATAAATAAAACTTTTCACATAGAAATCAACTATTTTCTGTCTACTGACAGTTTCGATATCGCACCCTATTGCAGTTAGACAAAATCTAACTTAACAAATGGTGCATGAATTACCTTGATCTCTTCCGCACCAACATTCGAGTAACGATGGATGCATACCGGAAAGCCACCGGGTGCACACAGACGAAACTCGACGAAATTGTCTCCGGCTATCGCACGTTTTCGCAGACGATTGACCGCGTCGATATGCGCGCAGGGACATACGACAAGATCATGTCGCGGTTTTCCGCGATATGGCCGGAAGGCGTGGCGTGGCCCGCGGGCGTCGAGCGCCCGGAGCCCGCCACCCTTGATGCTCAAACCCTCAAACTCGTATCCGAGAACCGGAAACCCGTTAGCGGCATTCATCCCGAATGGCCCGTTGGGGAAGCATGGCCCTTGGATATCCCGCAGCCCGTCGCCGTCTAAGACGCCGACCGAAATCAAGGAGCATGCAGCATGGCAAGACGAGCAAAAAAGGCTGACGTCACGTCGAGCAAGTCGTCGATCACGGCCGAAGAACTGCGCCGCGTAGTAAACCAGTTCATGACCGAAACGGCCGAGGCTTCCGAACATAACGGCGCGGCCGGTTCAATCGTCAAGAATGCCTTGGATCGCCACGGCATGGACCGGAAGGCTTTTCGCTTCATTCTCGGCCTCGCCAAGATGGAAACCACCAAGCGCCAAGCAACCCTTCGGGGCGTGATCGAGCTTGCCGACAAGATGGGCTACTTCGACGACGTCGATATGTTCGATGACGTCATTTCGACGATGGCAAATATCGTCGATGGGAAGCGCCCGGCCGAGGAGGAAGCTCCGAAAAAGGCAAAGGCTCCGCTTACGCTCGCCACCGTGAATTAGATTGATAGTGCGCGCCCTCTGCAACCGGGCTGCGCACATCAAGGCCGGTGCCTCCGCTCCTACACTCCCTGCGTTGTAGGCACCGGCCACCGATTACGGGCCGGGCATCCATTGCCCGGCCTTTGCTTTACCAACCACCACAAGGAAACTGCCATGCCGATACAGCGTCTTTCAGTGACGACGGTCGTCCCTTCTCGCCGCGATCCCTACAAGTACATTTCACTCACCTTTGAAACGGACGCCGATAGCTTCGACGACGTTTTCGAAAAGCTCGCCGAAGACGGTTGCTTAAAGGGCCACCGTATCCAGACGAACGAAATTGCAGACGGCACGCGCGTGGCCGTCGAGCGCACACCGCACATTGTCGGCTTGAACGGCATTGCGGTCATCTGCCCTGTTCATTTCGACTATGTCTATTCGCAGGAGATTGCCGCCGATGCGTAATCTCCCCCAACGCATGATTTTGTTTCTCGACGTTGCTACCCGCACCGGATGGTGCGCCGGTCGCCCAGGCGAAGACCCCGAATACGGTTCAAAACGCCTCGCTCCCGAGGAAGCCCCGCCGGTCGCAATAGTCGCTCATTCTCAAATCTTCATCCGCGAACTAATCGAAACCTACCGTCCGAACGTCATCATTGCGGAAGCTCCTGTTTTCGCCGGGGCGATGGCCGGAAAGACAAACCATAAGACTACGCGTCTCTTGCAATGTCTGCCGTGGGCGATGGCCTCGGCCGCGTACCACGAGAAGGTTTTCGACTATCGCGAAATGGCTCAAGCTTCGATCCGCAAGTTTGTCCTCGGGCGCAAACCGACGACAGGCAAGGCGAAAGCCGAGGTCATGCGGGCAATGAGAGCGCTTGGCTTTGATCCGCAGGACGACAACGCTTCGGACGCAATCGCGGGCTGGCTGTATGCCTGCAACGTCATCGCGCCAGAAGTGAACCCCGCTCACACGACGCCGCTATTCGAGCACAAGCAAGCCGATTTGAGGTTCTAATCATGAGCCGAAAGCGCGCCGGTCTTTGGACCATGTTGCAGACGGCATCCAGCGAGGCGGATCGGATTTACGGGATACAAAAGGCGCTCGTTCGCAATGGAATGCGCGATAAGCCGTGTCCCGACCAGATCGCAAAAGCAGACGTCTTTACCGACATAGCCGATCTCATATCGACGATTATCCCGGTCAAAGAAGACGTCGCGAAAGTCCTCGCACCCGTCGCCAGAGCGAGAGCGAAACCCGGCCAAGCCGGGTTCGCCGATCAGCAACCAGACAATCAAACCGACAATTCAGAACATTAAGGGCGGCTTTCAATGGCTGATAATGGCGAAAAGTTTGCAGGGTTTGCCGGAGAGGTTGCCCGCGAACTCCTCGGCGAGCCAAACAAGCAACTTTCAACATCGAGCGAACTTCGCTTCGGGAGTAAGGGATCAGTTTCGGTTGATCTCGAAAAGGGCACTTGGTTCGACCACGGCGAAAACACCGGCGGCGGTGTTCTCGCGCTCATAGAGAGAGAAACCGGCCGCAAAGGCCGGGAGGCGGTGGATTGGCTGCGAGAAAAAGGTTTTCACGTCGAAGACAAAGCGTCATCCAGTAATCGCGACTACGCGCCGGACAACGGCAATTCGCGCCGCAATGACGAAAACATGAAGCCTGTTAAGACGTGGGATTACGTCGACGAGAAAGGCGACCTGCTTTTTCAAGTCGTGCGGCTTGAGAACGGCGAAACAGGGAAAGACGGGAAGCCGGTTAAGACGTACCGGCAGCGCCGCCCCGATCCGTCCAAGGCCGGAGGTTGGAACTGGTCGACGAAGGACGTCCGGCAGGTTCCCTATCGGCTGCCCGATCTTAAAAAGGCCGTGGACAAAAACCACATAGTTTTTGTCGTCGAAGGCGAGAAGGCGGCCGACAAGCTACTCGACCTTGGCGTTCCTGCGACGACGAATGCGCGTGGTGCCGGGAAATGGCTCGCGGAACTTAGCGACTATCTTAAGGGTGCCCGCGTTGTCGTGCTCGCGGACGACGACCCGCAAGCCCGGCACCAAAAGACCAATGAGCCGCTGTTTCACGATGATGGCCGCCCGAAGTTTGTAGGGATCGATCACGCGAACAGTGTCGCAGCTTCCTTGCTCGGCAAAGCCTCGGACGTTCGCGTCGTCCAGTTGACGGATAACAAGAAAAAAGAAGACGTCGTCGACTGGCTTGATGATGGTCACACGGTCGAGGAGCTTTACCAGATCGCGGCCAAGGCTCCCAAATTCACACCCCCGGCCTTCAAGTCAAAATTCAACGCCGTCCCGTGGGACGCCTTCGACGCCCCGGCCCAAGAGCACGAGTATCTAATCAAGGGCATTCTCACTCGTGGGGAAGTGTCGATCGTTTCAGGCGCGTCAAAGAGCGGGAAAACATTCTTGATCCTTGACGCGGCTATGGCAGTCGCTCGCGGTGTTAACTGGATGGGCCGCAAGTCTCGCCGTGGCGGCGTGATCTATCAGGCTGGTGAAGGTCAAAAGGGCCTCCGAAAACGCATCAAGGCATATCGCCAATGGCACGGCCTTGTTGCTTCGGACAATCTGCCGTTCGTATTCATGCCCGCCCGGCTCAATCTGTACCAGAACGACGACCAGACAAACGAGTTTATTGAAGAAGCCAAGTATTGGGCGTCAACCTTCGATGCACCGCTTGAGCTTGTCGTCATCGACACTTGGGCGACGGCGACAGTCGGCGCGAATGAGAACGACGGTAAAGACGTCGGTTCGGTGTTAGAACGCGGTCGCCGCATTTCAGAAGCTTTGAACTGCCACGTCCTGTTTGTGCACCACATGAACGCGGACGGCACAAAGGTTCGCGGTCACTCCTCGCTTATTGCCAATCTGGAAAACGCTCTCATTGTCCGTTTGGCCGATGGGTTGCACGACGAAGATGGGCGGCAAATCCGTGAAGTATTCCTGCAAAAAAACAAGGAAGGCGAGGACGGGATCACGTTCCGGTTTGCTTTGTCGCAGGTCAAGATTGGCAAAGACGAGGACGGCGATCCCATTACGTCATGTGTCGTCGTCACGCCAAAGGGCGAAGGCTCCGACGAGGCACCCGAAAAACGGCCGAACATTTCCGACAAGGAAAATGTTCTCCTGACCGCGATCCAGAACGCGCTAACCGAACACGGCACCGATGCGCCGCCTTCGATGGGGCTACCCGGCGACGTGCGCATTGTCCATTGGCAAAAGGTCATCGAAGCTTTCGACAAGCTGGATTTCGAATATGCCATTGAGAAGAACGACGACGAGAAGGCGCGACAGCGCAAGCTCGATGCGCGTCGAAAGGAACTCGGCCGCCGTGGCGAGCGCCTGTTCCACAAGGGGCTTATTGCCCGCGACAACCCGTTCGTTTGGCTCACTCCAAAAGCAAAGCGCCGGCTAGTCCGAACGGAGGACGTTCGTCCGGCAATCACACCCGCAGAACCAAGCAACGTCAACATGGCGGCCGTCGAAGAAGCGGCCGCGCTATGGGGGACCGATTGAGACACTACGATGATGTTTGGACCCCGAAACTGGTCGGGGAAGTTCTTGTCGATGCCGCTAAGTGGTCGATCGCCAGCGCCGGGCGCACCGGCCCGGCCGACGACCGAAACGGCATTCTTGAAAAGCTCGACCCGGAAAATGTCGTCCCTTCGCGCAAATGGATGCTTTCGCCTGCCCGCGTTTCGCTTCTCGAAAAGGCGATCCATTGGCCCGCGAACTACCTCAAGGGGAACGACGGCGCTGCCCGCGTGCTGCAACTCTGGTTGCGGTGCAAATGCACCCGTTACCGCTTCGGGCATGCGGTTGACGATAAGGGATGGAGCCGCGCAACGGCCTATCGCCTTCGCGACAAAGCGCTATCAACCATTTCCCAAGGATTGGACCGCGATCGAATTGAGGTTCCGCGCCGATGACACAGCCAAATCTAATCTTCATTCGTCGCGCCCGAAAAGCGGCTTGCCCGGTTCGCGTGTTTCAGAAGCGACCATATGCTAAGGCGGCCGCGATAGGGATGCATCGTGCGGGCGTTAGTCAGCGGGAGATTTGCCGGAGGCTGGAAATCAGTCAATCACTCCTGAACTCCTTCATTGCCCCCTTCTCGCTCTTTCGGATTTGAGCCATAATAAGAAAGCCCCGCTAAGTCGGGGCTTTCATTTTATTTGCTATTAGCTAATTTTTATGTTGCATTTCGATTAGCATATTGCTAACTTCAACTCATGAAACAGATCACTTACTCCCGCGAAGCAACCAAGACCTTGATCAAGATGCCAGCCAACACGGCGAAGCTGATCCGGTCGAAGATTGAACAGTATGCAGCCGATCCGGCGAGCCTTGCGAATAACGTCAAGGCGCTCAAGGGCGGCGAAGGATTGCTTCGCCTGCGGGTTGGCGACTGGCGCGTTATCTTCACGGAAGATGGCCGCGTTCTGGAAGTTATCAAGATCGCGCCGCGTGGCGGCGCTTATGAATGAGGCCCGGAAATGGCACACAACGAAATTCCTGACGTTTTCGATAAATATGGCGATTATCTAAATCCCGTTTGGGCGGAAGGTGGCCGCGTTCAAAACTGGCGCAACTACATCAATGATCAGCTTCGCGAGATTTGGCATACGTTCACCGATGAACAAAAGCGCGTGATTGCTTGGAATGCCGAAGAACTGGCCGACCGTGAAGATTGGGACTAGCGGTCTGAGAAAGGAATAAGAAAATGAATGTTCAAATCATCACTACCCCACAGGGAGAGGAAATGGCAGTTCTCCCCAAGGCCGACTACGATAAGCTGCTTGAAGCTTTCGAGGACCGCGAGGACATTGCAGCCGCCCGCACTTTTCGCGAAAAGCTGGCCGCCGGTGAAGAAGAATTGATCCCGGCCGAGTTCGTCAATCGGATGATCGACGGCGAGAACAAAATCAAGGTTTGGCGTGACTATCGCGGCATGAGCGCGAAGGCGCTCGCCGATGCCGCCGGTATCAGCGCCGCCTACTTGTCGCAGATTGAAAAGGGCGTCCGCGAAGGCTCTCTCGACGCAATGAAGAAGATTGCGGAAGCGCTTAAGGTTACGATCGACGAACTCGTTTAAGGTGGGATTGCCATGAAAATCCGTCAGCGCCGTAATGGTGATTGGTGTATGGAGCATAACGGAGTGGAAGCACCGTACTTCGTCGAAAAAGAGATCGGCGGGGCCTTTTCAGTTTACGACCTCGAGGACGAGGATCGCGAAAAGCCGGTTGCTTTTCATGTCGATCAGGACACGGCGGAAGCGCTTACCCGAGCTCACTTCAACACAATCGCGGGCAAGCTTGGACTGCGGGGTGATTGAATATGATTATGCCCGGCAATTCGCGCGAGGTGGTCGTCAAAGCCCTTGAGGGCCTGTCGTCCGCGCCCAATATTCTTGCAAGCAAGGTTATCAATGATCTTGACGACGCTGGTTTTCGCGTCGTCGAGCGTGACGAATTAACAGGCATTATCCGCGACTTGCTGGATATGGCCGAAGGGAACGGCAGCATGCACCCTTCCGTCATCCGGGCGAAGGCACTTATTGAAATCTTAGACGCATAGAGGAGGAGAAAACGGCATGTGCGGACGTTTCACGCAAACCTACACGTGGGCCGAAATCTATGCGATGTATAACCTCACGGCGACCACGCCCCGAAATATCCAGCCTCGCTATAACATTGCCCCGACGACGCAAGTCGGTGTTATCACGCAAGACGGCGAGCACCTGGCCTATTCAGAAATGCGCTGGTGGCTTGTGCCGTCGTGGTGGGACAAGCCAATTAACAAAGTGCCTTCCACCTTCAACGCTCGGGCCGAGGGCGTGGCAACAAGCGGCATGTTCAAAGGGCCGCTACAGCGGACCCGTTGTCTAATCCCGGCGACCGGCTTTTTCGAATGGTCGGGGCCGAAAGAGGCGCGCTTGCCGTGGTTTATCTCGGCCAAGGATGGGCGGCCGTTGACGTTCGCCGGACTGCATGATCGTTGGAAGGATCGCGAAACCGGCGAGGTGGTTACAAGCTGCACAATAATCACCTGCGATGCGAACCCCTTCATGCAGAAAATCCATACTCGCATGCCGGTGATTTTGCAGGAAAACGACTGGCGCGCTTGGCTCGCCGAGCCGCGCGTCGATCTATTGAAGCCCGCGAATGATGATAACTTGCAGGCGTGGCGCGTTTCCACGAATGTCAATTCGAGCCGATATCAGGGCGAAGACACTATGCAGCCCATCGAAACAGGCGATTTACTGGACGGTTAATTTCATCGCCCTACCTTCCTCGTCAATGAGGGAGGTCGCCAGCATGCCAGAACATTTGAAACCCGTGATAGGTCCGAAGCGCGAAGGGAGATATCCCGACAGGAATATCGATTGTCAGGAGGCTATCGCGGACGCTGTCGTCGATATCATCGAACAAGCGGAAAAGGCTGGTTGGACGGCCGCAGAAGCCGCCCGGGCAGTTAGCGAGGTTTCGCGGGGATTGGCTGTCGGCATTCAGGGGAAAGACCCTGCCGAGTAGCGAGTGCCGCTTTCCTGCTTGCTTCCGCAAATTCTTTCGCCGAAAACGTCCCGGCCCTTGCGAGTTTTGAAAGAGATTGCGCGACGTGCGGCGGAATATCGTGCTTCTGTTCTGACTTCATTTGATGCACCACGGTTCACGCTTGCCCCGCCAAGGGCGGGCAAGTTCTTCCTCGATCAAGATTGCCCCGACGTCAACGCCCTCGACGTAGGCCGTCGCCAGCGTGCGGCCGTACCGATCCTTGATGCGGCCGGACTTCGGATCGCCCCGTTCAATTTCAAAGCCGGGCGAAGTAAGCAATTCCTGCAACCGACGCTTGGCGACACGCCCGAGGCGTCGCTCGGCATCGCATTTCGCGTTGCGGGTTTCCGGTGCGTCGATATTCGCGATGCGTACATGCTCGCCATCAATGACGAATGTATCACCGTCCAATGCTTGCGGCGCGCTGGTCATTATGGCCGCAGCAAGAAGAACCTCAATCATGAATGCCCCCGTTTAGTATCCTCTCGCCGTCTTCGGTAGCGGAGCGGCAACCGCTCCGGCACCCGAATTGCTCGGGAAGTCGAACATGAGCCGAACCCGCCTTGACCCGCAGGACGGGCACTTCATGCGCTCCTGCAGAAAAGTCAGCGGCATATCCCGGCCGCGCGTACAGACGAGCGTTTGAACGTCAAGTTCCGCGCTAAACAAGCATTCGCGAACCGACTTCATTGCGTCTCTTTTACCCCACGCGCACCGCATTCTAATGCGGACGCTGTGCGTGTAGGCGTCTCCTAATGTCTCAATCTGCATGAGAACATCATGAGAACAAAATTCGGCAACCGTCAATGTGCGGCGAGTTCACGAAACGATACAAGCGGCGGAATAGCGCAGGTTTTCCCCGCTGTTCAATTATCGATCAGGCGGTCGGCGACGGCGAACCCGACGAGCGCCTTATAAGCAGAAAGCGCCGAAATCCCCCATAAAACCGCGTGAACGTACCAAGGCCAGACTTCGGACCCGAGCCAATAATTCAGCCCAACGCACACGACGGCCCCGAATACCCCGGCCATAGTCGCAAGCTTTTCGGATTTCTTCATATGCCCTCTCCCGCTTCAAAGTCGCGAGAGAGGCTAGTTCGAATTTAGACCGGGTTCAATTCCCCTGTTCTATCTCGTCCGACAATGCGCCTCGGGCCTCCTCCGATGCGGCCAGCTTTGTTTCGAAGCTGGCAATTGTAGCCAGATGGGAACGTATGATTACGTCCTTCTCCGCCAATAGTTCGTCGGCATTCTCACGCATAACGACCGGCGTTTCAAAGTCCCCGCCGGGCTTTGGCACGATAACGGCCGCGTCGACCGCGCCCTCCATAAGAAGCCCGATTATGCCCCTTTGTGCATAGCCAACCGTCAACAGCCCCGTGCTCGTAGCTGCGGGCTCGGGGCGGGTAAGAGCAACGTTGTTTTCTGCGAAGGATTTCCGCTGTTCTTCCATCAATTCGAGTTGCTGCTCTGGCATCAGGGCCTTACACGCCTTGACGGCGTCGCTCATGAGTTCGTCAAGCGTATGCACACCCTCTATAGGCGCGGGACGCGTGTTGCGTAGCGCTTCAATTGCCAGACTGACAATCGCTTTGTTCCCGATGGATGCTCCCGCCCAATCGCATTTTTCGAGGGCGTCGGCTATCTGGCAAGGTTCTAGTTTACTCTCCATGGTCGTCGCTTTCCGGTACAAAGATGACTGCGCCCGGTATGATGTTCACGAGAGCAGGGCGTGTTGGGAAAAGCTTATCCATGAGGACGTAGATAAGCGGCTCGATTTCATGCATCGGTGCGTCATGCCTTGTGACTACAGTACCCAGCAGAAAAGCATCTTTGTCGGGATAACGGCATATCGCGCACCATGATCTATCAGTCGCCATGACGTTCGCCTCCCGATGGTGCAGAACTCAAAGCTGCTTCCGGGTAAATCTGGACGCTGCCGATTTCAGTCTCGCTTTCGACGGCATATCCGACAGGCGTTAGTTTGGTGCTGTAAAAACCAACGATACGACCAGTCCACGACGATCCCTTGGTCTTGGTCACGCGATCACCGATGCGGAATTTGCGGGCGTCGGCATGGTCCGGTGAGGATAGGGCGCGGATGGCGGCGGCAATCGTGGCATGATGCTGGTCATCTTTTGCCATTCTCGATGGTTCAAGGCGCGGTCCGGCATTCGACACAGTATAAGCGTGTGTTTCTATAAGGCGCGCCGCTTCCTCCAACGCCAGCCCACGCGCTGCGGATGACTCCTTTCTGCCTAAATCCTTGAGAGCGAAATCACGTTCCGCACCCTTGTTGTGATCGTAGGCCCGCAAGAGCCATTGCGGTTCCGGGTGCCATTCTGTCGAACCAAACCAAGGCCGGATAGGCGTAATTTTTCGCTCCGAAGTTTCCCCGCGATAGTTCGTATAGAAAACCGTCGCAGGTGGAGCCTCTTTCGTTGAGCTACGAAGCGCGCTCACCGGACCGGAATAAACCAAACGCATGCCGGACGCGCCCCCGATTTCTGCGACTGCATTGCTAATTCGCGTCAGCAATTCCGCGCAATTCATCTGCCCGAGGATGCTATCAATTCGTTGCTCGTACTCGTCCGAAGGAAGTTGCGGCCCCCCCTGCCCGATATCGTCACGAATGATTTGCTCGATAGTCTTCACAGCCTTGCCTCCGGTTGTTCGGTTGGCACATGGAAGCCATGCACTTTCGCCCGCCCCATAAAGACGTACCCCACACCGGCACCCCCGGGGATGCGCCAGCCCTGTTGACGAAGAACCTTGACATCGCGGTAAATGGTGCGCGGGGTGACGTTCAAAAGCGTAGCAAGGCTGTCCGAGGTGTGGCGGCGGCCGTCTTCAATCGCGCGAATGAGTTTCATAAGGCGTTCTGTTTTGGACATTGCATGCCTCCTAAAAATGGAACGTTTCGCTATCGAGCAAGTCGGCGCGCGTAAGGCCGTCCGTCCCGGCGATCGGGGCGTCGATAGAGACGTTCTTGAAGTGGTCGAACTGGCGGTTGTAGGCGGTCACTGCCGCTTTGACGGCTTCATTCAGCTTATTGAACTCGACCCTGTTCTTGAGGGCCATTTCCATAACCGCCGCGATCACATCCATCTTTGCCGATGGGTCGAGATAGCCGGGGACCATCGGACGGATAAGCGCTCGCAATTCGTTTGGCTTCTCCCGCGCCATCTTCAAAGACTTGTTGCGGTAGTATCGGCGCATTCTTATTGCCCGCTCGTTTTTGTTTGTGTATATTCCGGTGCGCGCTCTACTTTCGCGGCGAAGCTGCCTCGCCCTTTCGAGTAGTACGGGATCGCCCCTTATTTTATCCTGCTTTCGCTTGTCTATTTCCTTAGCCTTTTTCGGGTTTTTCTTGCGCCATTGGCGGACATACTCGCGTTTATATTCGCGGTACTTCTCCCGGTTTTCTTCGCGCCATTTACGCTTGTATTCGCGTAATTCGTTCTTGAGCCGCTCAACCTCGTCGAGCGCTTCTTCCGTGTCCATCTGGAGGATGCGATCAAAGTCCGCTCTCTTCATCCATTTTGGGCACTTCATCTTGGCCTTCGACAGCTTAAAGGACATTACTTCCCCTCCGCTTTCTCGATAGCCGCGCGCAACTGTGCGACGGCTTTTTTGACCACACCCGGTGTGAACACAGGGCTTTCAAGCGCATCCTCGACAAACGGCAAAGCCAGATAGACGGCATCGAGCAATTCAGGAGCGGCCGCGCCGAGCGCCGCGTCTTCCGGCCGCTGAAATACCGCTACCAGTTCGCGGCCGCGCCCCTCGTCGGCCGCCCTAAAATTCGCGAAAACGCGAACTCTTTCCGAAGCCTGCACTTCGTCGCGCACTTCCTTCGTCCAGCGCCGTGTTGTGGCTGTGGCCAGAAGTTTGCCTTGGGACCATGGCCCCGGTGTTGTTTTGCCCATCGTCATAGGACCGCCCTCACTGGCAGATTGTCGATGCGGGCAAATCCGTC
This sequence comes from Ochrobactrum sp. PL_is501, assembly GCF_055816895.1. Classification (NCBI taxonomy): domain Bacteria; kingdom Pseudomonadati; phylum Pseudomonadota; class Alphaproteobacteria; order Hyphomicrobiales; family Brucellaceae; genus Ochrobactrum; species Ochrobactrum sp. PL_is501. The sequence continues at coordinate 196,297 of NZ_JBVPGR010000035.1, read as the reverse complement.
GACGTATTGAAGAACACGGCCGTTGCGCAGGAAGATTGCAAACTCGTCCCGGCTATCGGACCAGCGGAAGCCCTCAACCTGCGGGTGACCGCACGCTGCAATAGCTGCCTCGTCGGCTTGCATCATCGCCAGCCGGGAAAAAGCCTGATCGGCCGTTTCGTGGTTGTTAAGCTCGTCGGACAAAAGACGGCGGACGGCTTCGACTTCCGTGTCGATGCCCGTCGCTGCCATGTAATTCAGCAAGCGGGCATGAAGGTCGAGAGGCAGGTTATAAACGCGCCGGATCGTCGGGCCTTTGGCCCTGAAATGTTCAATGGCTGTGATTGCGAGTTCGCACATAATGCCAATCTCCGATTAGACATAGCTTCGCCGTGGCGCAGAAACGCGCGATCAACCGGCGGAGAATTTCAAGGAAGTGATTGGGTGCCGTTTACTCGGCCGGATAGAATTGGTGCTGCCAGCTTTCCCGCCAGAACGTGACGACCTCGTCGCCGATCAGCACGCCGACCCGGATATCCAGACGGCAACCGTAGTTTTGCATAAGGCAGTTGCCGGGTTCGAAATCTCGGATCGGGTTCGCCGCAACCTCAAGGACGACATGCGGAACGCCCTTGTCGTCATAGGTCGACGTCGGCTTCGGGGTGACTATGTCGCCTACCTTGAACGGGCATCGCGCCTGATAGGCGGCGCTCACCTCGCGGAGCGTTGCAATTTGAGCTTCCGGTAGCGGTCGCTTAAGCGCTTCTCGGCGCTGATTTACCCGCGGCAATTCTACTTCAAAAATCTGCATGATAATGCCTCATGTGGTGGTTAAGCATTCGGGAAACCGCCCTTCGGGGCGGAAACCGGAAGGCTTAAATTCCTGCTTTCTTCAAGCGTTTCAAAATCGCGGACTGCCGTTCTTCGTCGGTCTTGAAGAATTGACGCGGCTGCGTTGCGCCGAAACATTCGCCGTCCTTTGTTTTGTCGATCTTTGCGACAAAATAGAAACCCGGTTCCAGACCGTAATACGTCAATACATCGGCAGGGCGGTCAATGAGTGTCACTTCGCACACTTCAACGCGGACACCTTCAACGCGCCCTTTGGCGTCTTTGTTTCCAGCGCTGTAAATCGTTACGCTAGCTTCGGTCTGCTTTCCTAAGATACTTGGCATTTCGGGTGTCTCCCAACTCGTTTGAACATTTGAGAAACCCGCCCCTGACTGGAGGGAAAGAGGCGGGAAACTGAAAGGCTCATGCAACGATGAACTGCTTTTCAATTTTGAGCGGCCCGAAGCTGCCTTCGACGAGAACAGTCTTTTTGTTGACCTTGAGGACTTTCCGAGGGCCATAGTGGGCCGTGTTGACGATCTGACCCACTCTGACAGTTATCGCCGCGGCCTTAGCCTCACGTACTGCGGCGGCATCACCTGCCATGACCGCGCCACGAGCTTCAAGCGTGTCGGCACGTTCGCGAAGTTCTCTCGCCTCGGCGGCAATAGCGCCCGCCTTGATAATCCGGTTGCGCTCACGGTCACGGTGCCGAGCGAACGAGCGCCCCGCAGCGTTGCCGTAAGCTGGCTGTGTCCAGAAAGCCGGATCGTCGTTCACGGAACCGCGCAGGCGCTTTGCTTCGGCTTCTTTGGCATCGGCGCGAGCGCGGAGGTCAGCTATTCGCTTATCAAGCTTGCGCTGGCGTTCTTCGCGGGTCTCATTCATCGCTAATTTTCTCTAACTGGCTTGGCTATAAAATCGCTGTTTGTGATTATGATTTGACACAATTTATCTAACTCCGCAACAGCAAAGTTAGATTTTTTCGTACTTTTTTTAAAGGCAAATCACCTGCAAATCACCCGTCAGACACAAAGCACTGCGCCCCGCTCACGCAAGACGCTGCCGGACATAGCAATGCGGCAACCGGACAAAATGCGCTAAGAGCCGGACACAAACAGGGGCGAAAGCGGACAATCCACTGTCCGGCTTGCCAATTATAAACGCAATTTCAATAGCTTATTGAATTGTCCGGCTGCAAAGCACTGAAGCGATGGCGGACACGCATACCGGACAAAAATATTTTCACCTGTCCGGCACTGGTCGAAACCGACGGTACATCAATGGTTTAGGTTCCGCGCCGTCGTGTCCGGTTAGAAGAAATCGTGTCCGTTTGAAAATTTTCGTCTTGACGAGTGAGACAATTTCGCTCTTTCTCTCGCGTTAAGACGATGGGGTCGCGCGCGGATCGTAGAGCACCGACGAGAGCGAGGCGACGGGAGACGACAAGTCTCCCGGAGAGACGAGCGATCTAGTATTGTTATTCTGATCCATCGTTAAAATCGAAAATCTGTAAATTTTAAATCCGCATGCGAGCGCGCGTGATGCCTATCGGCACCGCGCGTTTTTTCATGCCGGGTTCTGATCGGGTGAAACCATGGCAAGCATCGTCATCACCTCGGACGGCGTATTCAAGCGATATGGTAAAGCGCTGGAAGCAATCGGCGAACGTGATGCAAAGCGTGTATTCGCCCGAGCACTCAATCGCGGTGGTGACCAAGCCCGCACGCAAGTCAAGCGTTCGCTGGTCGCTCAAACCGGGATCAAGTACGGCCTGATTAACAAGGCCGTCAAAACCATTCGAGCACACCCGAACAAGCTCGAATACAAATTGGAAGCGGAAGGCGGGGAGACAAACCTCAACCTGTTCAATGCCCGACAAGGCAAGAAAGGTGTGAGCGCTGCCCCATGGAAAAAGCGCCGAGTTTTCAAGTCGACCTTCATCGTCCCCGCATATGACGGCAGGGTGTTCAAGCGTGAAGGCAGCGAGCGCGGACCACTCGAACCGCTGTTCGGTCCCAACATCGCCCGCGAGGTCGTCAAAGACCCGACGGCGGAGAAGTGGCGCATGGTCGGTGGGTTCGTCATGACCCGCGTCGAGCATGAACTCATGCGCCTCTTTAAGCTCTCCTGACCCCGATCAGTCGAAAGCCTCAAATTTGACCGTAGAAGAGCGAGAGCGCGCGGACGTCAAATCGGTGTCGGCGGGGTGACCGTGCGCGTGGGTGACCGCCTGCGAGGCGAGGCACCCCTACCCCTTTAGGGACCGTACCCCAAGGCCAAGGCATGCGGTGCCGCCGCAGCCCCGAATTTGCGCGTTTTTCAGCTTTCGAAAATCGCGGTTTGCTTTGCACCGAAGGAATGTTCGCCATGGCGAAAAAACCAACCGTCGCCCCTCCGACGCCGCGAGCGTTTGCCTTGACTGGCGAGGAGATGATTTCCGCCAGCGGGGCGGCTTCCCTCTTGGGAATTACGACGCAATGGCTCCGGCAGTTGGCAGCGAATGGCTATGTCCCGGCGGCGGTCAAAGGGAAATACCCGCTCGTCGAAGTGGTGCAAGGCTATGTCCGCTCCCTCAAAGACGAGGAACGGCGATCAACAAAATCAGCGGCGGACAACGGCTTGAAGGCGGCGCGACAGCGCGAAGTCGAACTTCGTATCGCCAAAGAGGAAGGCCGGCTCGTCGAAATGGACGACGTCGAGGCCGTTTCATCCAGCATCTTAGCCACGCTCCGGGCCGAACTGGCAGGGCTTCCCGCATCGGCTACGCGGGACGTGAAGCTGCGCGAGGAGATTGAGAAGGGTCTAAATGGCGCGTTTGCTCGATCACAAAACAAGTTCCGAGAGGCAAGCGAGGCTCTACGATCTGGCCGCGATCCTTTGGGAGCCGACAGAGAAGACGACGGCTGACAAATGGGGCGCTGAAAACCGGGTTTATCCTCCCACTTCGGGAAAGCCCGGACAGCGCGACCCGTACCTTACGCCTTACGCCGTGCCGTTCACGCGAGGTTTTGACGACCATCGGTACACCCGCAATGTCCTCGTGACCGGCGCGCAAAGCGGAAAAACCGAAAGCATTCTCGATGTGATCGGCCACCGCTGCGACACGCGGCCGGTGCCGATCCTGTATGTCGGTCCCTCTCGGGAGTTCCTAACGGATCAGTTTGAGCCGCGCCTTATGGGACTTTTCGACGAGGCCCCGAAACTCAAGGCAAAACTTTCGCGCGGAAAGCGAATGAAGAAAACCTTGAAAAGGGTCGCGGGCGTGACTGTCCGTCTCGCGCATGCCGGTTCGTCAACCGCGCTTAAGTCCGATCCTGCGGGTTTGGCACTCGTCGACGAGTACGACGAAATGCTCAAGAACGTTAAAGGCCAAGGCGACCCGCTCGGCCTCGTCGAAGCTCGCGGCATCACTTACGCCGATTTCATGACCGGCATCACGTCCACACCCTCCCAAGGAATGGTTGAAACGGAAATGGACGAGGAAACCGGCCTTGAATTCTGGAAGGTCGCGCCGACGGACGACGTCGCGTCGCCAATCTGGAAACTATGGCAAGAGGGCACGCGCCATCATTGGACATGGCGTTGCCCCCACTGCCGGGAATGGTTTGTTCCGCGCTTCAAATGCTTGTCATGGCCTAAGCGTGCGACGCCTGCGCAAGCTCGTCGCGAGGCTTTCCTTGAATGCCCCCGCAACGGGTGCGTGATTGAGGAGAGCGACAAGGCCGAAATGAACGCTACCGGCGTGTTTGTCGCGCCGGGCCAGACGGTCGACGAGGACGGCAACGTTTTCGGCGACCCGCCCGACACGACAACGCTTTCGTTTTGGGTTTCTGGTCTTGCGTCGCCGTTCGTTTCCTTCGGTGAGCGCGCCGAAAGCTATTTGAAGGCGCTTGCATCGGGCGATAGCGACAAAGTGCAAACTGCCGTGAACGCAGGTTTCGGCGAGGTTTTCACTCCCGGCGGCGGCGACGTGCCAGAATGGGAGGAGGTCGCGAGGCTCAAGGCCCCGTATCTGCCTCGGACGTTGCCGGATCAAGCAGTTTTCTTGACTGCCGGCGTCGACGTCCAGAAAAACCGCCTCCCGTTTGTCATACGAGCATGGGGGCCGCGCGCGACCTCTTGGCTTGTCGATAGCGGCGATCTTTGGGGTGAAACCTCGCAGCAAGATGTTTGGGACGATCTTGCGGACCTGCTTACGCAACCTATCGACGGGCTGCCGATAAGGCTTGCGTTCGTCGACAGTGGCTTCCGGCCCGGCAAAAAATTTGCCGTGCCGGAGCATCGCGTCTACGAGTTTGCAAGGCGGTTCCCGCGTTTCGTCTTCCCGACAAAGGGGCGACGCACACAGTCAAAGCCGATCATTCAGTCGAAAATCGAGGTGAAACCTGACGGCAAGTCGGCCAAGTATGGCCTGACGCTGCACCTCCTCGACACGGACCATTGGAAAAGTTGGGTGCATGAACGACTTCGCTATCCTCATTTAACCGAGGACGGCAGTCCAGCACTTGGGGCGTGGTATCTCCATTCCCAAACCACGGATGACTATTGCCAGCAGATTGTAAGTGAAGCTCGCACGACGTCACCTTCCGGTACGCCGGTTTGGGTGCAGCGATCACGCGAAAACCACTTACTTGACTGCGAGGCACTGGCCGCCGCCGCCGGCTTCCAACTCAATGCGCACCGCCTCGGCCCGAATGCTCGACGACGCGACGACGACGATCGAGCGGAACCGCGAATTGCGGTTCCCGATGCAAATGGACAGCCGCAGGAAACGAAAGGGTCGAAATTCGACCGCATCGCTTCAATCGCGGCTCGATTTAACGGGTTGTGACGATGAACGCACAAACGAAACCGCGCATTCGCGTCGGCACGGACGGGACCATTATGGGCGCTGTTCCGCAGACGTCACCACAGCATTCAGCCGAATATTTCCGTTCGCCGGGAAGTGGTGGCGCTGCGGCCCTGTTCGCTTGGCGACCGGCACTTCGTGACGCTCGGGACGACGTCGCGAAATCCTACATCGAGGCGGCCGCCCGCGCGATTGATGCCCTTCATAACTCCGGCTGGATTGCCGGGGCGATTGAACAGGCAGTCGCAAGCACCATCGGGACAGGGCTTCGACTTTCGCCTCGCCCGGATCGCATCGCCCTTGGATGGGACGAAAAGCAGGCGAACGAGTGGTCAAGCCATGTCGAACGCCGCTGGATACTTTGGAGCGACAACCCTGTCGAGTGCGACGCCGCAGGCAAGCACACTATGGGCGAGCTTACGGCAATGGAGCTTAAGACGTGGTACGCTTATGGCGAAGCGACGGGATTGCTCCCGTCCATTCGTCGAAGCATTTCACAGTCCCGAACAAAGGTTCAATTGGTTCTTCCTCACCGATTGGTGCAGGACACAGAACCGTTGTCCAAACTCTATCAGGGCGTGAAAACGGACGACTTCGGCTTTCCGCTCTCATATCGCTTCATGCGCGACGGGGTGTTCCGGCACACTGTCGATATTGCCGCCCGCGATGGAGCGGGGCGTCCGCAGGTTTTTCATATCTACCAAGGCGCGCCGGGACAAATTCGCGGCATAACTCCCTTTGCCCCGATCCTTCGCGTCCTTCGCCAGTATGACCAGCTTGCGGACGCCACGCTCACCGCGGCGCTGATCCAGTCTATTTTCGCCGCGACTGTCGAGAGCGAGGCACCAACGGACGCACTCTTGCAGGCATTGCAAGACCCGACGGAGCAAGCCACCTCTGATAGTAGCCCCGCCGAAACCTTGTTCGGTTTCAAACAAGCTTGGTACAACCAGACGAAAATCGACCTCGGGGTCGGCGGCCGTATCGCCCACCTGTTCCCGGGCGAAAGTCTCAAAATGAACCGTTCGGAGCACCCGAACGACACATACGAGGCTTTCACCAAGTTTCTACTGCGGGAAATCGCGGCTTGCCTCGGCATGACCGTGGAAACTCTCACGGGAGATTACACCGGGGCGACATATTCGTCGGTGCGCATGTCCACGGCGGAAAAATGGCCCATCACGCTTTCGCGGCGGGCAAATATCTGCGGCCGTTTCTTACAGCATGTCTATGAGGCATGGCTCGAGGAAGAAATCGAACGCGGAACAATCCCTTTCCCGGGCGGGCCACGGGCCTTTCGCGCGCAACGGGCCGAAGCCTGTTCCGCAGACTGGCGCGGGCCACCCAAGCCACAAGCTGACGACCTCAAATCGGCCAAGGCGCACGAGATTTACCAACGGCTCGGCGTCGTAAGCGATGAAATGATCTGCAACGACATGGGTGCGGATTGGGAAGACGTTTACGAACAACGTGCACGAGAGCGAAAGAAACGGGAAGAGCTTGGCCTCCCCGACGTTGGGCCTATCGTTCCCGATCCCGTCGGCGACAAACTCATAGTTGAGGATGAAAAATAATGGTCGAAAAAATCGGACCAGTCGCCATTGATTGGGATGATCCTTGCGCGAGAGCAAAAGCACTTCGGCAAGCCTATTTCGACAGGCTTGCCGGAGGGACCGCGCAACGCGTGCGTTTCCGCCACGGGGACAACGAACAGGAGGTCCAAACTTCTGTTTTGCAAGGCAATCTCGCGATGCTGCGGCAAGAAATGCAAAGGGCGGAAGATGAATGCCGCGAGCTTAACGGACTTCCGCGTTTGAACCGTCGCTTTGCGATCGTCGCCGGCTCACGACGCCGGTAAAACACAAGGAAAACCTCAATGCCAGCAACGCGCGCCCTCCGGGCGGCGCTTGCGGAGCCATGGGCGATAACAGCCGAAGGGCTAGAACTCGTCCTCTCCGTTGCCGCTCGCGAAAATGACGTCTCGATCGATGCTCTTGAAGCCTATCGCGCCGAGCATGTCCCCACTGCCGAGCGCCTGACCCGCCGCGGGTCGGTCGCCATTCTTGATGTTCGCGGCCCGCTTGTCAGTCGCGCCAACCTGTTTACGGCCATATCCGGCGCAACGTCTTACGACATTTTGCGCCGGGACCTTCAAGCAGCCCTCGACGACCCGTCGATCCGGGCGATTGTCATGTCTTACGACACGCCCGGCGGTTCGGTGACGAACGTCGACGAGTTAGCCAAGGCCGTCCGCGCCGGGAAGGCGATCAAGCCGATTGTCGGTTATGTCGGCGGTTCGGCAGCCTCGGCGGGATACTGGCTTGCCTCGCAGTCAACGGAAATCGTGATCGCCGATACTGCTTTGCTTGGCTCGATTGGCGTCCGTGCCGCCTTGCAGGACACGAGCAAGAAGGACGCCGAGGCCGGGCGGATCGAGTTCATTTCGTCGCAATCCCCCGGGAAGCGGACGGACCTCTCAACGGACGAAGGGCGAGCGCGCATTCAGCGCACGATTGATGCGCTCGCCGACGTTTTTATCGCCACGGTCGCAGAAGGCCGAGGCGTAAAGCCCGACGACGTGATCGCCAAGTTTGGCGGCGGCGACGTGCTTATTGGCTCGGCCGCAGTTGCGGCCGGAATGGCTGATCGCATCGGCAATTTCGAGGCGGTCATCAAAGAACTGGACGGGCGATCCCCCTCCGCAACCTCCAAATTCAGGAGCAACACCATGAATGAACAAATGATCGCTCGCGCGGAACATGATGCCGCCGTAGCAGCCGCCCGCACCGAAGGCCAGATGGCCGGTGAAAAGGCGGGAGCAACCGCAGAGCGGGCACGCATTCAGGCAATTCTCAATCTGCCGGAAGCCAAAGGCCGCGAAGCTTCGGCGATGCACCTTGCGTTTACGACCGACCTTTCGGCGGAAACCGCCAAGGGCGTTCTGTCAGGTCTGGAAGCATCGAAGCCAGAACCTGACAACGATGCCGATATCGAAGGTCAGCGTTCGCATGAAGCTGTCGGCGGTCTCGTAGTCTTTGACCCAAAGGCCGACAAACAGTCGAGCAAGGCCGAAAAGACAAAAGCCGCGTGGGGTGAAGTCACAAGCAAGCTCAACGCTCGCATGTGATCGCGGGGCGCTCCAAGCGCCCTCCCACATTTTCCCAAATCGCTTTCATTGGAGATTGAACAATGTCGAAAGTGTTCGTCGAACCCCGCCACGCGGGCGAATTTATCTTGAGCGAGGCCAACGGCCACCGCTCGCGCGAAAACGTGACGGTCGCTGCGGAACAGGCCATTGAGGCAGGAACGATTTTGGCGTTTCTCGCGATGGCTAACGGCGTTACCGCAACGGTCGTTGCAGGAGCCGAAAATGCAGGTAACGGCACGCTTACGATGGCGGGCACCCCGGTATCGTCCAAGGCCAAGAACGGCACCTATGTCGCGATCGCGACGTCCGACACTGCCTTTGCAGTTGAGGACCCGACAGGCGTCAACATCGGCAATGCCACGGTAGGAACAGCCTTCAATAAGGAGGTCAAGTTCACCATCGCGGCCGGGGGCACTCCGTTCGCCGCAGGCGACCGCTTTGAAGTGAACGTCGGCGTTGAGGCCGGAGATTATCAGGCGGTGGCCTACAATCCGAACGGAGATGACGGGAGCGAAAAGCCCGCCGCCATCGCGATCTATCCAGCCCTCACCGGCGAAGGTGAAACCGTCAAGATTGCGGCGCTTCGCCGTGACGCCGAGGTGAATACTCATTGCCTCGCATGGCCGGAGGTAATCGCGGCGGAGAAAAAGGCCGCCGCAATTTCCGCTCTCGCCGCCCTCGGCATCATTGTTCGCTAACGCATCCCGCCGCAGCAACGCACAACATTCCGAAAATTTGGAGACAACTTAGATGTTGGATATTTTTAACGACGCGGCGTTTTCGACCACAAGCCTGACCGACGCTATCAACGAACTGAAGTTCGTTCCCGGTCGCATCGGCGAAATGGGGCTGTTTGCGGTCGAAAGCGTCGATACGACGACGATCGCCATCGAGAAGAAGGGCGATATTCTGGTTATCGTGCCGCCAACTCCTCGCGGTGGCCCGGGTACGACTATTGCCAAGGAAAAGCGCGACCTGCGCTCGCTGATCGTTCCGCATTTTGAAATCAACGACGCGATTTATGCGGAAGAAGTGCAGAACGTCCGCGCTTTCGGGCAAGAGCGCGCGTTGATGACTGTCATGCAGAAGGTTGGACAGCGGCAGGTAACGCATGTCAATAGCATGGCTGCGACCGAAGAATTCGCGCGTATGGGGGCTGTGCAGGGTATAGTTACCTACGCTGACGGTTCGACGTTGAACCTCTTTACGGAATTCGGTGTCCAGCAGTCGGCGGCGATCGATTTCGATCTCGACGCAGCAAACCCCGGAGAAGGCATTCTTCGCAAGAAGTGTGCGTCCGTCGTTCGCCGGACCGCTGACAGCCTTGGCGGTGTACCGTTCACTGGAATGCACGCTTTTGTTGGTGACAACTTCTTCGATGACCTTCTGACGCATCGTGAAGTTCGCGAGACGTATAAGGGGTGGTCCGAAGCGCAAATCCTTCGCGACGGCTATGTGGGTCCGAACCGCTCAAGCTACGGCATTTTCGAGTTCGGCGGCATCGTTTGGGAGAACTATCGCGGCTCTGTCGGTTCTGCGACCTTTATCGACGCCGATAGCTGCCACCTGTTTCCGGTTGGTGTGCCTGGCTTGTTCAAAACAGCCTACGCACCTGCGGATTATGAGGACACTGTCAATACAATGGGCCAGCGCCTTTATAACCGACAGTGGCCAATGCAGAACGGCAAGGGCCGAAATCTGGATACGCAGATGAATGCCCTCCAGTACTGCACCCGTCCAAAAGTGCTCTTGAAGGGCAAGCGGACCTAACCGCCATGCGCCTCAACAGCATCGCAGCGCGCACCGCCTTCGGGGCGGTGCAGCGTGAGCTTGGGGAATTTGTTCGGGTCGTACCTCGCATTCAAAGCGATTATAGCGGCCCTTCTCCCGATCCTGACCGTCGAATTGTAGACGTCTTCGTCGTCGTTTCATTGACGCCGGAAACGGCACCTTTCGACGGCTCGCGACGCGGCACGAAGATCAACACGTCAACGCGTCTTTCACAGCGCGAGGCGGCCATTTGGTTCGATCCTCCGGTCTATGAAGCGTTGAAATTCGAGCTTCGCGAAGGCGATCAAATTCTCCTTATCGAGCGGCCGAAGGAGCCGCCCTATGAAGTATCCCGCGCGCCGGAAAGTTCCGACCGTGGCGACGTTGTCGTTTCTCTTGTTTTGGATGGAAACCGATGAGCCTCACAGCCCTCGCCGTTCGCCTCGCCACGATCCGAGCTTTGAAGGATCGAACGTTCGCCGAGGATCGGATTTTCGACAGCAAGGTAAATCCGGTCAACCTCGTCGCAAAGGGCGAACCTCGGCCGGTAATCGTCGTCACCACGGATGACGACAACGTCGATATCGAAGGTAGAGACCTGCGCGCGGGCAATCATAAGCTCGAACTAGTGATTGAGGTTGCCGTTACTCAAAAAATCGAAGTGGCAGTCGGCAAAGGCGCGACGACCGAAGTCATATCAATACCGGCGAGCGATGCCGGGCTTGAGGCGACCGTCGGCATTGTTGGCTGGCAAATCGCAAAAGCCCTCTCCGCAGATGGCGGGGAATGGGGCGACCTCTGGCGAACGTTGGTCGTAAAGGTGCATTCCATTTCAAGCCGACGCGGTGCGGACGAAGAAAAGGGCGTACGGTATGCAGCCCGACAATACATTTACTCAATCGACCATATCAACGAACCGACACCGGGCGAAACGCCCGCACCGGGAAGCGCTTGGGGGCGTGTCCTTGCGGCCATGAAGGCCGACCGCGATTTCGCTGACATGGCGAAGCTAATCGAAGCCGAGATTACAGGCGGTGACTATTTGCCTTGGGAACTCGCACGCGGCCAGCTTGGCCTTGCAAACGACGAGACGGATATCATCGGCAGCAAGCCGGTTGAGATATCCGAAATCGTCCAGCTTGCTGCCGTCGAAATGACTGACGGCTTTTCAGTCGACGAGCAAAAAGCCGTCGAAGTCGATGGGCCGGAGAAGCCGAAATGAGGATAGATAAGCTACTCGTCGAGGTGCTTCGCCGAACGGCCGAGATTGAGCGACGCTTCGACGGCATGATTAAGCAAGGCCCGGTCGCGGAGGTCGACCCCAAAAGAGGGACGGTTCGCGTTCGCCTTGGGGGAAGCGACAAAGAGCCGATGCTTTCGCCTCCAATCCCGTATGCGCAGGTTGCCGGCGGCTTAAAGGTTCACGCTCCCCCAACCGTCGGGCAGCAAATGACGGTTCTAAGTGGCGCTGGCGATTTCCGGCAAGGATTGGCCGTTCCGATGACATGGAGCGACATCAACAAGTCACCAAGCGAAAAGGGCGACGAGAACGTCATCACTTTCGGCGCGCTTACGATCGAAGCTCGGGGAAACGAGCTTGTGGTCAAAGTGCCGCGAATGCTGATCGAGTGCGACGGCACCACAATGGAATTGACGGGCGCGGGCCTAAAGGCTGTCGCGCCCGATTTTGATTTTAGTCAGGGGTAAACCATGCCGGGCATTGCTTTAGTGGGTGTCGATACGGCCGGGGGCGTGCAACTCGGCTTGCAAGTGCCTTGGTTTCGCATCAACGGCCAACCTATTGCGGTCAAGGGCGACCGGGTTTCGGGGCATGGAATTTTCCCGCATAGCAGCCCGGTCATGGCTGAAGGTTCCCCAACCTTTCGAGCGGGCGGCATTGCCGTATGCCGGGAGGGGCACCTTGCAACGTGCGGGCACCCGACAACGGGGCGGACGTTCTTCCGCATTCCATAGAAAGAGGATGCCATGAAAAAGACCTATCTTGTGACCGAACGCGCGGGCGACTGGATCGCCGGGCAGCGCAAGCCGAAGGACGGCAAAATCGCCCTATCCGACAGTCAGGCCGCCTATGAGTTGGCTTTAGGAACAATCGCGCTCCCGCCCTCTGCCGAGCGGCCGGAACAAGAACGCAAGCAACCGCGGCGAAAAGCCGAGAAATAGCCGGGAGATATGCCATGTCGCTTAACTCTGCCCTCGGCATCGATATTGATCGGCAAACCGGGGAAATCATCGAAGGTTGGGCGCATGTTGAACAATGTATCGGTGATTTCTTGTCAACATTCTTCGGCGAGCGTGTCATGCGGGAATGGTACGGATCGATCGTTCCGCCGTTGATGGGCGAAAATCTGACCACTGAAACGATTGTCCGGTTCTTTGCGGCCGTGACGTCAGCAATCGACCAGTGGGAGCCTCGCTTCAAGATCGCGAGGATAACGCCGCTTTCCGTAAACCGAAGCGGAGAATTTCAGGTTCGAATTGAGGGCGATTATCGCCCGTTAGCGCTGATCGGCAATTTCACGTCGGGCAGTCCGAAGCATTTAACCATTAGCGGGGCCGTGGGCCGGGGGCTGGTTTTGATATGACAATCAATCTCGAAAGTTACCCTTCGCCCGACGTGATCGAAACAATTGCATTCGAGCAAATTCTCGCCGACATGCAGAATGAGCTTATTCGATTGTTTCCCGCCATCGCGCCAACTCTGGCGCTCGAAAGCGCGCTCGCAAATAAGTTGATGCAAGTTGCATCGTTCCGCGAAGCACTTTTCCGCGCGCGCGTGAATGATGCGGCGCGAGCGAACCTTTTGGCGTTTGCGAATGGTGCCGATCTTGACCACCTCGCAGCCTTCTACGATGTGGAGCGCCTGCAAGGCGAAGATGACGAAGCCCTTCGGAGCCGAACCGTTCTCGCTATTCAAGCGCGCTCGCCTGCGGGCGGCGCGAATTGGTACAAGGCGGCCGCCAGACGCGCCGACGTCCGTATCCGGGACGTCGCCGTTTATCGTGAGGATTTTTGGCCGATTATTCATGTCGCCGTGCTTTCACGCGACAATGACGGCATTCCAGACGACGCCATGCTTGACGCTGTTCGTGCAATCGTCACGAGCGACGACGTTCGTCCGCTAAACGATACCGTCGTCGTCGAAGCGGCCGTTCAGAACCGGACAAACGTCGAGGCGAATGTCTGGCTACTACCTTCCGCTCCCATTGCGGATATGACGCCGCTTCAAGATGCGCTTCGGAAGGCTTGGACAACGGAAACCGGGATCGGGTTCGACCTCGTGCCGTCATGGATCGAGGCTCGCTTGCACGTGTCAGGCGTCCAGCGCGTGGAAATGGTTAGTCCGACCGCTCCTCTTATTGCCGCGCCGGGCACCGCAATCGCCATCGGCGAGATAAAACTCAACTATATGGGGCGCGATTACTGATGTCCGAACGTATCGCATTGCTTCCGAGCAATGCGACGGCGCTGGAAAAGGCATTTTCGGAGGCTCTTGACCGAACCCCGGAACTGTCACCCGGCATCGTCGAATTGCGCGGGTTTAAGTTCCACCCGATCGACAGGGTTATTCCCTACCTCGTCGCGGAATACGGTTTGTCGGAGGTCGCCGAGTTTCTTCCGAACCTTCGCGACGTCATTCGCGAAGGCATCCAGTGGCAGAGAATTATAGGAACTCCCGCAGCGATCCATAAGTCCTTGCGGTGGATAAACCACGATGGCGATATCGAGGAGTTTCCAGCGACAGCGCGCAAATGGTGGTGGTTTCAAATTCACCTGCCATTTGAGCCGACCAATACCCAATTCTTGCGGCCGACGACGCAGCTAGTCCAGTCGTCGAAGCCCTTGCGCTCGGAATTCGCCCGCCTGACCGCGGGATGGGACGTAAGGGCGTTCCGATTGAATGAGCACCGGCTCAATGGCGGGGCAGGATTAAACACATGGTCGGGCACCCGAAAGGAACCCGGCGGACCAGTTGTTTCCATCCGCGTCAATCACCGCAAGCAGGTGATTGTCCCCACTGGCGGGCGCGTCGACGTCAAGGACGTTCAACACATTGAGACGGTTCGAACCGTCCAATCAATCATTCCAATGAGCCAGCACTCGACGCGCTTCGCGTCGCTGGCGGCGGTTCGGGTCGATTACCGCAACCGCGCGACGGTCGCATTCCAGAATGCGCCGTTTGTTCATCAACCTTTCGGCGCTCCGGTGCCGCGTGTCCAAACAGGATTTGAATAATGGCTGTCTTTACCCAAGACGGGCGCGTCGCACTGGCGAAAGCGCTTTATGACATGACGCTCTTTCTTGCCGTCGGCGAAGGCTTGCCGGAATGGGACGATCAGCCCCGGCCGTCTACGCCAGAAGAACAGGCGGCCCAAGACGCCGCATGGTCGGTGCTGACTGGCCTTGAAAATACCGTTGGCATGACGAGGACGCGCGACAAGTTTTTTGTCGTGCCTGATCCAAACGGCGAAATCGTCATGGCCGACGGCGCGAAGTTTTCGCAAAGCTCCGAGCCGACCGGGTACGTCTTCATACGGTTTCAACTCGATCTCGACGACGCGAGCAGCAACACGTTGCGCGAAACGGGCATGTATGTCGGTACAAAATTGGCCGAAAGCGTGCCAGCCGGTCAGATGTATGTCCCCCTCGCCGACGTAGTCGATCTTGGGAAAATGATCGAGGTCGACCGGTTCTCGCCGATCATTCGCGATGGCTCGATCGGCCAAACGTTTACTTTCGTTCTGACAATGTGAGGTGCCATGAACAGCATCATTAAGCGCGCCGGTTATGGCGATCGGTTTGATCGCGCACTACGTCGCCACGCAATCGCGTTTCAGGACGTCGGCCGTGACAAGAAGGGCATCTATCTTCAATCGACCGATTTGAACGAATTGCAGTCGATGCAAATCGATCATATGCGCCGTGGGTTTGACTATATCCTTCAAGACGGCCGCGTCATGGACGGCCAAGACCCGGTCGTCGAAATTGAGGATGACGATCATATTCGCGTGCGGCTCCCGGCCTGCCCGATTTACATCGAAGGTATCGTCCACGACGTGCCCGCCGCGACCTTTGTTCTTCCAAACAAAGGCGACCTGACAATCGGTGTCAGAAGCTCGCAAGTCCTCGTAACCGATGTGGTTGACGTGGATTTGAAAGGTTCAATCCCCGGCACAGAAGCCTACATGGAGGAAGGGCCGAGCCGAATTGAAATTACCGTCCTTTGGGGGCATTCACAGGACGGCGACCCCGAGCCGCTTGTTTCGGTTTATCAGGTCCGGGACGGCGTTATCCTCACAACGTCAACAAACATCGACTTTTCGGAAATCTACAAGGCGATCGAAGGCTATTCGCGCGAGAGCAACGGCTCGTATGTCTTCAACGGCTTCTTGATTACCGCCCTCGGGCCGAAGCCCGACGGCAAACAGGCGTTTTCTGTTTCCGAGGGGACGGCCTATGTGAATGGTCGCCGCATTGTGCGGCGGCAATCATTCCCGTTCGATGTTGAGGAGAAGCCGGACCTTCGCAACGTTGACGCCGAGCCGCACCCTTTTACCGAGGCGACCGGCGGAACGCAGACGTTCAAGGTTTCCAAAGCACCGATTTCAAGCGTTCGTCGGGTAACGGTGGAAAAGGAGGTCACCGAAAGCGTTCTTCATGGGCCTTACTCCGGTGTCGTCGACCCACTGGAACACCCGTCAGTCACCGCGATCCTTGAAATCAAACAGGGAAATACGGTCTACACCTCGCCGGCAAGCTGGTTGCTTTCGCAGGGGCAAATTGACTGGTCGCCATCCGGGCCGGAACCCGCACCGGGAACGACTTACACGGTCAAATATCGCTACAATGAGAACGTACAGCCGGACGAGGTCACTCGCGACACTGTCACTGTGACCGGGGCCGCCAAGGATACGAACGTTCTTATTGATTACGCGTACAAGCTACCGCGCATTGATGCCGTTTGCATGGATATGACCGGCTCCATGGTCTACGTGACGGGCACTTCTGCGGTGTCTCGCCCTCGCCCTCCGATTGTATCGGACAGCATGATCGAACTTGCCCGGATATCGAACGATTGGGGACAAAAGCCTCTCGTCGAGGTAACCGGCGTCAGGAATGTGCCCTACAGCGAAATTCAGGACATTCGAACGATGCTCCTCGACGTGTACGACCTTGTCGCGCAGGAGCGTCTTAAGAACGATGTGTCGGCTCGCGATGTTGGAGCAAAGCGAGGGCTGTTTGTCGATCCGCTGCGCAATGATGCTATGCGCGATCAGGGCATTGCACAGACGGCGGCCGTGTTCGGCGGCAAGATGACGCTGCCGATCTACGCTCGCCTGCACGAATTCCCCGCCTTTGTGGGCATCCGTCATCTGGATTTCGTCGAAGTCGCCGTCATTCGCCAGCCACGGCGAAGCAAGGCGATGAAGATCAATCCTTATCAGACGTTCACTCCAATGCCGGGGCGCGCGAGCGTCGAGCCTTCAACGGACATTTGGACCGACAAACAAACCGTTTGGACGTCACCGGAAACGCAGGCTTTTGAAGCCGGCGAAGGCGAGTTCATTAGCGGTATCTCGCTTGAACAAAGGGTCGAGAAAGTCAGCGAGCGTGTGGTCAACGCCGAGTTCATACGGCAGCGCGACGTTAACTTCCGGCTGGAAGGCTTTATCGAAAATGAAACGTTGGAGATTGTCGAGTTCGACGGCGTGCCCGTTGTGCCTACTGTGTCGGGACCGGCCGACGAGGACGGCTTGATTACGGGGCACTTCACCACGCCGCCCAACGTTCCGGCCGGTTCAAAGTCGATTTACTTCGAAGGCTCTGTCGGAACGGTAGCGGGCTGCACTTACGTCGGCCGCGGATCGATCACGGTTGAAGAGTATCGCCTCACGTCGTCGCTCGAAACGACGACCGACACGATGCCCCAACCCGTCGTCAACAACACCGTTATCAATAACGTGACGAATGTCACCAACGTGACGAACGTTGCGGCGAACAATTCCACGCCAATCCGCCGCGAGGGCGGTAGCGATGGCGGGGCCGGGCACGATCCGCTTGCACAGACTTTTACGCTCGCTCAATCGTGGTGCCTCTCGGGCATTCGGTTGATGTGCGCAAAAGTGGGATCGCGAAGCAACTCGATTGCGGTGCAGCTTCGAACGGTTGAGGTCGGCATGCCGACGCAAACCGTTCTCGCCGAAGCATTCGTTCCCGGTACTGACCTTGTCGAAGGCGAAGTCTTTACGGCTCGTTTCAACTTCCCGGTTTTCCTGCAAGGCGGCCGGGAATTTGCTTTCGTTGCACTGACAGACGATGCGGAGCATTCGTTGTTTGTGGCCGAGATTGGCAAGATCGACCTCGACACTAACGCGGTGATTTCGGAACAGCCGTTCACGGTCGGCGTACTTCTTTCGTCGTCGAACGCTTCGACTTGGACGGTCCATAATGAGGCCGATCTCTGGTTTGAAATGCTCGGCTGCCGGTTTGATCCTGTCGAACGGGTTATCCCGATTGGCACGTTCAAAGCGAACAAAATGTCCGACGTGATTATCCGTGCTGGCGTCGAATACCCCGACCCGTCGGTCGACATTTCGATCCGGCTCCGCCGTCCAAGCGGAGAGGTCATCACTTCGGCACCTTCGCAAACGATCCGGTTCGACGAGTATATCCAGAACGAGGATATCCAAGTCGAGGCAGTATTGCGCGGAACCGAACGCATTACGCCATTCTTGTTCCCCGATATCCAGATTATCGAGGGCGAGTTACAGCCGACCGCGAACTATGCAACGCGAGCTATCGACGCCACCGACGCAAATCGGGTTTTGGTGACGCTCGACGCCCGCTTGCCTGCCGGTTCATCTGCGACTGTCCAAATTGGAATGCCGGGAGACTACCCGAACATCCCGGTTTCCAGTGCAACCCAACTCGGCGACGGCCTCGTCGAGCAAACCTTTATCCGATCCGCCTACCCGGCGGCCAACCTCGATGCGCGCACGCTGATTACGATTACCGGCACGCCAGCGGCGCGGCCGGAGTTGTCGGCGGTGCGCATGTTACTTTCAAAGGTGTGATAAATGGCCAACACGGCAAACTACGAATGGCCTTTGCCGTCCCCTAAAGGCATCCAAATGGAGGAGGTCGCAAAAATTGCGGCCTCCCTTATTGCTATCGATAAAAAGGTAAAGGAAGCGGAAACGGCGCTATCCACGCACAAGCATTCATTTGCTGATTTGCTGGACAAGCCGACGACGCTTGAAGGCTACGGCATTACTGACGGCATGACGGCCGCAGAAATTGCCGCCGCGATTAAGGCCGCAATTGACGGGGTGGTAAACGGTTCTGGCGCTGCCCTCGATACGTTGAAAGAACTTGCTGACGCCCTTGGCAACGACCCCCATTTCGCGACCACAGTTAGCAACGCATTGGGAGTGCGAGTTCGGGTCGATGCTGCGCAAAGCTTTTCGCTCGCACAAAAGGCGCAAGGGCGCGGAAACCTTGATGCTCTCGGGACGGTCGACAAGGGTAAGGCGAACGGTGTCGCCAGTCTCGACGGCACGGGCAAGGTTCCAGCCGCCCAGTTGCCCGCTATGGAATATCTTCCGATCACTGGCGGAAAGGTGAACGGCGAAACCCATTTTCGAAACGGCACCAACGCCAGTGGCGCGCATGTTCTTGGATTGGGTTGGAGCAATAAAGATTTCCCCCTCTGGAAATTCGTTATCGAAACAGATGGTTCTTTGCTTCTGGCTGGCTACAACCCGGATACGGGCACTTGGTTGAAGTCCCCGATCAGATTTATCAGAAATACGAATGATCCGTCCGGCGTAAAGGTGGAGGGTGATGTTCGTGCTACCGCTTGGATATATGCCGGTGAAGCCAACTTGCAGACCGACGGCAACGTCTTCGGGTCTGCATGGGGAGGCAAGCTTTCTGATTTCTTGAACACCGCAAGGCTAGGTGCTTCCGCTTTTCCTCGTCGCTCCGACGGCCACCCTGTTCAATTTCAATGGAGCGGTCAGCCCGGTCAGCCTACGTGGGTTTGGGGCGGCACTGGTGCCGAAGGCGATGCCGGTATTTATCGCGTATGGAACCCCGCCAACTTCAGCGTGAATTACGCAACTAGTGCAGGCAACGCAAATACTGTGGGGGGTGCAAGCTGGGCGCATATCAATGGGGTCATTGAAGACCGTTCCTACTGGCGCACCCGTGATTACATGTTGGCAGAACTTGTGCCAGTCGGCGGCTACGCTTTCCTAGACCCCTACGGTGGCTACGGCCCCGGCGACACGTTCGGTGGCAATGTGATGCGATGGGCTTCGTCAGGGAGTTATCCGGGAAGCTTTGTCAATTATGGCACATGGCGTTCCGTCGCTCATGCTACGGGCGGCAAAACGTCAGGAATGTTCCAAAGGATAGGGTAAATGAAAATTATCGACGTAATCGGTCTAAAATGGCTCGACCCTGAACACACAATGCTTGGCGGGACAGCAGTCACCACAGAATTTGGCCCGGTTCCAGTTTGCGTTCGTGAGAATTACGATTTGGAATACGGCCGGAAGCTTTGGGAGGACGCCCATGCCGGTAAATACGGTTCGATCTTCGAATATGTCGCGCCTCCGAAACCAACGCCGGAACAATTGCGGGCCGAAATGCCTCTGCTTGAAAAGTGGCGCGTAGATACGATCATCGACCTTGAACCGGGGCTTCGGGATGCAATTAATATCGCTATTGCCAATTGGCCCGACCCAAAAAGTACAATTGCGAAGAACAAGCTTGCAAGCGTCACCCAATTTTCCCGCCTCGACCCACTTTTTGATGAATTGGGGGCCGAACCCGGAGTGGGTAAGTCTCCGGACGATATCGATATAATGTGGACTGCGGGAGCGGCGCTGCCGCCCGCACTGTCTTAAATGAAGCGCATAAAGATTGTTGAGAGGAGTTTACAAGCTTTTTGCTGGTAGAACGCAAAACAAATGGCTCGGTTTGAAGACTAGGACTAAATCCTTGCTGTCAACTACAAATTAAATTGGAGAAGACCTTTTTACTTTGACACATCAGCACTCAACTCCTGTACCCGTCTTCTCGCCATTTCGGCCATTGAACGGGTTCGATGGACAGCTTTTGGGTCAATAGCCCCGTCTTTCTTCCAAATTCCGTAATGGGTACGGAAATATTCGATGACAAGCAGATCGGCATTTGTTCGGTCATGCGCGCCTTCGACCAAGTCTGTGAGAGCATCAATCCCGGCTGCGCCGTTGTCCACAACATGGAGACCCTTGCCTGTCATCCAGATTGGAACACCGACCCGCTCCAAATGTCCTGACAGCCACGCATCATCTACAGTCCACATTACATCGGGGATTTCGTAAAAGGCTTCATCGAACCATTCAGGACGGACTAGCACGCCAGCAAATCCAGCAATCATATCCACAAAACCGGGAGTCGTTCGATTTGGCCTATACCGGTATAGATAAAGCGCACGCTGCAACCTATACCGCCAGTCCTTCGGGCGAGACTTTCCGCGCGGCAAGCGTTCCGGCGACCTACATTCGTCAGCGATATCGGGGAAGCTATCGCCTTTCTCGACGATACACGCATTCGGGTGCAGCTCGCTGGCTTCTTTCAGTCTCCGGTGCCAATGCCGGTCATAAAGCACATCATCATCACAAAAGATGAGGTCAACATTCTGGTGCTTCAGGTCGTGAGCAGCAGGTAAAACCTTCGTTGCAGGCCCGTAGTCCATGTCGCATCGCACAATGCGAACTCCGGCTGGAACC
Source organism: Ochrobactrum sp. PL_is501 (assembly GCF_055816895.1). Lineage (NCBI taxonomy): Bacteria > Pseudomonadati > Pseudomonadota > Alphaproteobacteria > Hyphomicrobiales > Brucellaceae > Ochrobactrum > Ochrobactrum sp. PL_is501. The sequence continues at coordinate 174,918 of NZ_JBVPGR010000035.1, read as the reverse complement.
ACCGGCAACGTACCGTCCCAATTTGGGAAGCGCCGATACGTCTTCGGGATATAGACGCGGACTTCATGAGGCTTGACGCTTTGCGACAGCAACGACCTCAATGTTGGCTCAAGCAAATGAAAGCGTGAAGGAATAGACGATAGCGTCACTACCGTTGGTCTGGTCATGTGGCCCCCGCGATCTAAAATTTAGACCATAAAGCCTCGTATTCCATCGTGTCGGGGAAAATGTCAACCGCCGCTGACGCCATTAAAAGCCGCCCGTAATCGGCTTTTTACTTTTAAGAACCACCGAAGCCCGGCCATCGCGCCGGGCTTTTTCGTTTTCTGGATTGCTCACAAAGGAGAAATGGAATGAGCGACCCTACCTTCGGCCTTTCGATTACTCGCATAGATAACGAGCCACGGCCCGCGATCCTGACCAACATGTCAATTGTCGGAATGGTGTTCACTGCGCCGGCAGCGGATGCAGACGCCTTTCCTTATGACCGCGTCGTGCAGTTCTATTCTGACGACATTGCCATGTTGTCGAAGATGGGGAAGACGGGCACCGGCCCGATTGCGGTTGAGCTTATCAATCAGCAACTCGGGGAGTTTCAGGCGGCCGCGACGATCATCGGCGTTCGCGTTGAGGAAGGCGCAGACGTCGCCGCGACGATTGCGAACCTTCGCGGCAACATCAACGACCGAACTGGCATGTATGCGCTTCTTAATTCCGGTGCGGAACTTGGCCTCACGCCCCGCCTGATTTGCGTGCCTGGCTACACGTCACAGATTGCGGAAGGCGCAAGCGCGAATGCCATCGTTGCGGGACTGCCGACACTTCTCGACCGTCTCCTCGCCGTGGCGGTTGTCGATGGCCCGTCGACCAATCAGGCGGCCGCTATTGCTTGGCGCGAGAGCATTCAATCGGAGCGCATCATTGCGGTCGACGGCGGCGTCAAGTACATGAACGATGACGGCGAAGTCGTCGTCGTTCCTGCCTCCCCTGCAATTATCGGTGGTGCCGTTCGTCGGGATCATGAGTTTCAGGGACGTCCGTTCCACTCGTGGGCCAACCAGCCGATTTACGGGATCGTCGGGCCGTCGCGTCCGATCGAATTCTCGATCCTCGACGGGGCGACAGAAGGTCAACAGCTACTCGCGAAGAACATCGGCGTTATCGTCCGGGGCGAAAGCTCCGATGGCGCGATCGCGGATGGCGGATATGTATACGTTGGCACTGACACGTGCTCCGAAGACACGCTTTGGCGCTTCTACAATCAGGTGCGCGGCCGCGATTATATCCACCTGATGTTTATCAAAACGCTTCGTTATTTCCTCGGCCGCCGCAATATCGACCGTGGGACTATCGAAGACATTCTCGCGACGATGAAGGGCGGCCTTCGCGACATTCAGGCAACCGGCGACCTTCTCGGTTTCCGGGTCGGGTTCAGTAAGGACACGAACAGCCCCGAACAGCTTCGCCTTGGTCGCTTTACCGTGGCGTTTCAGGCCGAGGAGCCGCCCGTCCTGCGCTACATCGGCATCCAGTCGGCGCGCTACCGCCCGGCGCTTGATGCCCTCCTCGACGACCTGCTTACGAGCCTCGACGTCGCAGCTTAACCCGGTTCGCGCGGCGGCTTAGGCCGCCGTCGCTTCCTCTTGTTCCTCGATTTCGGAGAAATCAATCATGTCGAACATTTATATCATGGAGGCTGCGAACCTTTTCGTCGGCGACCACGATCCGAAGAACTCGAAATTCCTCACTCTTGAGGAATTGAAGCTACCCGACTTGCAGGAAACGCTTGTCGACCACACTCCGGGCGGCGGCAAGGTTGGCGTCGAGTTCGCCGTCGGCGTTCAGAAGCTTGAGCCGACGTTCAAGCTTAAGGGTTGGGACGCCCCGCTCCTGCGGGACTTCGGCCTCGGAACGACAAAGCGGAAAGTATTTACCGCTTACGGCGTCGTGCGGGACAAAAAGACGGGCGACGCTCTGGAAGCAAAAGCCATTATCGAAGGCCGTCTTTCCAAGGTCGCACCCGAAGCCTTCAAGCGCGGCGAAACGATGGGACACGATTATTCCATCAATGAGGTGCTGCATTACGAAGTTTTCTTCGATGGCAAGGAAGAATTCTATTGGGATTTCTTCACGAACACGCTTCGTCAAGGCGGGGTCGATCCCGACCCCGACTTCAACAATATCCTTCGTATCAGCAACGGCGGCTAACCGCTGAATAGCTCTCCTTCCCGGCCCGCTCTCATGCGGGCCTTTTTTCTGTTTCAGGTTCCCAAATGACAAAGCACACGCTTCAATACCCGATCGAAATCAACGGCTCGACCGTGTCGTCGGTTACGATCCGCAGGCCGAAGGGCGGCGACATGGTCGTTATTGGTGACGACGTGGCAGACCTGATGCGCTTCTATTCGTCGAACGCGAAGGCCGCCCAAGAAATCAACAATGCGCAAGTCGCGGCAGAGCTTGCCGGTTCCGAGCCTGATTTCGAAAAGATCGCATCGAAGATGACGCCGCCAGACAGTCGCGTCTATACGGCAATGATTTCCATCGTCGGTCGTTTGACCGGGATCGGTGAGGCCGCCGCGGAACTGGACGTCGCCGACCTCCAAGATATCGCTGCAAAGGCCCTCAACACGGGGGAAGCTCCGGGGCGTGGGGCGGCGACGAATGGCGACGAGCAATAGCCCTCGTCGCCAACGCTACCAACACGCCCCTAACGTTCTTTCTCGACCTGCCAGTCGGTGAACTCCTCGACTGGCTTGAAACGGCATCGCAGCTACCCCCGAGGCGTATTTAAATGGCAAATCTTACTTCCGTTCTCACGGTTCGGCTGATCGATGCCGTTGCAGGCCCCGCCCGCGCGGCGGCAAACTCCATTCGGGGTATCGGCAATGCCGTTGACAGCACGAATGCGCGCCGCCTCGCCATTGGCGGGGCGGTTAGCACGATGGTTTCCGACGTCGGCAAGCAAACACAAGTCCTAAAGAGAAACCTTCACAACATGACCACCGGGCTTTCAATGCCCGCTGGTTTCCTGACGTTCTTTGGCGCGCGCGCGGTCTATGACTTCGAAAAGACGTCGAACTCTCTGCAAGCTGTTACGGACATAACCGACGAACAGCGCAAGTCGATCCAGAGCTACGCGAAGGAACTCAACGAGCTTTTCCCGGCCACGAACTCCGAAATCATGAAAGGCGCTTACGAACTCGGCCGAGCCGGGTTCAAGTATGACCAGATCATGGGTTCCATGAAGGGCATGCTTAACCTTGCGCTGGCTGGCGACATTGCGATCAAAGAAAGCTCCGATATCGCCACCAATATTCTGACCGCGATGCGCCTACCAATGAAGACGGTCGAGCAAGCTTCGGACAGCCTGACCCGCGTCAATGACGCCCTCGCCTATTCCGCGTCGAATTCGAACACCGACGTTCGAATGATGGGCGAAACATTCAAGTACGTCGGCCCGATGGCCGCCGCTGCGGGAATGTCGATTGAACAGGTTGCCGCCGCTTCAATGGTCATGGCCCGTAACGGCATTCGGGCAAGCGAAGCCGGCGTCGCGATGCGATCCGCTCTCGTCCGCATGGTCCGACCGACGAAGCCTATGCTTCAAGCCCTCGATCGGATCAACGTCGATATCAACAAGTTCGTGAAGGGCGGCCGACAGATCAGCGCGAAGGATATTATTGGATCGCTCGCCGTTGACGGTATCGACGCGAGTTCCTACGCGAAGCAAATCGAGCAGGTTCTAAACGATCCGAGCCTCAATAAGTCTTTAAGCAAGTTATCGGCCAAACTTGCCGAAATCATCGGCGGCGACGGCACGGCCGTCGACAAGTCGAAGCTCGCCGAAACGATTACGGACGTTCTCACGGCCGCCGGTTCGGAAGTGGACTTTTTCGGCTTCATCCGCGCGCTACGCGAAAAGGGTGCTGACCTTGGCGACATTGCCCGCATTTTTGACGCTCGACAGGGTTCGCGACTGATTACGCTTCTCGCGGGCGATCTCGATAAGGCCCTGTCCGACGTCGAGAAGAATTCGAAGGGCGCAACCGACCGCATGGCTAAAACGATGATGAAAGGCATCGTAGGCGATTGGGCCGAGTTCGAAGCGTCGGTCGAAAATCTATTTGTGTCGATTGCAGAAAGCGGCGTCCTGAAAACCGCGTCCGAAGCTTTCAAGCTCGCCGCTGACGGGTTGAAATCTCTCGCGCAGTCGAACCCTAAGCTCCTCGAATTCGGAACTTACGCCCTCATGATTGCGGGTGTACTCGGGCCAATTGCCCTTGTCGGCGGAGGCGTGATTTCATTCTTCACGTCCCTTCTAGCGATGCTGTTGCTTGTGACAAAGGTCGGGCGCGGTGCGCTCGGCGTCGCAGGCGCTGCGATGGGTATCTCGGGGGCCGCTGGCGCAACCGGAGCCGGAGCGGCCGCCGCAGGTGCGGCGGCAGGGGCTGGCGCAGCATCGAAGGGAAGTTCGCTTCTCGGCAAGGCTGCCAAGGGTGCCGGTATCATCGGCACCGCTTGGACGGTCAAGGAAGTGCTGGACGCTGTTGACCCCGAGGGCAATCTTTGGGGCCTGACGAGCGGCATTGACGCGTGGATCGAAAGCAAGACCGGCATCAACCCGTCAAAAGTCGGCGGAAGCCAGCGCGTCGGGCCGGAAGCCACACCGGAAGAAGGCCGGGCGCATGACATTTCCGAATGGCAAGCACGCCAAGCGGAAATAGACGCCCGACTTGCGCAAATTGAGAAAAACACTCACCCGGCAATGCGTGACATGCCGAACATCGAGCGAGACAATTTGCAGGCCGAGCGCTCTATGCTCGATCAGCAAATCAATGCGGCGATACCGCAGGCGCAGCCTGCCGAAGCCGCGGCGGCCGCTAAGCAAACGATGGACGGATACAACGCCGCATTGTCGACCGAACTTTCGGCGGCCGAGGCGCAGATTGACGCGTTCATGGCTCGCATCAAACAAAAAATGGCGACGACCCTTAGCCCGGTGATTTCACCGCGCCTTGATACGTCGTCAATCTCGGGGCTTCACGCTGATATAGGGGTTGAATAATGCTTTTCCTTCTCGGCGCATTGTCATTCGAGATTTGGCCGCTCAATCCGACCAGCACCGACAGCGAGAACGGCGGCGACTATGTCGAGAAACCAGTAATGGGCCGACGCCCGCCACTGGAATTTGTCGGCGAAGCTACAGAGAGCTTTTCGTTCTCGGCCGTTCTGTTCCCCGAAAAGCTCGGCGGCCTTGAAAAGCTCGACCAGCTTCACGCCATCCGAAAAAGCGGCATTCCTCAATACCTCATGCGAGGTGACGGAAAGCCGCTCGGCTGGTTTGGCGTGACCGGGGTTAAGGAACAAGGTTCCTACCTTTCAGCGCAGGGCGTCGGGCAGCAAATCAACGTCGAAATAAGTTTGCTGCGGGGCGATGCCCCGCAAGACGCTGACTATTTCGCATCGGTCATAGGGATGCTGGAATGAGTTACCAAGGCAACGCGGAAACGATCGTCGTCAAAGGGGAAGCTATCACGCTTCCCCTTCTTGTTTGGCGGCGCTTCAAAAGGCAGCCCACCGGCTTTGTTGAGCGCGTTCTCGACTTGAACCCTGGCATTGCCGACCTCGGCCCCTTCCTTCCGGTCGGAACCGAAATCCTGTTTCCGGTCGATGCGCCAGAATTGGAGACGAAGGAACGGGACACCGTTCATCTTTGGGATTGATTAAATGGCAACGAGCAAAAAAACCGAGTGCGTTGTCATCGTCGACGGGCGCGACATTTCCAGCGCTCTTATGCCCCGGCTTCTCAATCTGAATATCTCGGATAAAGCCGGTGCTTCGAGTGACACAGTCCGCATTGACCTCGACGATGCGGACGGGAAAATTCTCCTGCCAAGCGAGGGCGTTTCGATTTCTGTGTCTCTTGGAGCCGCCGGAAAAGGCGCGGGCGTTGCTTTTCGTGGCGTGGTTGACGAGGTCCGTTCAAAAGGATCGCGGAGCGAGGGCCGCGTTCTGTCGATCAGCGGAAAAGGCTTCGACGCACAAGGGAAACCGAAACAACAGCAAGAAAAGCATTGGGACGAAAAGAAGCTCGGCGATGTGTTCGCCGAGGCGGCAAAGCTCGGCGGGATCGAAACCGTTCGCGTCGACGAGGAGCTTGCATCGATCATTCGTCCCTATTGGGCGATGCAATCGGAGAGCTTCATTCATTTTGGCGAACGTCTCGCGCGTGAAGTCGGCGGGACATTCAAAATCTCGAATGACGTTGCAATCCTTGCCAAACGCAACGGCGGCAAGTCAGCGAGTGGCAAACCGCTTGCTATCATCAACGCGACATACGGCGACAATCTTATCGCTTGGGATATCGCGCCCGTCACCGGCCGCCCTCGATATTCGAAAACTAAAACCCGTTGGTACGATGCCAAAACAGGCACGTGGAAAACGGAAGAAGTCGAGATTGAGGACGAAAAGGCCAAAGCCGAATTTATGAGCCGCTTTCCGGCCGGGGATGCTGCCGAGGCAAAGCGCTTGTCAGAAAGCCGGAAGGCGGACAGCGAGCGCGCCAAGGGCGAAGGCTCGATCACGATCGACGGCAACGCCGATGCGCAGCCCGAGGGATCGGTCAACCTTAGTGGTTCGCGTCCCGGGATAGATGGAACGTACCGCATCGACACCGTCAATCATGACTTTTCGCGCTCGACTGGTTGGGTAACCCGCCTCGACGTCAAACAGCCGCAGGGCGACGCCGGGAAGGACAAGCGCAAGAACTCCAACAAGAGCCGAAAAGGCCCGCGCCGCCAAAAGAATACCCCGACGCCGGTAACTGGCGGCGGGGGCGGATGGAGCACCCCGGACTAACCCCTACCCCATAGAAGGGCCGCAGCAACCGGCCATCACAAAACCAAAGGACAGAACATGACTACCGTGCTGACTATTCAGCGGCGGTTAGCTTCGCTCGGCTACAATCCGGGTGCGGCTGACGGCCTGATCGGCCCTAAAACGCTCTCCGCTATCGATGCGGCGCTTACTGCATTGGAAGGCAAAGGGGGCGCGCAACCAAGCCCTGCGGTTCGGTTCCTGCCGGAAGAATGGCTCCCTTGGGCGCAAATGCAACGTGTCATCGTCCATTGGACCGCCGGGGCAAACAAGGCGAGCGCGGTCGATAAGGCTCACTATCATGTGCTTATCGAAGGCGATGGCACTCCGGTGAAAGGCGATCCGTCGATCGCTGCAAACCAAGCGCCGGTATCATCCGGCTATGCCGCCCACACGTTGAATTGCAATAGCGGCTCAATTGGCCTGTCGCTCTGCGGCATGGCCGGTGCGGTCGAGAAGCCGTTCAATGCTGGCAAATATCCAATCACCCGGCAGCAATGGGAAGCGGCGATTAAGGCCGTTGCCGACCTATGCCGCCGCTACTCGATCCCAGTCACCCCGTCGACCGTGCTTTCGCACGCCGAAGTGCAGCGCACGCTTGGCATCCAACAGCGGGGGAAATGGGACATTGCGATCTTGCCGTTTGAGCCTTCGCTCAACACGGCCGCTAAGGTCGGCGACGCATTCCGCGCCGCCGTCAAAACCATCCTCTAACCGAAGGAGAATTCGGAATGAGATTTTTTTCTATGATCGGCGTGGCAGTGTGCGCGGTTGCGGCTCTTGCCCTCGCGCTCCCGGCCGTTGCGACGGCCGAGGCCGCATCGTCACCCCCCGGCTTTTTTGAAAGCGTGAACCCGCTTCTCTTTAACCTCGCGTCGGCTGCGATCGCCGTTGGCGTGGGCTATGCCATCAAGCGGTTTACCGATTGGACCGGCATCGCAATCGAAGCGAAGCACCGCGAGGCGCTTCAATCGGCTCTCGAAAATGCCGCTCGGCTCGCAATCGGGCATCTGGAAAGCAAGCTGGTTGGTAAACCCGTTGACCTAAGTAATCCGGCGCTCTTGGCCGCGACAAAGTACGTTCGGCAATCGGTTCCCGATGCGGTCGGCTTCTTCAAGCTGACGGACGATAAAATTACCGACCTTATCAGTCCTAAACTCATTCCGAAGGCGTAGCGCCCATGACTGCGATCCTTCTCGGCATTCTAACGGGGGCGGCTGCAATAGCCGCCCTTTTATACAAAGCGTTTTCCGCGGGCAAAAAAGTGCAGTCCGCCGAAGACATAAGGGGCAAGGCGGATAGCTATGAAAAGGAAATCGAAAGGGTCGGCCGTGCCGCCGATGCTCGCGCTTCTGCCGAGCGTGATGCTCGCGGCGGGATGCTCGATGACGAGTGGACAAGGGATTAAGCAGAATGTGGACACGAACGCAGTTTGCGCAGTCTGGTTGCCGATCACGTCGAGTAAGAACGACACGGCACAAACGAGGATCGAGATTAAGGGCAACAATGCCGCCCGGAAAGAATGGTGCAATGTCGCTTCATGAATTCCTTGCGAGCCTCGGCCTCAATCCGAACTTCATCGTTGCGGGCACCGCTGGCGGCTTTCTTCGGGCACTATCCCGAAAGCAGTTCAAAATCCGCGAGGTTGTCTTCTCCCCGATTTGCGGCGCGCTTGCTGCCGCTTATCTGACCGAGCCAATCATCCACTACGCCCGCATGATGAATTGGCCCATGCCAACCGACGGCGCGCCCGAGGCAACGAACAATGCGGCGGCCTTCATCGTCGGCGTCATAGCAATGTGGATTACCGACATTCTGGCAGACCGCCTTATGCGCTTTGTAAAATCGCGAGACAAAGAATAGAGAAGCCCCGCTCGGCCATTAACCGAGCGGGGCTTTTTTTGTTTTTGTACCCTTGGAAAGTGCGGCCCGCCTGAACGAAAAAGCCCGGAATTCCGAGGGTAAAGGTTGGGCCGCACTTTCTTCCAACTAGTTGAAATCTTTACTTTCCCGTTCTTCGCAGCCGAATGCGGGAAAAGGCAAACAAAATTACTACCTTATTCGAGAACTTCCGCAACTTTGACCGTGCGGCCTTCTTTGATCGAGCGAAGAGCGGCCTCGGCGAGAGCCAGAGCCTGCAGTCCATCCTCTGCTGAAGGATGGGGCGCTTTTCCGGTATCAAGCGCATCAATAAACGAGGCAATCTCCGCAGCATATGCAGCCGTATAGCGCGTCATGAAAAAATCGTGCAGCGGCGGGCGGTTATAGCCATCTCTGGAAGCTATTTCTATCGAAACCGGGCGCTGGTTTTCCGCCGAAACAGCGCCAAGCGATCCATGGACCTCAATACGTTGGTCGTAGCCATAGGAAGCACGTCGCGAATTGGAAATAACGCACTGTCGACCGGAAGCGGTCGTCAGAATGACGCTCGCACTATCGAAATCGCCAAGTTCTCCGATTTTAGGATCGACAAGGACCGCCGCCGACGCAGATACGCTCTCTATTTCCTCCCCAAGCAGAAAACGCGCCATATCGAAATCGTGGATTGTCATGTCGCGAAAAATGCCACCCGATACCTTGATATATTCGGCAGGCGGAGCAGCGGGATCGCGGCTGGTGATCGTTACCATTTCGACGTTGCCGATACGTCCGTCTTCAATGGTTTTGCGTACTGCTGCAAAATGCGGATCGAAACGGCGATTGAAACCAAGCATCACCTTACCGCCGGTTTCGCGAATGACGGCGAGGCAGGCTCGTACACGTGCAATATCAAGATCGATAGGTTTCTCACAGAAAACGGCCTTGCCGGCGCGTGAAAACCGTTCGATAAGATCGGCGTGGGTATTGGTCGGCGTGCAAATCAGCACTGCGTCGATGTCGTCGGATTGCTCGATCAGGTCGATGGTGCGAACATCCGCACCGGCAGAATCGGCGATTGCCCTCGCCGCCGCCTCGTTGGCGTCCGCAACGGCGACCAGTTGAGCCCGCTTGTCCGCGGCGATTGCGCCGGCATGAACCTTGCCAATACGGCCCGCACCAAGCAGTGCCAGACGTGTCACCATTGCCTCATCCTCCCAGGAAACGGCCATCTTCAGTCAACCGAAGATATGCTATAGAATATTTATTCTATTTTGCTAGAATGTGACATAAAGATTGTCAAGAGACCATATTGAAAGGCCAAGGATGGATTCCCCTACACCATCATCAAACAGCGTTCCTACGAATATCAAGGAATTCGAGGCGAAACTGCTGGAGGTTTCCGACCGGTTGCCAAAAAGACTGAAACAGTGTGCCGATTTTGTTGCTGCCAATCAGGATCGTATTGCTGTGTCAACCGTTGCTGAGATGGCCGAGGGCGCAGGCGTGCAGAGTTCCGCCTTCATGCGTTTCTGCCAGATCATGGGCTTCTCCGGTTTTTCGGAAATGCAGAAGCTGTTCCGGGAATCCTATGCGGGCGGCTGGCCCGATTATTCGACCCGGTTGCAACATTTGCGAGAAACAGCAACGGGTAGCGCTCCTGCCCTCCTCGCCGAATTTGCCGAGGCCGGGCGCACTTCCCTTGAAGGTTTGCTCAAAACCATTGATCCGCAAGCCCTCGAGAAGGCCGTTCAGCTTCTGGCCAGTGCGCAGACAATCCACATTGTCGGCATCCGCCGCGCATTTCCCGTCGCAAGCTATCTGGCTTACGCTCTGGAGAAAATGCAAGTACCCGCAATGCTGCACAGTGCCGTCGGCAAACTGGAAAACCTGCATGCTATCCGCGAAGGCGACGTGCTTCTGGCCATCACCTTTTCCCCATACTCGCCCGAAACTGTCGCCATGGCCGAAGCAGTCGCCGCGCGGGGTATTGATGTCGTCGGCATCACCGACACATTTGTGAGCCCCTTGAGCAAATTCGCCAAGCAGACTTTGCTGGTTTCAGAGGTGGATTTCGGTGCATTCCGCTCACTCTCCGCGACGCTCTGTCTGGCCATAGCATTGGCCGTTGCTGTGGGCACAGCACGCCAAAGCGACTGACCCCTCTCGCACACTATTCCATTTTTTGGTTGAAATAGAATAATAAATCCATTTTAATCAAAAATGGAATAACTGCATGATGACGCATGAATCAAGCGCGGTCATGCAGCAATAAGAAAATAGCGAGGGAGGATGGCAGTGAAGCGGCTCGACTTGATCACCATTGGGCGATCTTCGGTTGACCTGTACGGCGCACAGGTTGGCGGCCTTCTGGAAGACATGGCATCCTTCAACAAGTATGTGGGCGGCTCCCCCACCAATATCGCCACCGGGACCGCGCGGCTTGGCCTCAAATCGGCTTTGATCACCCGCGTCGGCGATGAGCATATGGGGCGTTTTCTGCTGCGCGAACTGGAACGCGAAGGCGTGGACACGCGTGGCATCGCCACCGATCCCGAACGCCTGACCGCCCTCGTCATTCTCGGCATTCGCGACCAGCAGCATTTTCCGCTGATCTTCTATCGGGAAAATTGTGCCGACATGGCTTTGTGCGAGGATGATATCGATCCGGCCTTCATCGCCGAAGCTGGCTGCGTGTTGGCTACCGGCACACACCTGTCCCATCCAAAAACGGAAGCGGCTGTTTTGAAGGCAATTCGTCTTGCCCGTGAAAATGGAAGCCGGACAGCACTCGACATAGATTATCGCCCGAATCTCTGGGGGCTTTCCGGCCATGGCGACGGTGAAAACCGTTTTATCGAATCTGCGGCCGTTACTGCGAAACTGCAATCGACGCTTCACCTGTTTGATCTCGTTGTCGGAACGGAAGAAGAGTTCCATATTGCTGGCGGCTCGACTGATACGTTGCAGGCGCTTAAAGCCGTGCGCGACGTGACGAATGCTGCGCTGGTTTGTAAACGCGGGCCCATGGGGGCTGTAGTTTTCGAAGGGCCAATTCCCGACAGCCTCGACAAGGGGCAGAGCGGCGAAGGTTTCCCGATCGATGTTTTCAATGTGCTTGGCGCAGGCGACGGGTTCATGTCCGGGCTTTTGCGAGGCTGGCTGAAGGGTGAAGACTGGCCTACGAGCCTCAAATTTGCCAATGCCTGCGGAGCTTTCGCAGTCTCGCGGCATGGATGTACGCCAGCCTATCCGAGTTGGGAAGAACTTCAGTATTTCTTCCGCACCGGCATCCGCAACAAGGCTTTGCGCAAGGACGCCGCTTTGGAGCAAATCCATTGGTCTACAAACCGCAACGGTCATTGGCCGCATATGCGCGTCTTTGCGTTCGACCACCGCATCCAGCTGGAAGAAATAGCCGCCGAGGCGGGCGTTTCGCTAGAAAAGATCGGCGAGTTCAAACAGCTCTGCCTGAATGCCGCATTACGGGTGGCAAATGGCGCTGACGGCTATGGCATATTGTGTGACGGGCGACTGGGGCGAGATGCCCTGTACCGGGCCGCGGGCACAGGCTTGTGGATCGGACGGCCCACCGAATGGCCTGGTTCGCGTCCACTCAAGCTGGAACCCGAACTCGGACCGGACTGTGGCGGACTGGTCGAGTGGCCCGTCGAGAATGTCGTAAAATTGCTATGCTTCTATCATCCCGACGATACTGCCGAGTTCAAGGCAAAACAGGAAGAAACTGTTTCACGCCTTTTCGCAGCTGCTCGGCGCAACCGACTGGAATTCTTGTTGGAAATCATCCCGTCCAAAGCGGGGCCAATTGACGATAATACCACAGCGCGCGTGATCGAGCGGTTCTACGAGATCGGCGTCTATCCCGACTGGTGGAAACTCGAACCCATGAAAACCAGAGCAGCGTGGGCCAATGCCTGTGACGCTATCACGCGCAATGATGAGCACACACGCGGCATTGTTGTTTTGGGGCTGGACGCGCCTGCCGAAGAACTAGAGGCCAGTCTTGCGATTGCAGCCGAGTTTGACCTCGTCAAAGGATTCGCGGTGGGACGCACGATCTTCGGCGACGCTGCACGCAAATGGCTGAACGGCCTGATCAGCGACGAAGAAGCAATCGCCGACATGACCGCGCGCTACCGCAATCTTTGCAACGTCTGGGACAGCGTGCGTACATATTGAAATCGTTCTGCCGGGAGGAAGCTGGAGGAGCTATGAAAACCGTTCGATTGACCGCCGCGCAGGCATTGGTGCGCTATCTCGCAAACCAGATGACGCCGGATGGCGAGACTTTTATCGCAGGCTTTTGGGCAATTTTCGGCCACGGCAATGTGGCCGGGCTTGGTGAGGCGCTCCATGGGATTCGCGAAAAACTACCCACATGGCGCGGGCATAATGAACAGACCATGGCTCACGCAGCAATTGCCTACACCAAGCAGCTTGGCCGCAAGCGCGCTTGTGCTGTCACCTCCTCCATCGGCCCCGGCGCAACAAATATGGTCACGGCAGCGGCCCTCGCCCATGTAAACCGCCTGCCAGTTCTCCTCATCCCCGGCGATGTCTTTGCCAATCGTGGGCCTGATCCCGTTTTGCAGCAGATCGAAGACTTTAACGACGGCACAATGACCGTGAATGACTGTTTTCGTCCGGTCAGCCGCTATTTCGACAGGATCACCCGGCCCGAACAGCTTCTCACCGCCCTGCCTCGCGCCTTCCGCACCATGACCGATCCCGCTGATTGCGGACCGGTCACGCTTGCCTTTTGTCAGGATGTGCAGACAGAAGCCTATGACTGGCCGGAAGAGTTCTTTGAACCAAAAGTCTGGCATTGGCGCCGCCCACCGCCGGATGAAAATGAACTGCATACCGCAGCGGCGGCAATCAAGGCAGCGCTCAAGCCCGTTATCGTTGCAGGCGGTGGGGTTCATTACTCCGGTGCTCACGAGGCGTTGCGCAATTTTGCCGAAGCGCACGGCATTCCGGTGATCGAAACGCAGGCGGGTAAGTCGGCCCTGCCTTGGGATCATCCGCTCAACTTCGGCCCGGTTGGCGTGACCGGAGCGGATAGCGCCAATGCTATCGCGGCAGAAGCTGATCTCGTGATCGGCGTTGGCACCCGCTTTCAGGACTTCACCACCGGATCCTGGGCGCTGTTCAAGCATCCGGGACGCAAGCTGCTTTCACTCAATGTCCAGCCCTACGACAGCACCAAACACAATTCACTGCCATTGGTTGCCGATGCAAAGATTGGCCTCGAAGCTCTTTCAAAAGCGATCGGCAGCTACAAACGCCAGCCGGCGGATGCCGCTTTGAAAGAGAAATGGTTTGCGTCGGCAGACCGGTTTACTGCTGCCCCCAGCGATGGCAACGCGCTTGCAACCGATATGCAGGTGATCGGCGCGGTGCAGCGTCAGGCACGACAGAACACCGTCGTCATGTGCGCGGCTGGCACAATGCCCGGAGAATTGCATCAACTCTGGAAGGCCGGTCGCCCCATGTCCTATCACATGGAATACGGCTTTTCCTGCATGGGCTACGAAATCGCTGGCGGCCTTGGCATCAAGATGGCCGAACCGGATCGGGACGTCATCGTGATGGTCGGCGACGGATCTTACATGATGGCCAATTCCGAACTCGCCACCGCCGTCATGATGGGACAGAAGATTACGGTCGTTGTTACCGACAATCGCGGTTTCGGCTGCATCAACCGGCTGCAAATGGCGACCGGCGGCGCCGAGTTCAACAATCTGCTCGATCATTCGAGCCATGTGAACCCATCTCACGTCGATTTCGCTGCCCACGCCGGGGCAATGGGTGCAGATACGAAGAAAGTAGCCTCCATCCGCGAGCTTGAAGAAGCTTTGGCGGAAACCCGCAACAGTGTGCGCACCACCGTCATCATTATCGATACCGACCCCTATTCAACGCCAGAAACGGGTGGATGGTGGTGGGATGTCGCAGTGCCGGAAGTCTCCGAGCGCGAGCAGGTGCGCGCCGCGCGCAAAAATTATGAAGCCAAGCTCAAAGAAAGAAACTGACCGATGATCCTCTATGGCACCAATCCTATTGCCTGGTCGAACGACGATGATCGCAGCCTCGGCGCGCATATCACACTGGATCAATGTCTCGATGAAACCGCCGAAATCGGCTTTGACGGGATCGAAAAAGGTCACAAATTTCCGCAGGAACCGTCTGCGCTCAAAGCAGTGCTCGAACCTCGAAATCTTCGCTATGTGTCGGGCTGGCATTCGCTCAACCTGCTGGTGAATTCGGTGGAAGATGAAAAGAAGGCGATGCAGCCAGCGCTCGATCTTCTGAAGGCAATGGGCTCGAAGGTCATCATCGTTTGCGAAACCTCGAACGCCATTCACGGCGACAACGACAAACCGCTATCCGAGCGTCCGGTGCTGGAAGAAGCGCGCTGGGAAGAATTCGGCGCGGGCGTAGAAGCACTCGCTGAATATGCCGCCCAGCAAGGAATAGCTCTTGTCTATCATCATCACATGGGAACGGTGGTGCAGAGCGAGGATGAGATTGATCTTCTGATGCATCATACGGGACCGCATACAAAGCTTCTTCTCGATACCGGCCACTGCCTGTTCGGTGGTGGTGACCCGGAACGGGTCGCGAAAAAGCATATGGATCGCGTCGGGCATATCCATGCCAAGAACGTTCGCCCGGCGATAGCCGCCGAAGTACGCGACCAAAGCCTGTCGTTTCTGGAAGGTGTCCGTCGCGGTGTCTTTACCGTTCCGGGCGATAAGGAAGGCGGCGTAGACTTCGTGCCCGTGCTGAAAGTTGCCGCTGAAAGTGGTTATCAAGGTTGGCTGGTGATCGAAGCCGAGCAAGATCCAGATGTTCGTAATCCATATCAATATCAGTCACTTGGGTTGAAATCGCTGAAGTCATTTGCACGCGAAGCAGGACTCGATAAAGGAGACTGAGACATGGCCCATCTGTTGCGCAAGCCCAATGGCGCGCATGGCAAGGTTCACGACATTAGCCCGGAAAGCGCCGAATGGGGCTATGTCGGGTTCGGACTTTATCGCCTGAAGGCTGGTGAAAGCGCTTCGGAAAAGACAGGCTCGACCGAGGTAATCCTCGTTCTTGTGGAAGGCAAGGCGAAGATTTCGGCTTCCGGCGAGGATTTCGGTGAGATGGGCGAACGCATGAATGTGTTCGATAAACTGCCGCCACACTGCCTCTATGTGCCTGCTGAAAGCGACTGGCATGCGACCGCCACAACAGATTGTGTCCTGGCCGTATGTACCGCGCCAGGTAAGCCGGGCCGCAAGGCACAGAAGCTTGGACCGAAAGGCCTGTCACTGGAACAACGCGGAACAGGCGCTAACACCCGTTTCATCCATAATATAGCAATGGAAGGCCGCGATGTTGCCGACAGCCTTCTTGTTACCGAGGTCTTCACCCCTCAGGGTAACTGGTCATCCTATCCGCCCCACAGACATGACGAAGACAATTTTCCGGATATGACCTATCTGGAAGAGACCTATTATCACCGCCTCAATCCGGCCCAAGGTTTTGGCTTCCAGCGTGTTTTCACTGAGGACGGAAGCCTTGATGAAACAATGGCGGTCGCGGATGGAGATGTCGTTCTTGTGCCAAAAGGTCACCATCCATGTGGCGCTCCCTATGGCTATGAGATGTATTATCTCAACGTGATGGCCGGTCCGTTGCGCAAATGGCGGTTTAAGAACCACCCCGATCACGACTGGATTTTCAAACGCGACAATCCCTGAGCCAGCCTGACCTGAGTTCGGAGCAACTTGTCGGCAGGTCTGTAGAGGGCTTGCCGATTTTACTGGGGGGAGAACCAATTGAACGAGCGGGTGCGCTTTCAGCTTTCGTCTGCGGTTTTTATCATTCTGACACGTGGACCAGAAATCTGCATGTTGCGGCGAAAAACAACTGGTTGGATGGACGGTTCGTTCAGCATTCCAGCCGGAGGACTGGAAGCAGGCGAAACAATACGCTTTGCAGCGGCACGCGAAGCGTACGAAGAGATCGGCATAACTATAGCGCCAGAAACCCTGCAACCCGTCCATACACTGCATAGCTTGACTGCTGGCAACCAGTGGCTCGGCCATTTCTTCCGCGCTGAAGAATGGATCGGCACACCTACCCTATGTGAACCTGACAAGCATGCCGATCTGGAATGGAGAACTCTGGACAATCTGCCAGAGACTACCATTCCGTACGTTCGGCAAGCACTCCTCTGCTCCGCCCGAGGCGAACTCTATTCAGAATATGGATGGGAGTAAAATTCCGAAGAGATCGCCTCCTATAGACGGGCCACTTTCTTGAGATCATCGATCGCACCAGGCGCTGCCACGAAGACCTTGTTACCCTTGGTGAGTTTTTCTCCGTCGACAGGAAAAGGATGCGCATAACCGCCCGCCTCGCGCACGAGACAAAAGCCCGCCATGCAATCCCAGGCATGCATATAAGGCTCATAATATCCGACGAGCCTGCCCGCTGCGACGTAAGCAATCATCAGCGCACCGGAACCATTGCGAATAAAGGTTCCGCCCGCCTCAAGCAGGTCTTCCACGATTTTTGCCACGACTTGCGGCGTAACATAGTTGTTGGCACCGATACCCGTCACCGAATTGCGGATCGTGCGGCTCGGATCGAGAACCAGCTTCTTTCCATCAAGTGTAGCGCCCAGACCTTTGGCTGAAGCGTAGAGCTCGTCAAAACACGGGGCCTGGATTACGCCGATGACGGGCTCGCCTTCTTTCAGAACGGCAATGGAAACGCACCAATTCGGCATGCCGTTGACGAAAGGACTGGTGCCATCAATGGGATCAACGACCCAGGTGTAACCTGACGTGCCTTCGTTCAGCCCGTATTCCTCTCCCAGAAAACCGTCTTGAGGAAACGTTTCCGACACGCGAGCGCGGATAAGCTGCTCGACGTCCCTGTCGGCAATCGATACCACATCCTGCGGATCGCGCTTGGTTTCGACAACCAGCGTTTCACGCTGATTGAAATAGTCGAGCGCTTTGGCGCCCGCCTCGCGCGCGATCTTTTCGGCCAGCGCCAGCCGCGCTTCCAGTTCCTGTCGGGGATGAGAAGTCATGATGATTTTCCGGTAAGAGTTGGTAACGGCACGACGCTTCTGCGCCTATTGATTGATTATGGCAAGGCCGCGGGTTTTGAACTCAATGGAGACGTCGGTTTGTGGTGGCAGTGCCTCTTCGACAGCTGGATCGACAATGAAAAGCTTGCCGTGTTCGGTCTCGATTTCATACTCGATATGATCTCCGAGATAGGCTGAATGTGCAACACGTCCGGGGAAACCGCCATTGGTTTTTGGTCGCAGCGTCACAGCGTTGGGACGAATTGCAAGCTGCGTCGGTCCGGGTCTGGCATTGCGTGCGGCAATCCTGTGGGTCAGACCGCCGACACGAATAACGGCCTCGGCGCCGTCCGCTGTCATCACCTCACATGGAACGACATTCGCTTCTCCCATGAAATCCGCGATAAAAGCTGATGCGGGTGCCTCATAGAGATCACGGGGACTTCCCTTCTGTGCGATATTGCCTTCCTTCATGACGATGATTGTGTCGGAGACGGCCAGCGCCTCGTCCTGATCATGCGTCACATAGACGGCCGTAAAACCGAGCCGTTGCTGCAACTCGCGAATTTCAGTACGCACCCGACGACGCAAGCGAGCGTCGAGATTTGAGAGTGGCTCATCCAGAAGCAAAACCTGTGGCTCCAGCACAAGGGCTCGGGCTACAGCGACGCGCTGCTGCTGGCCGCCCGACAATTCCGCCGGCAGGCGGTGCCCCATTCCTGCAAGACCGACGAGCTTCAGCCCTTCTTCTGCACGTTCGCGCGCTTCGGCCTTCTTCAAGCCGGAGGATTCCAACCCATAGGCCACGTTGTCCAGCGAACTCATATGCGGAAAGAGCGCGTAGGACTGGAAAACCATAGACACATCACGCTCATTGGCCGGCAGATTGGTCACATCCTTGCCGCCAATCAGGATACGGCCAGACGTAGGATGTTCGAGCCCGGCCAGCAACCGCAAGGTTGTCGTCTTGCCGCAACCGGATGGCCCAAGGAGCGTCACCAGCGTTCCCGGCTCAACGGTCAGTGACAGATCGGGCAAGGCGGTGAAATTACCGAATTTCTTGGTGACATTCTCAAATGTAACGGAGCCGGGACGGATCGCAGTCATGCGGTTTTCTCCTGACGAACAGTTTTGATGGGCGCGGCAGCAGCGACACGGTTTTCGCGCCTGAGCTTGCGTTCACCCACGAGAAGCTGGAAGCCTGTAATGACGACGATCATCACGACAATCAGCATCGATGAATATGCAATCGCCACGCCGAACTCA
This sequence comes from Ochrobactrum sp. PL_is501, assembly GCF_055816895.1. Classification (NCBI taxonomy): domain Bacteria; kingdom Pseudomonadati; phylum Pseudomonadota; class Alphaproteobacteria; order Hyphomicrobiales; family Brucellaceae; genus Ochrobactrum; species Ochrobactrum sp. PL_is501. The sequence continues at coordinate 155,798 of NZ_JBVPGR010000035.1, read as the reverse complement.
CCGTTTTCGACCAGACCGACGATATAGGACGTCGCCATGTTGTACTGTGCTGACACAAGGAAAATCACCGCGCTGATGGACGTGATGGCGCGCACAAAGGAATAAACCAGCGCTGCCGTGATCGCCGGACGCAGCAACGGAAGAATGACCTTGCGGATTGTGCGGAAACTGTTCGCCCGCAACGTCAGGGAAGCTTCATCAAGGCTTTTGTCGAGCTGGCTCATGGCTGCAATCCCGCCCCGCACGCCCACCGGCATGTTGCGAAACACAAAACATGCGATCAGGACCAGCGCCGTGCCTGTCATTTCAAGCGGTGGCAGGTTGAACGCCATGATATAGCTGACACCGATGACGGTTCCAGGAATGGCGAAGCTCAACATCAGGGCAAATTCGAAGACATTACGCCCGACGAAACGCTGGCGAACAATCAGATAAGCTGTCAGCAAACCCACCGCCGCAGTCAGCGGCGCCGAGAGCAGCGAAATTTCCATGGTTGTCCAGAACGAGTTCCATGCCACGCCGGTCCATGCGATACCGTTTTCGGTCCAGTTGACGGAGAATGCACGCGCGTAATGCTCAACCGTCAGTGTATTGTCGAGCCCCCACTGCCGTACGAAACCGCCAATAAGGATCATCGCATAAACAACGATAGTGAAAATCATCCACGGGATGACAAGGGCATAAACACCGATCTTCAACCCTTTTGGCAGCCCGGCATGCATGCCGGAATCGCCCTTGCCGGTCACCGTCGCAAAATTTTTGCCCGAGAGCCATACGCGCTGGATAAGAAATGCGGTCAGTGTGAAACAGAGCAGCACGATAGCGAGAACCGCCGCACGGGAAGGATCGTTCTGCGCGCCCACCACGGCAAAGAATATTTCAGTCGAAAGCACACCACTGCTGCCTCCGAGCACCATCGGATTGCCGAAATCCGCCATGCTTTCAATGAAAGCGATGAGAAACGCATTGGCAAGGCCTGGCGCCATCAGTGGCAGAGAAACCCTGCGAAAAGTCCGCCAGCGATCGGCGCGCAAAGTTTGCGATGCCTCTTCCATCGAGGGTGAAACGCCTTCCACAACGCCGATAAGCACGAGGAAGGAAATCGGTGTGAAAGACAGGACCTGTGCGATCCATATGCCCGTCAGCCCATAGAGCCACCGTCCCGGTTCTACGCCGAATATATTGGAAATCTGCTCCGTCACCACACCTGCGCGACCAAAAAGCAAAGTCAATGCAAGGCCGACAACGAAAGGCGGTGTGATAATCGGCAATATGGTAAGAAGTCGGAGGCCTTTCTTGAAAGGGAAACCTGTGCGGGTTGCGACAAGGGCAAAGGCAAGCCCCAACACAGTCGATCCCGTCGCGGTCATCAGCGCCAGCCACAATGTGCGCCACGCAACGCCACACCGTCCTTCACCGACAACACAGGTCAGGCTCCAGATCGAAGAATCCTGGATATTACCTATGAAACCATCTGGCTTGAACGAGCCGTCGAAATCCTGCACCGACCCGACAAACATGCTGAGAACAGGATAGAAGACAAATACAGCCACCAGTGCGACAAGCAGAGTAATGGACGAGACAACAAAAGCGTCTCCTTTCATCACGCCGCGTTCCGCGACACCAAACGCAAAAATGAGCAGGAAACAAAGCCCCGTCAGTATCGCCCCTGCCCCAAAGGCTGGCTGACCATCGGCAAGTGCGCCAAACAGTTTCTCACTAATCGCCCAGTTCCAGCCCGAGAATCCGATGGCCAATCCTTGCAGGCTCAAAAAAAGCAAGCCGAGAAGGCTCGCGCAGATCATGGCCCCACTGCGACGTTCAACCGGGAGCAAAAAGCGGGAAGCAGCACAGACCAACATGAATACAGCGACAGCCCCCAGCCACGGGCGTCCGAAAAAGAATATCTGCCACAGGCCGGGTGCAGTTGCCCCATCGCCGAACATTCCGTCCAGCCAGCCGAAACTCAGAAAACCGTCCTCCACGCGATACCACGGCAACAAGACAAATGCCGCAAGCGCAAGTGCCAGAACGATATCCAGTCTGCGATTATGCTGTTTCATGGATGTCCGCGTCCCTCCAGATCGGGGATTTCCAAGGAATGGCTACAAGCTCCGGCTCCAGCTTATTTCGGGAGTACCGCTACTCTGCTCCGCCATTCGGAACAGGTGCGACGCATAACAGGAGCGGCGCACCCGGATTTCAGGCCGTAGAAAGATCAGTTGGCGTGCGCGCCGATCTCCTTGTCCCAGCGCTCAAGCAATTCCTTGCGCTTGGCTGGTTCGCCATAGGTCTTGAAGTCATAATCGATCAGCTTGATATCTTCGAAGCGCGGGGATTCCTTTGGAACCTCGGCCGATTTGTTCGACGGCAACTGGAAGGACTTCGCATCCTTCATATGCGACTGCACTTCTGCGGTCAGCGCCCAGTCGTACCACTTCTTGGCATTTTCGAGATTCTTGGCGCCCTTAACGATCGACATGGAGCCGATCTCGTAACCCGTGCCTTCACATGGAGCAACCGACTTGACCGGGAAGCCTTCCGCCGTCATCGACACCGCATCATGCATAAAGACGATCCCGATCCCGGTTTCGCCGCGCGCGGCGGATTTGACCGGAGCCGAGCCGGATTTGGTGTATTGCGATACATTCTCGTTGAGCTTCTTCAGATATTCATAGGCCTTATCTTCGCCCATGATCTGCACCAGCGTAGCCAGCGCCGTATAGGCCGTGCCCGAAGAATTCGGGTTGGCCATCTGGATTTCGCCCTTATAGGAAGGGTCCAGAAGATCGGCCCAGCATTTCGGCTCTTTCAGGTTTTTCTTGGCCAGAATATCAGTGTTGTAACCCCAACCAAGCGCACCGGCATAAACACCAACCGTGCGGAATCCGGAGCTTTCGGCCTGCTTTTTGGCCCAATCATTCAACTGGTCGAGCATGGGCGATTTATATTCGAGCGTAAGTCCCTCAGCCGCAGCCTGTAGATGTGGATCGCCGGTGCCAGCCCACCAGATATCGGTCTTTGGATTACGCGCTTCCGCCCTTACCTTGGCATAAGTTTCGCCGGAAGAAAGCCGCACCATGTTGACCTTGATGCCGGTATCCTTCTCGAACATGTTCTTCATCTGCTCGCAGATAACCACATCCGCAGAACAAATGAGATTGAGATTGCCTGCGGCCTGCGCAGAAAAAGCAAATGAAGATACGCCAGCGGACAGCGCCGCAACCAGAAATGCCGAACGCATTGTTTTCCTCCCTTTATACGGCGCCTCCACGCCGACGCTTTTGCAAGCGTGTGCACAGTCTTTGCCTTTTATGAAAGCCTGTCAATGCCTTTGTAAATTTTATTCTGAAATTATAAAAAATAATTCAATCATTCTGTTTTGAGCCATCGTTTGCACAGCCATGCAAATTTTTACAGGCAAAAGAAAAAGGCGACCGAAGCCGCCTTTCTGCTCTTTCCGATGCCTATGCGATCAGCCAATTGCCATCAGGCTGGCATTTCCGCCGGCAGCGGTCGTATTAATAGAAGTTGAAACTTCTTCCAGAAGCCAATTAAGGCAATAGGTGTCCGGGTTGTTTGCCAGTTCTTCCGAGGAAGCCGCTTGCGTCAGAACCAATGGTCCCGGAAGCGTTGCGATCTTCTTGTTGATCTCCACGATGCGTTCAGAGTCGCCTTCAACAAGCGCACCGGCAAATGGTGCATCGGATTCCCAGTTATTGGTCCAGATCGTGCGCGCAGCCACAGAAGCCGGAATATCTTTCAGAACATTCCGCAAGCCCGAAGTCTCGTCAATACAGGCGGTATTGCCCGTAGCGAGTGCCGCAGTCATCTGGCGATAAAGTCCTGTTTCCGTCTGCGGAACCAGCAGGATATTTCCGCGTGGATGCAACGCATAAAGATTGCGCTCACCGACCGGCCCCGGCAGTTCAAGATCAAGACCGAGAGCCGAAGCGCCACCGGTGTCGCGTGCAGCTTGAGCAAGATCGTTCATGCCACGCTGGCCAAGCCATTTGGCAAAATCCTTGAGCGCCGGATCGGTGTGAACCGAACTATGACGCGGCGGGATCGGCGCCGTTTCCACGAGGCGTCCGAGATAGAGCGGGCCACCCGCCTTCGGGCCGGTGCCAGACAGGCCGCGCCCGCCGAAAGGCTGCACGCCGACAATCGCGCCAATGACATTCCGGTTGATATAGATGTTCCCGACACGGATACGATCCGCGACATTTGCGATGGTTTCGTCAAGGCGGGTATGCAGACCAAAAGTAAGCCCGTAACCAGTTGCGTTGATGTCGTCGATCAGACGCTCCATGTCATCGCGCTTGTAACGCACGACATGCAAAACCGGACCAAAGACTTCCCGCTTCAGATCGCGAAGTGAGTTGATCTCAATGATGGTCGGCGCGACGAAAGTGCCCTTCTCGGTTTCGGGTCCGAGCGGAAGCTGTTCCACCTTGCGGCTAAGGTCGCGCATGCCCTGAACATGTTTTTCGATGATGTTTTTGGCTTCATCAGTAATAACCGGGCCAATATCGACCTTCAGCCTGTCGGTGCGGCCGATGGAGAGTTCCTTCAATGCGCCTTTGAGCATGGTGAGGATGCGGTCAGCCACGTCTTCCTGCAGGCAGAGAACGCGCAGCGCCGAACAACGCTGACCAGCGCTGTCGAATGCGGATGCAATCACGTCGAAGACAACCTGCTCCGCCAAGGCAGATGAATCCACGATCATGGCGTTCTGACCGCCGGTTTCGGCAATCAGCGGGATCGGCTTGCCATTTGGCAGCAAGCGGGATGCCAGCTGCGCCTGAATGAGACGCGCTACTTCCGTCGAACCCGTGAACATCACACCGCATGTTTCTTCAGCAGCAACCAGTGCTGCCCCGATACGGCCATCACCCGGCAGAAGCTGGAGCGCATCAGCCGGAATGCCAGCCTCATGCAAGATACGGACGCCCTGTGCTGCAATGAGCGGAGTTTCTTCGGCGGGCTTCGCCAGAACCGGATTGCCCGCGACGAGAGCGGCAGCAATCTGGCCAGTGAAGATCGCCAGCGGGAAATTCCACGGGCTGATGCAGACAATTGGCCCCAGCGCCTTATGGGCAACGCCCAAGGTGCGGCGGGCCTGTTCGGCATAATAGCGCAGGAAGTCGATGGCTTCGCGCACTTCGGCGATCGCGTTTGGCATGGATTTGCCGGCTTCGCGCATGATGAGACCAAGCAGAACTGGCATATCACGCTGCATAATGTCGGCTGCGCGTTCAAGACAGGCCGCACGTTCAGCAGGCGCTACCGCCGACCAGCTTGCCGTCGCCTTCTTTGCCGACTTCATGGCTTTGGCTACGTCTGCTTCGGCGATCTCAGTCACCGTGCCGACAACATCGTTACGATCACCTGGATTGAGAACAGGACGGCTGGTTCCCTTCACCTTGGCGCCAGCAACTTGCGGCTCCGACGTCCATGCACGATTGGTGCTGTCTTCCAGAGTTTTGCTCAGTTCCGCCAGCGTGGTCTCGTTTGACAGGTCAAAACCATCGGAATTCCTACGAACGCCATAGAGATTTTCCGGCAGAGCAATCTGGTCGTGGCGTGCGCCGATAACAGCCATGGAGCGAACGACCTCAACCGGATCGGCGATCAGCTCATTGACGGAAACACTTGCATCGCCGATGCGGTTGACGAAGGAGGAATTCGCGCCGTTTTCCAGAAGGCGGCGAACCAGATACGCCAGCAGCGTCTCGTGTGTGCCGACTGGCGCGTAAATGCGAGCCGGACGGCCAAGCTTGTCAGCGCCGACAACTTCATCATAAAGCGGCTCACCCATGCCATGCAGGCACTGGAACTCGAACTTGCCGGTTTTGAAATCCGGGCCAGCCAGATGATAGATGGTGGCCAACGTCTGCGCATTGTGGGTTGCAAACTGCGGGAAAACGGCATCGGTCGCGGCAAGGAGCTTGCGGGCACAGGCGATGTAGGAAACATCGGTATGCACCTTGCGGGTATAAACCGGGAAATCTTCCAGCCCATCCACCTGAGCACGTTTGATCTCGGCGTCCCAATAAGCGCCCTTGACCAGACGAACCATGACGCGGCGCTTGTTCTGTCGCGCCAGATCGATGATGAAATCGAGCACGAACGGGCAACGCTTGCCATAGGCCTGCACCACGAAGCCGATGCCTTCCCAATCTGCCAGTTCCGGGTCTTCGATCAGGCTCTGCAACAGGTCAAGCGACAGTTCCAGACGGTCAGCTTCTTCGGCATCGATATTAAGGCCTATATTATAGGACTTGGCGATGGCAGCGAGCGCCTTCACCTTAGGCAGAAGTTCGCCCATCACGCGCTCGCTCTGGGAGCGGACATAACGCGGGTGCAGAGCGGACAGCTTGATGGAAATGCCGGGACCGTCATAAATGCCACGGCCAGCCGATGCACGGCCTATGGCGTGGATTGCGGTCTCGTAATCCCTGTAATAGCGCTCGGCGTCGGCGGCAGTCGTCGCGGCCTCACCCAGCATGTCGTAGGAATAGCGGAAGCCGCGTTCTTCCAGCGGCTTAGCGCGTTTCAATGCTTCTTCGATGGTTTCGCCGGTGACGAACTGTTCGCCCATCATGCGCATGGCCATGTCCACGCCGCGACGAATGACTGGTTCACCGCAACGGGCGATGAGGCGAGTGAGAGCTGCCGACAGGCCACGATCATTGACCGTATTCGTCAGCTTGCCGGTGACGACAAGGCCCCAGGTCGCAGCATTGACGAAAAGCGAACGCCCTCCGCCGATGTGGGACTTCCAGTCGCCATTCGAAATCTTGTCGCGGATCAGCGCGTCGCGTGTCGCCATGTCGGGAATGCGCAGCAGAGCTTCGGCAAGGCACATCAGCGCCACGCCTTCCTGGCTCGACAGCGAATATTCATGCACCAGACCTTCGACGCCGGTGCCCTTGTGCTTGGCGCGCAGCGTTTCGATCAGCTTGCGGGCGGTAGCACGGATTTGCTTGACTGTTTCTTCCGGCAAGGTTGCCTGTGCCACCAATGCGGAAACGCATTCGGATTCGGGCCGACGATAAGCGGCGGTAATCGCCTGCCTTAGCGCATTTTGCTCGCGGATCGGCGGCGCAAAATTCTGGAAAACCGGATTGGTGGGAGCGGGTATGGTGTCGGTCATGATGCTATGCTCGCAAATGAAAACAGCCCAGAGCGTCTGTGCACAGTTTAGCTCTGCTTTATGTGGGCGCACACTATCATTTGTACAAATTGCGTTCTGCCTTCATTTGCTCCATATAAAGGAAAAATGATCTTATTACAGACCTATCAGAAGGCTAAAAGGATGCGAAAAATAGACTCTGTGGACGATCTGGATCAATTCGATCGGCGTATTCTGGAGGTCTTGAGTGAAGATGGGCGCATTCCAGTCACGGAGCTCTCGAAAAAAGTCGGGCTCTCCAAGACACCGTGCCAGGCCAGACTGAAAAGACTGGTCGATGAAGGCTATATTGTCGGCTTCCGTGCGGCCATTGACCCGGAAAAGCTCGGTCTCGATCATATCGCCTTTACGACGGTCAAGCTGTCGGACACACGCGAGGCGGCGCTTGAAGCGTTCAATGTGGCGGTGCGCAAAATACGTGAAGTCGAGGAGTGCCACATGATAGCAAGCTCTTTCGACTATCTCCTGAAAGTGCGAACGTCCAACATCCGGCGCTACCGCGAGGTGCTGGGCGAAAAGATTTCGAGCCTGCCCAATGTGGCAAGCACATCGACTTTCGTGGTGATGGAATCCGTGAAGGACAACCGCCCGGTCAGGGTTTATCCAGGCGCGTTATGATCGCTCTTATATTGGTCGTCTGCATGCTAGAGCAGTTCCTGTTTTAACGGAATCGTCGGAACCGCTCTATCTATTTGTTTTTTACGCAGTGATTCAGAAGTAAAAATGGCGATTCACCCCGCCATTTTATTTTATCTATTTAGTTCAAGCCGAGTGTACCGCGCAGAGTGGATAAATCCTCTGCCAGCGTAGTCACAGGTCCAGCCAGCGCCTTGCGATCGTCGTCGGAAAGCTTGTCATAGGACTCGTAACCGTCGCCCTTCTTGTACTTGGCGAGAATATCGTCAACCGTCTTGAAGTTGGCTTCCACCTTCGTCACGAGGTCCGGGTTTTCCTTTTCCAGCAGAGGCTTGAACAGCTCAACGATCTTCTGAGCGCCATCCACATTGGCCTTGAAATCCCAAAGGTCCGTATGGCTGTAACGATCTTCCTCACCGGAAATCTTGGTAGCGGCTACTTCTTCCAGCAGGGCAGCAGCGCCGCCGACTACCTTTTCCGGCGGAACGGTAAGGTCTTTTACGCGCTTTTGGAGTTCCAGCACGTCTGCGTAGAGCTTGTCGGCGACCGGAGCGAGCCCTTCGCTTGAATTCTGCGCAAACAAGCCATACTCGATGCGATGAAATCCGGTGAAATCTTCCGACTTCTCGCCATTTTCATGGTCGTCAGCGCGGCTATCGATCGAAGCGTCGAGATCAGCGAAGAGTTCGGCGATTGGTTCGATCTTCTCGTAGGAGACACGAGTGGAGGGATAAAGCTCCTTGGCCTTTTCCAGATCGCCTGCCTTGACCGCATCCGTGAAAGCCTTGGTGTCTTTTACCAGTATATCAAGGTTTTCCTGCACGTAGATCTTATAGTCAGCGATCGGCTGAACAAGATCCAGCGGAGATACTTCGGCCTTGGCTGCGCCGAAGCTAAGCGAAATTGCGACGGCGCAAGCCGATGCAAGCAATGGCAGACGATATTTCATGTTTAGCCTCTCCATGTCGGCGAATTCCGAGGAATACGCGTTTAATAAAATTTGGTCGCGATCTCACCCGCGGGCATTTTGCGGACCGCTGGCCTCCAAAAGTGCGCGCGCGTAGTAGTCCTTGTGATCTTGAACACCCGGCAGCGCGAAGAAATACCCGCCCCCAATGGGTTTCAGATATTCTTCCAGAGGCTCACCGTTGAGCCGGTTCTGAACCGTGATGAAGCCCTTTTCCAGATCGGCCTGATAGGCGATGAAGAGGAGGCCCATATCAAGTTGGCCCGATTTACTGACGCCGTTGGAATAGTTGAACGGACGACGCAGAATGAGGTGCTGATCAGCATTTGCATCGCGCGGATTTGCCAGACGAATATGCGAGTCGAGCGGCGTGACCTTGCCGTCGGCGTCTTTCGCGTAATCGGGAACGTCGGTCTCGGTTTTTCCGTCGAATGGCGCTCCGCTATCCTTGCGGCGCCCGAAAATCGCTTCCTGCTCCTGCAGCGGGGTGCGGTCCCAGCGCTCCACGAAATTGCGAATGATCCGCACGGCCATATAGCTGCCATTGGTCGCCCAATCCGGCTCTGCATTTTGCTTCCCCACCCACACAATACGGTTCATCAACGCTTCATCGGAGGAATCCGGGTTGGCGGAGCCGTCGCGAAAGCCGAGGAAATTCCGGGCGCTTTCTTTTGCCTTGGGTGAATGCGGAGGCTGTACCGGAACGCTTCCTTCCTGTTTCCAGCGCACCATCAGAAGATCAGGCATGTTCTTCATGATGTCCCGCAAAGCATGGATATTCGTATCCGGCGTATTCGAGCAGAACTGAATTACAAGGTCCCCATGGCAGATGTCCTTTTGCAAGGCATCGTTGGGAAAACCCGTCATGCGTTGTAGAAGTTTCGGCTTCAACGGCTTCAAGCCAAAACGATCATCGAATAATGACGAGCCGAGCGCGACCGTGACAGTGAGATTATCCGGTGTGACGACCGGGCCGAGAATACCGGAATCCGATGGCGGAAATTTCGCATCCAACACCGGCGGCCTTCCGCCCTTCATCAAGAATTCCGCACGTTCGGTGAGCAGCTTGAACATGCGCTCAAGTTCAGCGCGGTCGCGCGCCAGCACATCGAAAGAAGCAACGAGACCAGCCGCAGGGCGTGGCGTCACAATGCCCGGCTGATGCTGCCCGTAAAAAGACTGGCTTTCGTGCAGCTTTTCGCTTTCCGGCGCATTGGTTACATTGTCGGAAGAAAGCGCTTGTGCCGACTGTGGAGCAAGCACGCCTGCAACACCTGTTGCTCCAACACCGAGCAGCAATGCGCGGCGTGAAGGTGAAACAGGATTATCTGTTTTCAAAAATTTCTTGGTCACTAATTCACTCCCAATTGATCGCGGAGTTTAGAGAATTGGGCGGCGAGCGAAGCGGCGCCCTCCTTGATCTTCGCCTTTTCATCAGACGAGAGATTGTCGTAGGCCTTGAAACCATTGCCTTCGGCATTGGCGCTCAAGAGAGCTTTCACTCCAGCGAGCTCCTTGTCGATGCCTTCAAAAGTCTTCGTATCGACCTTGTCCACGATAGGACGCAACACATTTGCCGTCTTGGCCGCGCCTTCAACGAGCCCGACAAAAGCGTGCAGATCAGTGTGGGCATAACGGTCTTCGCCGGTATCGCCCGCCGTGGAGGCGAAACGATTAAGCGCCGATGCGGTGCCAGCCAGCATGCGATCCGGCGAAATACGCAGAGCGCGAATACGCTCCTTCAGCGCGCCCGCATGCTGGGCCAGCTTGTCCGCAACCGGGGCCAGATCATCTGCCGATTTCTGCTCGAACAGCCCATATTCGATACGATGCAGGCCGCCGAAAGCAGCGTCCTGCTCCCGCTTTTCGAAATAATCCGCGCGTGCATTGATAGCGGTATCGAGATCAGAGAAGGCCTCCGAAACAGGGGCAATACGTCCATAGGCTTCTCGTGCAGGGCCATAGGCAGATTGTGCGGCATCAAGATTTCCGCTCCTTATTGCTGCGGAAAGCGCCGCAACTGCTTTCTGGAATTCAGCCACTTCGGTTGCGAGATAGATCTGATATTCAGCCAGCGCCCCGATGAAAGCAGTAAGCGGAAGCTTGCCCTTCTCCGCTTCGCTGGCGGCGGTCGCAGTTACGGTCAACTTGCCTCGAGGATTGGACAGAAGCCCGCAGGTAATCTGGTATTCACCCGGTGCCAGCTTCGCAGTGATTGTCTGTTTGAAGCCCGGCGCGATGTTTTCACGTTCTTCAAGAACCATCACTCCGTCAAGAATTTCCCATTCCACGGTGCGATCCGACTTGTTTACGATTTCGAACACCGAACGCCCGGCAGGAACGGTCAGTTCATTCGGCTCGCAGCTTTTTGCATTGATTGCGACTTGTACCTTGCCATCCACTTCTGCATGGCGGGCCTTGTCCGACACGCGGGATGCATAAAAGAACGCAGCGCCCGCAGCAAAAAGCAGAAGCACGGCGAGAGCCAGCCCGATGCGGACCAGGTTACGTGACATGGGTTCAGCAGACTTCGAATTCGTCATGAAAATCTCTTTTATTGTGCGCTTGGTCTGGCCTGATTGGCTGTGGCCGGGACACTTGTTGGCATCAGGAACAGAATGAGCGCCGGAACGAGAAACGCCACATAGGCAACGACTTCACTGACGGTCGGTGTTGCGATGTAGCCAAAAATGCCCGCCAGAACCGAGCCAAGCGTGCTGTCGAGCGGGAGAATGTCGCTCGCATCGAAAACGACTGCCTGGAAGTGGTTCCAAACACCTGCCTCATGCAGCGCCATGACAGAATTGGCAAGAATGCCCGCCGCGATGATCAGGATAAAGACACCGGTCCAGCGAAAGAAGCGACGGAGGTTCAGTTTCAAACCGCCTTTAAAAATGCCGTAGCCGACCGCCGCCGCGAGCAACACGCCGAGAAGCGCGCCCATCGGCGCAGCCGGTCCCTCGCTCTGCTGAAAGGCAGCCAGCAGAAAGAAGATGGATTCGAGCCCCTCGCGGGCCACCGCGAAGAAAACCATGAGAATAAGACCGAGACCTTTATGCGTCGGGGTCTGAAAAGCCGCATCGATGGAGTGGTGCAGCTCCGCCTTGATCGATCGGGCCGCCTTGCGCATCCAGAAAACCATTGAGGTCAGCACAAAGACGGCAATCAGGCCAATAATGGCCTCAAACATCTCCTGCGCTTTCTGCGGGAATTCCGCACTCAACAGCTGCAGAATTGCGCCAACCGTCAGCGACATGGCCAGAGCAAGCAGAATGCCGATCCAGACGACAGGCATCCAGGCACTACGGCCTGTCTGATGAAGATAGCTGGCGATAATGCCGACAATCAGCGCAGCTTCCACGCCTTCGCGGAACATGATGAGAAAAGGTACAAGCATTCCGACTATCCAAAAGACAGAGAAATCGGCCTGCCCCTTGGTCGCTTCTCTTTAACCCCGGCGTGAAGCCTTCGTCATTTGGTCATCTTTTATATCCGCACCGTCAGCGCCGCAAGTTAAATGAAGTTGACCAAAGCAGGAATGTTTTAGAATTATTCTAACCAATTCAGCAGTTTATAAGTGTGCTGTTCGCAGGCGGAATTAACTTACCCCCATAGAAACGATCATATACATTATTGAAATCGCGAGAAAATATGAACTTCCAACGCGCCCGTGCGTTGCTGGCAGCGCATCGCCGCGAGCTTTGCGAACCAATCAAATTAGAGAACGCCGCAATCCTCCACAGCGAGTCGCAAGCACCTGCATTATAACGAAAGATTGTTTCGATCTGGAGTACGCTCGGCCCGTCCGAGGAGTACAAACATTGACCAATAAACTGCAAAACACGGCCACATTTCAAAAAGTTTCAGAATTTTCCGAAATGGTCAAAAATTTCGTGTTTCAGGGGTTGAAGATTGGAGCAAGGTGATACATATCACAGTCACTTACCGCTGTGCCTCCTCCCATTGCGCGCGGTAAGTGTTCCCCTCTGGAGGTTTGCCCAAGTGGCACCTTCATAACTTAGCCGGACTTCCTAGTCCGGCTCTTTTTTTGCCTAAAATTCAGTTGGATGGACTGGTTCCGGTTTAACTTGGAACCGTCGGAACCGCTCTAACCTTTTGTTTTTATCGCATCATCCACGCAAAACCGCTTCGCACTTTTGCTGAAAATGCTCCAACATTCTTCGTAAACGAAAAGGCGCCGCGTTTCCGCGGCGCCCTGATTTCAAAACAATCCAGCACGATCAACCGTAGGCTGCGACCGGCGGGCAGGAGCAGATCAAGTTCCGATCGCCGCCGACATTATCCACACGGCTGACTGGCGGCCAATATTTTGCCGTCGCATCGAAATCGCCATTGATCGCGCTTGCCGGGAATACGGCCTCCTCACGCGTGTAAGGATGCGTCCATTCCGTTGCCAGCGTATCGCCTGCCGTATGCGGTGCATTGGCAAGCGGATTGTCGTCCGCAGGCCAGACACCATCGGCAACCTTTTTCGCTTCGGCTGCAATTGCAATCATCGCATCGCAAAGACGGTCGATTTCCGACTTCGGTTCAGACTCCGTCGGCTCGATCATAAGCGTACCAGCAACCGGCCAGGACATGGTCGGCGCATGGAACCCATAGTCGATAAGACGCTTGGCCACGTCTTCCACGGTGATGCCAGCGCTGTCTTTCAGAACTCGCGTATCCACGATGCACTCATGCGCCACGCGATCATGCGCGCCGGTATAAAGGATCGGATAAGCGTCCTTCAGGCGATGCGCGATATAGTTGGCGTTGAGGATTGCGGCTTCGGTAGCCTTCTTCAGACCCGCACCGCCCATCATGCGGATATACATCCACGTGATGACCAGAATAGATGCGCTACCGAACGGCGCAGCCGAAACGGCATGTTTGGAACCGATATCCACATGGCCGGGCAAGTACGGCACCAGATGCTTGGCAACACCAATCGGACCGACACCCGGACCGCCGCCGCCATGCGGAATGCAGAAGGTCTTGTGCAGGTTCATGTGGCAGACGTCGGCACCAATATCGCAAGGACGAGCAAGGCCAACGAGTGCATTGAGGTTTGCACCGTCGAAATAGACCTGACCGCCATTGTCATGCACGATTTCGCAGAAAGCCTTGATGCCTTCTTCAAACACGCCGTAGGTCGACGGATAGGTAATCATGAAAGCAGCGAGATTATCGCGATGCTTCTCGGCCTTGGCCTTCAGATCGTCGATATCGATATCGCCATCCGGACGGCAATTGACCACGACAACGCTCATGCCTGCCATCGAAGCGCTGGCCGGATTGGTGCCATGTGCAGACGACGGGATCAGGCAGATGTTGCGATGACCTTCGCCGCGCGACTGGTGATAGTGGCGGATAGCCAGAAGACCGGCATATTCACCCTGGCTGCCTGCATTCGGCTGTAGCGAAACGCCAGCAAAGCCGGTGACTTCGCAAAGCCAAGCCTCGACGTCAGCCGTCATTTTCGCATAGCCTTCGGTCTGGGCCGCAGGCGCGAACGGATGCAGATTTGCAACCGTGTTCCAGCTCACAGGCATCATTTCTGCCGCCGCGTTGAGCTTCATCGTGCAGGAGCCAAGCGGGATCATCGCGCGGTCAAGCGCCAGGTCCTTGTCGGCCAGACGACGCAGGAAGCGCATCATCTCGGTTTCGGAACGATGCGAATGGAACACATCCTGCGTCAGGAAGCCTTCACCGCGCCCCTTGCCCGGAACGAGAGCCGTGTCGCCTTCGACTGCCTTCGCGCCGAACAGAACGGCGAGCGCTGCGAGATCTTCCTCGGTTGAGGTTTCATCAAAGGTGACGCCAACCGTATCGGCGTCGATGATGCGAAGCAGACGTCCGCCCTTGTCGGCCTCGTCGGCGATCTTCGCAGCCTTGCCGGCGACCTTGATCGTAACCGTATCGAACAGGCTATCGCCTGCGATCTCGACGCCAGCAGCCTTGAGGCCAGCGGCGAAGCGCGAAGCAAGGCCAGCAACACGCGTTGCAATCGCCTGCAAGCCAGCCGGGCCATGCCAGATGGCGTAGGATGCTGCCATATTGGCGAGCAGCGCCTGCGCAGTGCAGATGTTCGACGTCGCCTTGTCGCGACGGATATGCTGTTCGCGGGTCTGGAGCGCCAGACGATAGGCCGCACGACCATGCGCATCAACCGACTGGCCAACGATGCGGCCCGGAATGATGCGGGTCAGCGGTTCAGACACAGCCAGATATGCTGCGTGTGGACCACCAAAACCCATCGGCACGCCGTAACGCTGCATGGATCCAACGGCCATGTCGGCACCCCAGCTTGCTGGAGCTTCCATGATGGTCAGCGCCAGCGGATCGGCAACGGCGATAACCAGTGCACCCTTGGCCTTGGCATCGGCGATGACCTTGCTGAAGTCGCCGTAGACGCCGCGCGTATCCGGCCACGGCACCACGATTGCCGCGGTGTTGTCGTCAATATCGCTGCCGGTGGCGATTTCCCAACCGAGCGGTTCGGCGCGGGTATTCACCACGTCGACCGTCTGCGGATGCAGTTCACCCGCCAGCAGGATGCGGCTGCGCTTGTCGCGATGATGGCGGCAGGCAACACCGATCGCTTCGGCAACGGCAGTTGCTTCGTCAAGCAGCGAGGCGCAGGCAACCGGCAGGCCGGTCAGCTCCGCAACCAGCGTCTGGAAATGGAACAGAAGCTCAAGGCGGCCCTGGCTGATTTCCGACTGGTACGGCGTATAGGCCGTGTACCAGGCCGGATTTTCAAACAGGTTGCGCTGGATGACCGGCGGCGTGTGCACACCATGATAGCCCGCGCCGATGAAGCTCTTCTTCACCACATTGCGGCCCATGATGGCGTTCAGTTCGGCAAGCGCTTCGGATTCGCTAAGCGGCGCTGGCAGATCAAGCGCACGGTTGAGGCGAATAGATGCCGGAACCGCCTGCGTGATGAGGGTTTCCATGGAAGGAAGGCCGAGCGCTGCAAGCATTGCGCGCTCGTCTTCCAGTCTTGGCCCGATATGACGGGCAACGAAGGGAAGAACCTGCTGGGTCATCGCGTTATCCTACCAGTTTGTCGTAACCGGCCTTGTCGAGGAGACCGGAAAGCTGGCTTTCATCGGAAAGCTTCAGCTTGAACAGCCAGCCCTCGCCTTCCGCAGCCTGATTGATAAGAGCCGGATCGCTTGCGACGGCTTCGTTGACTTCAACCACTTCGCCGTCGACCGGCGCATAAACGTCGGAAGCGGCCTTGACCGATTCCACAACCACAATGCCCTCGCCCTTGGTTGCCGTGCGGCCGACATCCGGCAGCTCAACGAAAACGAGGTCACCCAGTTGTTCCTGTGCGTGGATCGTAATGCCGACAGTGGCGACGCCGTTTTCGACGCTGATCCACTCGTGATCTTCGGTGAACAGGATATTGGCCATGGAAATCATCCTTTGCGATAGCGATGCGGTGTGAAGGGAAGCGCCGAAACGTCAACGGGAACCTTGTTGCCGCGAACGTCAGCGAAAACGCGTGTGCCGGGGGCAGCGAGGCTTGCCTCGACATAGCCCATCGCGACAGGAAAACCTGCCGATGGACCAAAACCACCCGAAGTAACGGTGCCGATCTGGCGACCGGATTCATCAAAAAGGTCAGCGCCTGCGCGGACTGGCTGGCGGCCTTCCGGCTTCAGGCCAACGCGCTTGGCAGATGCGCCCTTGGCGATTGCATCCAGGACGGCCTTTGCACCGTTGAACGCCGCCTTTTCGCGCACAGGCTTGGTGATCGCCCAGGTAAGACCAGCCGAAACGGGGTCTGTCTCCGGGGTAATGTCCTGGCCGTGGAGGCAAAGTCCAGCTTCAAGGCGCAAGGAATCGCGGGCGGCAAGACCGATCCATTCGACGCGTTCATCGGCAAGAAGCTTTTCGGCCAGCGCGCGCGCCTCTTCGGCAGGCAGGCCGATCTCGAAACCGTCTTCGCCGGTATATCCCGAACGGGTCATGAACCAGCCCTGCTTCGGCTCAAAACCGTTCATGAAGGCAAGATCTGCGCCCGGCAGCCCCGCTTCGGTGACGACTGCTTCGGCTTCTGGTCCTTGCAATGCGAGGAAAACACGGTCGAGAGGATTGACCTTCACGTCCTTGCCCGACGCGGCTTCATTCAAATGTTCGATATCGGCATCGGCATTGCCCGCATTGGCGACGACCATGAAGCGGTCTTCACCAAGACGCGTGACGATCAAATCGTCCAGCACGCCGCCATTATCATTGAGGAAGAAAGTATATTTCGACTGACCCGTCTTCAGGATCGTCGGATCGAGCGGGCAAGTCTCGGCCAGAAGTGCGGCGGCATCTGCGCCCGAAACTTCGATCAGCTTCATATGAGAAATGTCGAAAAGCCCGACATGTTCACGTGTATGAAGATGTTCCTTCATGACGCCCAGCGGATAGGTGATCGGCATGTTCCAGCCAGCAAAGCCGCCAAAGCGCGCGCCAGCCTTTTCATGCATGTCCTGCAAAGGCAGGGTCTTCAGATGTGCGGTATCGCCCATAACAACTCCAGAGTCGCACGTGTGCCTCCGCAAAATGCGGTTGCTTCGTGCCCCTCTGTCTCAGGCCTGAGAGACTCGCATGGCTATATATAAAGCCATACTTACACCTTCGGCGCAGGGTTTCCCCCGACTTTCCAGAGTTGCCTTACCCGTCTGCGGTTCCTTGTACCTGAGAGATTTCGGGCGATTTCCCCTTCGGCGGCCGGTTGGCGCTCTCCCGCAGACAGACAGTGCAAGGACGCCATATAATATGATGTCCCAGCACCCGACGAAACTCCCTTAACCCAATCCCGCGCGCAAGTCATGTGGAATTGTTGTCTCCAACCGACGATTTAACGGACTTTTGCGACAAAATTGAAAGCCGAGGGAGGTTCAGATTTATACTTGATTATACACGCCTGTCGCGACACGAGGAGATCGCGCAATTATTGGCCCGACGCGCCTCGACAGGCCGTCATCCCACTTCATTTTGTGGGTGCAACTTTCTGGTTGGTGAAATTTTAAAGAAGTTTTAACCGGTTAGCCGTCGAAGCAGCCTGAATCCAGCGGATTTCCCCAACAGGACATGAGATTGTGATCGTATAATGACCAAGCTGCGCAAAAGACGTGCAACTGACAAGCTTTAACGCATTGCAGCTATGCAAATCTGTCTCTCCAATTCGAAATGCTTCGAGCCTATATGCTGTTTGCAACAAAGAGATAAGATTTTACTAGGTGAGAGAAATGAACCTGATCCGCTCGTACAACAACTGGCGCCGTTACCGTAACACCGTAAACGAACTGAGCCGCCTGAGCCCACGTGAACTGAACGACCTCGGCATCCTGCCTTCGGAAATTCCGTTCGTCGCCCGCAAGGCCGCTGCTCGCTAATAGCGCCGCCGGAAGGCATGCGCCTTCTTCAAGGATCGCGAATCCCCATAATTGCGCGGTCCTACAGTTTCAAGAATATCATCGGGGGCTTTCTCCTCCTCCCATTCCCTCGGTGATTCAAGACCGGATACCCTCCTCCCAGTCCGGTCTTCCCCATAAAACACCCGCCGCTTCCTCCCGCGGCGGGTGTTTTCGTTTGGAGATTACCGCGCGGCGACGACCTCGATCTCGATCTTGAATTCCTCGCGCGTGAAACCGGAAACGATCATCAGCGTGGAAGCAGGCGCTGGCGCTGGAAACAGCTTGTCGCGCACGTCCATATATGGCCGCATGTGAGCGCGATCCGTCACGTAGGCGTTGATGCGCACTACATCGGCAAGGTCCATGCCGCCGTCACGAAGGATGCGCCGGATATTCTCAAAACAAAGCTCCGCCTGCGCCCCCGCATCCTGCGGAACATTGCCATCCGGCGCGATACCCAGCTGGCCGGAGCAGAAGATCATTTCCGCGCCAGTCTTGACTTTCACACCATGGCTATAGGCGGCAAAGGGAGCCGCCATATCCTGCGGCAGCAGATGTTTCAAAGTGCTCATCGTATATCCTCAAATTTTCGGCGCAGCAGCCAGCATTTCTTTCAGCCGTGCTGCCCCGGCGGCAATATCAGCCTCGGTCGGATTTATCCCTGCCGCCAGCAAGCGGCGCGCGATCATATGATCCGCCGGGCGATTGATGGAATCGACAGCCACAAGCCTGTCACCGGCGAAATGAAAGATAGAGAACGCATTTTCTTCCGGGTTCCCGGAAAGCACATGCCGATCAGCATCGAAGGACAGGCCTGCGGTCTGCAACTTCATATCGCCCTGATCGGACCAGAACCAGGCAATCTCTCGAAATGGCGTTTCGCGTCCGACAATAGTGCGCGCCACATGCTTTGCCTGATCTGTCGCATTCTGCACCGATTCAAGCCGCACCCGACGACCAGCGTGAAAATGATCGTAGCTCACGCAATCGCCAATTGCGTAGACATGGCTCGCGGACGCGCGCAGATTCCCGTCCACTACAATGCCGTTGTCGATTGCAAGCCCGGCTGTTACTGCAAGCTCCACGTTTGGCACCGCGCCCGTGCCGATCACAACCATATCCGCCGGAAACATGGCTCCGTCAGCGGCTTTCACGCCCGTCACGCGGCCATTTTCGCCCTCAATTGCCATCACGCCGAGACTGGTCAAAACCGTGATACGGGCGGCGCGGCTGCGCGCTTCCACATGGGCGGAGATGTGCGTTGCCACCGAGCGCCCCAGCACGCGAGGCGCAGCCTCGATCAGAACTGTCTTTTTGCCAAGCGCGATTGCGCTATGAGCCATTTCGAGGCCAATGAAACCGCCGCCGATAATAACCACATTCTCAACATTGGGCATCGCCGCCGCGATGCGGCGTGCATCTTCCATCCGGCGCAGCGTGAAAACACCGTCAAGCTCAACACCCGGTACATCGGGAATGCGGGCACGCGCACCGGTCGCGAAGATCAATTCGGACCAGTTCAGGACCTGCCCGTCATCGAGCGTGACCGTCTTGTCTGCAAGAGATACGCCATCGACGCGACGGCCAAACATCATCTCGATATTATTGTCGCGGTAGGCCGACTCTGGACGCAGAACCAGCCCTCCACCTTCGGGCGCCTTCAGGTAGGACTTGGACAGCGGTGGCTTATGGTAGGGAATATCGGTTTCGTCGTTGATGAGAATGATTTCGCCTGCATAGCCTTCCTGCCGAAGGCTGATCGCGGCCTGCGAGCCGGCATGACCAGCTCCAATGATAATGCATCTATCGTCCATAGGACCTCCGGAAATTTCCGCACATCATAAACCTGTCGCGGCCCGTCACGTGACCAAATAGCCACGGATTCACACCTTAATTGCACGCAATTTGAATATTTAAAACATTTAGTTTGACCGATCGGTCAGATTGTTTAGTAGGATGCGCTAAATCTGGTTTGACGCGCATCTTGTTCCGAAAGCCGTTTCACACTTTTCGGGATGCGCTCTAACGCCCTTGGCCCGAGCGTGTAGGAGTTGCAGTCTTGAAACGATATTGGTCCGATTATACGAGCGAGGCATTCTCCCGCCTTGAGCGTGAGAAGCTCGTGGCAGTTCTGCCCGTTGGCGCGATCGAACAGCACGGGCCTCACCTGCCGCTGGCAGTGGATGCCGCCATTGTCGATGGCATGGTGAAAGAAACAATCGCCCGCCTGCCGGAATCCAGCCATGCGCTGTTCCTCCCCACGCAGGCCATTGGCAAGAGCAACGAGCACAACCTTTACCCAGGCACGCTGACGTTCTCGGCAGAGACGATCATTCGCATGTGGTGCGAGATAGGTGGCTGCGTGGCAGCAAGCGGTGTCCGCAAGATGGCGCTTCTCAACAGTCATGGTGGCCAGATCAGCGTCATGGATATCGTAGCACGCGAGCTGCGCATCCGTCACAACATGATGGTGGTCAGCATCAACTGGTTCGGCCTTGGAATGCCCGAAGGCGTTTACAGCGAGCACGATCTGAAGCACGGCATCCATGCAGGCGACATGGAAACCTCGGTGATGCTGGAAATGCATCCCGATCTGGTCGACATGTCGAAAGCGCAGGATTTCCGCACCCTTACGGAAAAATTCGCAAGCGATTTCGAACACCTGTCGCTGAGCGGCGGCGCCAAGCCCGCCTGGCAGATTCAGGATATCAATTCTCACGGCGCAGCAGGCAACGCAACGCTTGCAACCGCTGAAAAAGGCCGCAAGACCATCGACTTTGCCGCTGACCGGCTAGTCGAGGCATTGATGGAAATCGAACGAGCGCCGCTCGCCTGGCTCGATAACAAGCCAGGCTGGTAGGAAAGGACAATGAGCGTGGCCCCCGACTCCTCCCCTTCCTCCCTCATCGAAATAAACCGCGTCTACAAGCAGTATGGCACCGGCGTCATGGCCGTGAGCGACATGTCGCTCAGAATTGAGCAAGGCCAGTTCGTAAGCTTTCTCGGCCCCTCGGGATGCGGCAAAAGCACGGCGCTGCGCATGATAGCGGGGCTGGAATCCATTTCCGCTGGCGAAATCCACATCAACGGCCACACCCCCGGCAAAGGCCCGATTGGGGCGCAGGATATCGGTTTCGTGTTTCAGGAACCGACCCTGATGCCTTGGGCGAACGTCTTCGACAATGTCTATCTGCCGCTCCGTCTTTCCGGCATATCGCGCAGGCAAGCAACGCCACGCGTCGAAGAAGTGCTGGCACAGGTCGGTCTTTCACGTTTCGCCAAGGCATTCCCGCGTGAGCTTTCCGGCGGCATGAAAATGCGCGTTTCCATCGCTCGCGCGCTGGTTACACGGCCGCGCCTTCTCCTGATGGACGAGCCTTTTGCAGCGCTTGACGAGATGACGCGTTTCAAGCTCAACAATGATGTGCTGCGTCTTTGGCAAGAGCACGGCCTGACGGTGATCTTCGTCACCCACAGCGTTTATGAGTCGGTCTATCTGTCCAACCGCGTCATCGTCATGGCAGCAAGGCCGGGGCGCGTGGTCGCCGATATACCGATCATCGGCACCTATCCCCGTGCAGAAAGCTACCGCACGACAGAAGCATATGCAAAATATTGCGCCAAGGTTTCTGATGCGCTGACCGCGACGCTTTCCTCTGAAGATATAGATCACTGAGGACATGCAAATGAACCAGATGCAAAACGAACTGCCTGTCCTCAATTCCGAACAGGACCGCCTTGCCAGGCGCGAGCGCACCTTGCGCATCCTCATGCCCACCGCGGCAATCCTCATCGCACTCGGCATATGGGAAAGTCTCGTCCGTTACTATCAGATACCCCACTATCTGATCCCCGCCCCTTCGCTGGTTGCGGAAACGCTCGTCAAGGATGGCCCGTCGCTGATGGCATCCCTATGGTTCACGGTAAAGCTGACACTCATCTCGCTTGCCTGCGCCATCGTCGGCGGCGTACTGCTTGGCATGGTCTTCGCCTTGTCGCGCCCGATAGAAATGGCGTTTTTTCCTTTCGCCGTCATACTTCAGGTGACACCGGTGATCGCCATCGCACCGCTGATCCTGATCTATGTGCGTGATACCTTCTCCGCCCTTCTGATCTGCGCGTGGATCGTCGCCTTCTTCCCTATCCTTTCCAATACGGTGATCGGGCTTCGCAGTGCCGATCATAACCTGCGCGACCTGTTCAAGCTCTACCGTGCCTCGCCATGGCAGCGGCTGCGCTATCTGCTGGCGCCGAGCGCATTGCCCTATTTCATGGCGGCACTGAAAATCGCCGGTGGCCTGTCGCTGATCGGTGCGGTTGTCGCCGAATTTGTCGCCGGTACAGCAGGCCAAAGCACCGGCCTTGCCTCGCGCATTCTGGAATCGAGCTTCCGCAACGAAATTCCGCGGATGTTTGCTGCACTGTTTCTCGTGTCGCTGCTGGGCATCGTGATCTTCCTCATCACAAGCTGGCTGTCGCGCCTTGTCCTCGGGCGCTGGCATGAAAGCGAAATTCGCCGGGAACGCTGACATGCTGAGCGGCGTTGCCATAACCGGGCTTTCCGGTCGTCACGATATTCATATCGAGGGGAGCCGCATTGCCTCGATCACGCCGTCCCCCACAACCGGCGGCGGGCTGGTGACGCCGCTTTTCGCTGATGTGCATGTGCATCTCGACAAGACATTCACCATGCCGCGGATTGTGCAAAACGGTCCGGCAAAGGTGGAATGTCTGTTCGACGCCATCGATCTGATGAATGCCGACCGGCAGAACTGGACCGCGGATGATATTCGCGCCCGCGCAAGCAAAGGGCTTGAGACAGCCTTTGCGCAAGGGGTCGGCGCGATGCGCAGTCACGTGGACTGGATTGCACCGGAAACGCCGACGGCATGGCCTGTTCTGAACGAATTGCGCGAGGAATGGAAAGGCCGGATCGATCTTCAACTTGCCGCCCTTGTCCATGGCGATCTCGTGCTGGAAGCTGGCAAGTCGATTGCTGCCCGCGTGGCGCAGGATAATGGCGTGCTTGGCGCATTCTTCTATCGCAATCCCGATCTTGAAGCGAAAATCGCGGAGATGTTCCGGCTGGCGACTGCACACGGGCTCGATCTAGACTTTCATGTTGATGAAGGCCTGGATATCGAAGCCAACGGCTTCTCCCTGATTGTCGATGCAACCCGCCGCCATTCCATGGGCGGGAAAGTGCTGTGCGGTCACGCCTGTTCGCTGTCCTTGCGCGGGCCCGACGAGCTTCCACGCATTCTCGATGCCGCAGCAGAAGCGGGTGTCGCGCTCGTCGCGCTGCCCACGACGAACCTTTATCTGCAAGACCGGCTTGGCGGAAAATCGCCGCGAATGCGCGGCGTAGCGCCGCTGAAAGAGGCACGCGCTGCGGGCATGGATGTCATGATCGGCTCCGACAATGTGCGCGACGCCTTTTACCCCTATGGCGATTACGATCCGCTGGCGATCCTGCGTCTTGCGGCACCCGTCTGCCATCTTGAGCCCCATGAATGGCTGGACAGCATCACCACCCTGCCTGCTCGCCTCATCAAAAGCGAGCGCGTGCAAGTACCCAAAGCCGGTGCGCCCGCAAATTTCATCTGGCACGACGCCGAAGACCTCAACGACCTCATCAGCCGTCCGCAGGCCCCGCGCACCATCTGGCGCGACGGTGTCGCCTCGCCCCAAAACAACGGGAGAACCCCATGAATTCTGCCGCTCCGCAGCGCATTTACGACTGGGCCGCATTCCGCGCCGAAATCGATGGAATCCGCATCTATGACGACCCGAAGCAGGTCGAACTGCGCTCACGCGATTATTTCTGGTACAGCCCCATCCTGACCGAAGATATCGGCCAGTATGTTGGCGATCTCGTTGTCATCCCGAAAGATCAGGACGAAGTGCGCCGCGTGGCGGCGGCTGCCGCGAAACTCCGCATCCCCATCACCGTGCGCGGCGGCGGCACCGGCAATTACGGCCAATGCGTCCCGCTGGAGGGTGGCATCATCCTCGACATGACCAAGCTCGACCGTATCATTTCCATCGAACCCGGCAAGGTTCGCGTGGAAGGCGGCGCGCGCATTTCGCGCCTTGACGATGCTGTGCGCGAGACCGGACAGGAACTTCTCATGTATCCGTCCACCCGCCGCATCGCCACGATTGGCGGCTTTTTCTCCGGCGGTTCCGGCGGCATCGGTTCGCTGCGCCACGGCATGTTGCGCGACGACGGCAACGTCTATTCGGTCAAGGTTCTGACCGTCGAACCGGAACCGAAAATCATCGAATTGACTGGCCGCGATATCCACAAGGTCCAGCACGCCTATGGCACCAACGGCATCATTCTGGAGCTGGAAATCGGGCTGACCAAATCAACCGACTGGATACATACCGCTGCCTTGTTCGACAGTTACGAGGCAACGCTCAACTTCTGCCTCAAGGCGCTGGAAAAAAATCTGGACTGCTATCTGCTGACCACCGTTGACCGTCGCTTCGCGCGTTTCTACACCAAGTTCGGCGAGCTCTTCCCTTCCGACAAGGATGCGGTTTTCGCCATGATCGCGCCGGAGGAAATGGCCCGTTTCGAAGCACTCGCCACCGAATTTGGCGGCAAGCTATCCTTCGCCATGACACTGGATGAATTGCACAAGAACGGCCTGCAGCCTGCCTATGAATGTGGCTGGAACCACACCACCTTGCAGGCGCTGAAAGCTGAGGAAGGCTGGACCTATCTGCAGGTTGCCTATCCGCGTCCATTCGATGTTGATGTGGTGACCCGCCAGATCGAACGCTACGGCGAGACGCAATATATGCATCACGAAATGGCACGTCTGGAAGGCGAAGTGCAGATTTTCGCGCTGCCGCTTGTCCGCTTTGAAGGTCGTGACGAGATGTATCGCCTGATCAAGGAACTGGAGCAGGTTGACGGCTGCGACATCTACGATCCTCATGCCTACACCATCGAGGATGGCGGCATGAAGGAGATCGACAGCGTCCAGATCGAGTTCAAGAAACTCGCTGACCCGTATGGCCTGCTCAATCCGGGTAAGACGCGCGGCTGGACCGCCGACATGGCTTTGACTGATTAAAACAAGGGGAACCAATATGAAAAAAAATCTGATTGCAGCGCTGGCGGCGCTTTCCATGGGCCTTTCCGCACAAATGGCCTATGCGCTCGACAAGGTGACGCTTGGCACCAACTGGCTGGCGCAAGCCGGTCACGGTGGCTTCTATCAGGCCGTTGCCGATGGCACCTATGAGAAATACGGGCTCGATGTGCAAATAGAAATGGGCGGACCGCAGGTCAACAATCGCCCGATGCTTGCCGCAGGCCGTCTCGACTTCCTGCTGGCGGGCAATCTCCTTCTTTCCTTCAACAATGTGGCCAATGGCGTGCCGACCACGGTTGTCGCCGGCTTCTACCAGAAAGACCCGCAGGCGTTGATGGTCCATGAAGGTGAATACAAGGACTTCAAGGATCTCACCAATGCCGAAACGATCCTGCTTTCAAAGGATGCGCAATTCTCGTTCTGGCCGTGGCTGGTGAAGGAATTCGGCTTCAAGGAAGAACAGCTTCGCCCCTATGGCTACAGCCTGGCACAGTTTCTGAACGACAAGAAGGTGGTGCAGCAGGCCTATGCCACCGCGGAACCGCTCTACGCCGAAAAGGAAGGGGCAAAGGTCACGACCTATCTTCTGGCCGATTATGGCTACAGCACCTATGGCAACACCATCGAAACGCGTCAGGAGCTGATCGAGAAGAACCCCGATCTGGTCCAGCGCTTTGTCAGCGCTTCTATTGAGGGCTGGACGAATTTCCTCTATGGCGACCACACCAAAGCTTATGAGTTGATCCTGAAAGACAATCCGGACATGAGCAAGGAAACGCTGGATGCCGAGCTTGCCCGCATCAAGGAGTTGCAGCTGATCGACAGTGGCGATGCAGCCGAGAAAGGCATCGGCGCCATTGATATGAACCGCGTGAAGGCATTCTACGAACTCGCGCGCAAGGCTGGCATCGTCAGCGGTGACGAACTCGACATGAGCAAGGTCGCAACTGATGCCTTTGTGAACAAGGGCGTGGGCCTCGACATCAAGAAGAAGCTCGGCCAATAAGCCATCTCCAATCGCGGCAGGCACGGATGAACAACGACGAGAATGATAACACGGAGCCAACCGGACGAGACAAGGTTCTCGACCGCAGGCGGCGCATTCTCGGCGCAATCCGCGCCGCCGCGATTGATGAATTCGCTGAAAAGGGCCTTGCGGGGGCTTCCACGCAAGGCATTGCGCAACGGGCAGGCCTGACCAAGCCGCAATTGCACTACTATATTTCGAGCAAGGAAGAACTTTACGAGGACATCATCGTTTATATCCTCGACGAATGGGAAGAGATATTCCTCGGCGCAAATACCGAAAACGACCCTGCCAGGGTGATCCGTCAATATATCCGCGCCAAGCTCGAATATAGTCAGAAGAACCCCAAGGCTTCGCGCCTTTTCACTACCGAAATTGCCAACGGTGCGCCTTATCTCGGACGCCACTGGGCCAAGCATCAGTCTGCGACCCAGAATGCCGTCCGCCTCATCCAGTCCTGGGTGGATGACGGTCGTATCAAGCCCGTCGATCCGCTACTGTTCCAGATGCATATATGGGCAGTCACTCAGCATTATGCCGATTTCGAAGCGCAGGTTCGCAGCATGATGAAACTCGACAAGGACGAACCGCTCGACCTTGAACGGATCGAGAAGGAAGTCTCAACGCTGTTTCTGCGGGCCTGCGGGCTGGAATAAGGCGCGGACTGAAATCCCTTTCAGCGCAGCTCTTCAAGTTCGGCAATGCGGGCGGCGCTGTCCTTTTCCAGCATTCGGGTCATTTCGCGAATGACCGTTTCTGCCAAAACAAAAAGTGCAGCCGATGAATCCCACGCGGACGGCACGGCTGTGCGCCCTGCCAGAACATGACGGGCCACGCGCGCTATCGGCGAAAGCCACTGGTCGGTAACAAGAACGACCTCCACGCCTCTGGCCCGTGCCTTCTCGGCCAATTTCAAAAGACTGTCCTGATAACGGCGAATATCGAAAACCACCAGAACATCGCGCTTTCCCATATCAAGAAGACGATCGCGCCAGACGCTCTCCTGCCCGCCAAGATGAAAGACATGCGGACGAATGACAGTCATATGCGCCGCCATATATTGCGCAATGGGATCGGTAAAGCGCCCGCCAATCAGATAAACATTGCCCTTGGCTTCACTCAAAGCTGACACGGCTTGCCGCAACTGCCTTTCGCCAAGATGCCGGAAACTCTCGCGGATATTTTCCAGCGTATGCTCCACCGCCGGATAGGCCGCGTCCGGCCCGCCGCCAGGCAATTCATTGCGATGGTGCGGCGATTGTAATTGCGCCGCCAGTTCGTCCTGCAATCGCGCCTGAAAATCAGGATAGTTCTGGAACCCGAGCCTGTTTACGAAGCGCAGGATCGTCGGGGAGCTGACACCAGCCAGGGCGGAAAATTCCGCAACGGTTTTCAAGCCCAGCATCGGATAATTGGCGATCAACGTCTGGGCTGCACTTCGCTCGCCCGCTGGCATCGTATCAATCCGCTCATTGATCAGTTCCGCAACGCTCGCATGCACAGGCACAATACTTTCTGTTCCCGAACGCCCTTTTTGAACTTGGGCGAAATTGTGTTTGACAAATAATCATAGGACGTATCAAATAATCCGCAATAGCGCATAATCTGAAAAAACGTAACATAAGTTACAGCGCGGGGAACAAACAGAATGACGGACGAGCGAGAATATCGCACGGTTTCGTGCGAGCCTGTTTCTGTCTTCAACAAGGATGGGGAAAGCCCCTATCTCTTTGTCTGCGAACACGCATCCAATTTCATTCCTGAGTCTTTCCAGGGGCTCGGCCTTGATGCCGAGGCATTGCGCGCGCATATCGCGTGGGACCCCGGCGCTGTGGAAGTCGCAAGACATCTCGCTACTTCCCTCGACGCACCTCTTGTCGAAAGCCAGCTTTCTCGACTGCTGATCGATTGCAATCGTCCGCTCGATGCTCCCGACCTCATTCCGGAAATCAGCGAGACGACCGTGGTTCCCGGAAATCACGCGCTCAGTTCCATGGAACGTCTGGCGCGCGTCGATCTTTCACACCGTCCATTCCACACCGCTGTCGAACAGGTCATGGCGGAGCGTGCGCAACGCGGACTACCGTCCTGGATCGTGACGGTCCATTCCTTCACCCCCGTTTATCGCGATGTGCCCCGGCCCTGGCAGATCGGCATCATCCACGATGAAGACGACCGGATTGGCATGCCCCTGATCGCTGCCCTGCGCAAAGACGACACCCTGCATGTGGGCGTGAACGAGCCCTATTCGCCCGCTGACCGCGTCTACTACACGCTGGAGCGGCATGCGCGCCCGCGCAATGCGCCCTGCGTGATGATCGAAATCCGCAACAATGAAATCGCCAATAGCCGGACACAGACGCTCTGGGCCGAAAGGCTTGCAGAAATTTTGAAGGAAATTGCGAAAGCAATTGGTCCGCATAACACGGAACAGAAAGCCTGAGGGAGCCGGAAATGCCGAAGCCAATCAGACTGTTCGTCAAATATGTTGATGCGCTGAATTATTATATCGGGCGCTTCGCGATGTATCTTCTATTTGTGCTGGGCGCCTGCCTTCTCTATTCCACCTTTTCGCGCGTGGTGCTGGGCATCCCGGTGAACTGGGTGCTGGAAATGTCCCAGTTTCTGCTTTCCGCCTATTATCTGCTCGGCGGCGCTTATGCCATGCAGCAAGGCGCGCATGTGCGCATGGACCTGTTCTTCGACCGTCTCTCGCCCCGCAGGAAAATGATCACCGATATGATCACCATCCTGTTCATCATCTTCTATCTTGGCGTGATGGTTGCGGGTGGAATTTCATCGACCAATTACGCCATCGTTTACAAGCAGACGAACTACACTGCCTGGGCACCACTTCTCTGGCCGATCAAGCTCATCATGACGGTCGGCATTTTCCTGCTGCTGCTCCAATGCGTCTCCAATTTCTTCAAGGACTGGGCCTCCCTGCGTGGAAAGCCGATCAGCACCATTGCGGGTCCTGCCATTGAGGAAGGGCATCACATATGAGCTCGGAATTCATTACGCTCTTCATGTTCGCAACCATGATGGTGCTGCTCATGACCGGGCAGCGCGTCTTCGGCGTGATCGGGTTTGTGGGCTCCCTCGCAGCACTGCTGCTCTGGGGCAAGGGCTCGTTCGAGATGCCGTATAATGCCACCTTTGCGGTGTTGAACTGGTATCCGCTTATCACCGTGCCGTTCTTCGTGTTCATGGGCTACATGCTCTCGGAATCGGGCATTGCCAGCAATCTTTATCGCATGTTCCATGTCTGGTTCGGCGGCATTCGCGGCGGTCTGGCTCTGGGAACAATTGGCCTGATGGTCATCATTTCCTGCATGAACGGCCTCAGCGTCGCAGGCATGGCCATCGGCGCAACCGTGGCGATGCCGGAGCTTCTCAAGCGCCGCTACAACAAAGTCATGGTCACAGGCGTCATTCAGGCAGGCAGTTCGCTCGGCATCCTGATCCCGCCCAGCGTCGTGCTGGTGCTTTATGCGATGATTGCCCGGCAGCCGGTTTTGCAGTTGTGGCTCGCAGGCATCGGACCCGGCCTTCTCATGGCCGCGCTCTTCGCGATCTATATCTATATTCGCTGCCGCATCCAACCCGAACTGGGCCCGACACTGCCCCAGGAGGAACTGGATAAAATCACATGGCGCGATCGGTTCGTCACCTTGCGTGCCGGCATATTGCCGCTCGTGGTATTCGGCGCGATGATGGGCCTGTTCCTCACCGGCGTTACCAGCCTTGTCGAAAGCTCTGCCGTCGGCGCACTTCTTGCAACCCTGGCCGCGCTTTTCACCGGACGCCTCAACAAGATCGTCTGGGAAACCACGACACGCAACAGTCTCACCGTCACCTGCATGTTCCTCTGGATTATTCTGGCGGCGCTCTGTTTCTCGTCGGTTTATGACGGTCTCGGTGCAGTGAAAGCCATCGAGAGCGTGTTGCTCAACACCTTCGATCTGTCACCGTGGACGATCCTGGTGTTGATGCTGTTTTCTTTCATCATACTGGGCATGTTTCTTGACGATACAGCGATGTTGGTGATCGTGGCGCCACTCTATATACCGCTGGTCAAGAGCCTCGGCTTCAACGCTATCTGGTTCGGCGTCCTCTACACCATCACCTGCCAGATCGCATATATCACGCCGCCTTTCGGATACAATCTCTTCATGATGCGGGCCTTGGCACCGAAGGAAGTCACGCTGATAGACATCTATCGCTCAATCGTGCCGTTCTTCTTCCTCATGGTGCTGACGATCATCATCCTGATGATCTTTCCGCAGATCGCGATGTGGCTGCCGAATTGGTACAGCGGACGGTGACGACACGCACGGGAGAATGCGCATAAGCCGGTGACAAGAGCCCAAAGGGCCGGACCGGAATAATTAAAGGGTGAACTCAAACAAGAGTGGGAGAATGGGCATGAGTGAGAACAGCAAGCTTAACAAACGCGATTTTCTCAAGAAAGCCGGGCTGACAACCGTAGGTGCCTTGGGTGCCAGCACACTTGCAACGCCTTATGTGCGGGCGCAAAGCCCGATCAAATGGCGGCTTCAGACCTATGCGGGTCCGGCGCTGGCCGAGCACGTCATCAAGCCGTCAATCGAAGCGTTCAACAAAGCCGCGAATGGCGAAATGGTGATCGAGCTCTACACCGCAGACCAGCTTGTCCCGCAGGGCGAGCTGTTTCGGGCTGTTCAGTCCGGCACAATCGACGCCGCGCAAAGCGACGACGACTCCATGGCCTCGCCCGTCGACGTCGCGGTGTTCGGAGCTTATTTCCCCTTCGCATCACGCTACAGCCTCGATGTGCCCGCCCTGTTCAACTGGTACGGGCTCAATGAAATCTGGGAAGAAGCATATAAGGAAATTCCGGGGGTAACCTGGCTTAGTGCCGGTTCCTGGGACCCGTGCAATTTTGCTACAACCAAGCCGATCCGCAGCCTGCAGGACTTGCAAGGACTGCGCGTCTTCACCTTCCCGACCGGGGGGCGCTTCCTGACCAAATTCGGCGTGGTTCCGGTGACTTTGCCATGGGAAGACATTGAAGTGGCGATCCAGACCGGCGAGCTGGACGGCGTGTGCTGGTCCGGCGCGACGGAGGTATATACGGTCGGCTGGGCCGACATCAACAAATACTATCTCACCAATAATATCAGCGGTGCATGGGCCGGTTCCTATTTTGCCAATACGGAAAAGTGGAATGCCGTGCCGGATCATCTCAAGCAGCTGTTCCGGCTGGCAATGGATAGTTCGCATTACTATCGCCAGCACTGGTACTGGTGGGGCGAAGCGCACTACCGCACGACGGGCGGCAAGCTGGAACTCACCAGCATTCCTGAGGCTGAATGGAAGCAGGTGGAAGATGCAGCCATGCAGTTCTGGGACGAAATCGCCGCCAAGAGCGCACGAAATGCGAAGGTGGTCGAAATACTCAAGAAATATCAGAAGACCATGCGCGATGCGGGCGCGCCCTATCGTTATGCCTGAAATTTTGGACGCGGCGCAGTGCGCCGCGTCCATCACTTTTTTCCGTTCTGGAGCGAGCATAAATGGCCGGACAATTGACTTTCGATGCATTGAAACAAGCCGTTGCAAATGACGAAATCGACACCGTTCTCGCATGTTTTGTGGACATGCAGGGACGCCTGATCGGCAAACGCTTCTACGGACAGTTTTTCGTGGAATCCGGTTACGACGAGACCCATGGCTGCAACTATCTCCTTGCCGACGATATCGATATGGAGCCGGTCCCGGGCTACGAAGCGGCCGGATGGGATAAGGGCTATGGTGATTTTGTCATCAAGCCGGATCTTTCGACCTTGCGCGTCGCCACATGGCTGGAAAAGACCGCCATCGTACTTTGCGACGTGCTCGATCATCATGACCATCAGGATCTGGCGCATTCTCCGCGCGCCATCCTCAAGAAGCAGCTCGCCCGCCTGCACGAGCGCGGCTATCGCGCCTACTTCGCGTCCGAACTTGAATTCTATCTTTTCGATGAGACCTACAAGACCGCCCGCTCCAAGCACTGGCAGGATATGGAAACGGCCTCTCCTTACGTGCAGGATTATGTGATCCACCTGACTACCAAGGAAGAACCGGTTCTGCGTGCGATGCGCAACCAGCTTGCAGCGGCCGGCATTCCGGTCGAAAACTCCAAGGGCGAATGGGGTCCGGGGCAGGAAGAGCTGAATGTGCGCTACGCCGAAGCTCTGGAAATGGCGGATCGCCATGTCATCATGAAAAACGCGATGAAGGAAATTGCCGAGGCGCACGGCAAATGCATCACCTTCATGGCCAAGTATGATTACAGCAAGGCCGGAAGTTCGAGCCACGTACATAATTCCATCTGGAGTGCCGACGGCAAGGACCCGCTCTTTTTCGATCCGAAAGCGCCTTACACCATGACGCCGCTAATGCGTTCATGGGTGGCCGGGCAGCTCAAATATGCCACCGACTATACCTATTTCCTGGCGCCCTACATCAACTCCTACAAGCGTTTTCAGGCCGGCACCTTCGCGCCAACAAAAATCATGTGGAGCCAGGATAATCGCACCGCAGGTTTCCGTCTCTGTGGCGAAGGCACGAAAGGCATCCGCATTGAGTGTCGCATCGGCGGTGCCGATCTCAATCCGTATCTGGCCTTTGCAGCGCTTATCGCAGCCGGCCTGAAAGGAATAGACGAGCAGCTGGAACTCGAAGAACCCTTCGTGGGCGATGCCTATAGCGCCGTAAAACTCAAGGAAATCCCCTATACATTGCGTGAAGCCGCTCAGGCCCTCAAGAACTCCGCGTTTCTCAAGGAGGCGCTCGGGGAGGCAGTGGTCAACCACTATGTCCACACCGCTCATTGGGAGCAGATCGAGTACGACCGGCGCGTGACTGACTGGGAACTGCACCGCGGTTTCGAGCGCTATTGACCCTGAGATAATGCCAGACTTCAAAGGAAACCAAAGATGAGCGGCACAGCCAAAGTCATCTCCCCGATAGACGGTTCTGTTTATGCCGAACGTCCTTTCTTGGACGGCGCCGCAATCGCCTCGGCGGTGGCCGCTGCCCGCGATGCGCAGGCCGGATGGGCTCAACTGAGCATCGCGGAACGCGCACGTTATTGCCGGGCCGCACTCGATGCCCTTGCCGGAATGCAGGATGAAATTGTTCCTGAAATCGCATGGCAGATGGGTCGCCCCACGCGCTACGGCGGCGAAAACGGCGGCGTTCAGGAGCGCGGCCAATATATGATCGACATTGCAGAGGAGTCGCTCAAGGCCTATGTCCCAGCGCAGAAGGATGGCTTCCGCCGCTATGTGAAACATGTTCCGCTCGGCGTGGTGATGGTGATCGCGCCGTGGAACTATCCCTATCTTACCGCCGTCAACACGATCATTCCGGCATTGATGGCCGGGAACAGCGTGATCCTCAAACATGCGACGCAAACGCTACTGGCCGGTGAACGCTTTGCAAAAGCGTTTGAGAAGGCCGGGTTGCCCAAAGGGGTTTTCCAGAATGTAGTGCTCGACCATGCATCGACAGAAAAGCTGCTCGCCTCCGGCACGATTGACCACGTGAATTTCACCGGCTCGGTCGGCGGTGGTCGAGCAATTGAAAAGGCTGCCGCAGGCACCTTCATGACGCTGGGGCTGGAACTGGGCGGCAAGGACCCGGCCTATGTCCTGCCCGACGCCAATCTGGATCATGCCATCGCAAATCTGGTGGACGGCGCGTTTTTCAATTCGGGCCAGTGCTGCTGCGGGATCGAGCGCATCTATGTGCATGAAGCTGTCTATGGCCGCTTTGTCGATGGTTTCATCGACCTGACCAAGCAATATGTCGTCGGCAATCCGCTGGATGCGGGAACCACCCTTGGCCCCATGGCACAGGCGCGTTTCGCCGATCTCATCCGCGAACAGAAAGCGGAGGCCCTGCGCAAAGGGGCAAAAGCACATGTGAATATGAGCGTCGCGAATGACCGCGCAGGTTCTCCCTATGTCGCGCCGGAAGTGCTTACCAACGTCGACCACCAGATGAGCGTCATGCGTGAGGAAAGTTTCGGCCCCATCGTCGGCATCATGAAAGTGCGCAATGATGAGGAAGCTCTCGCGCTCATGAATGACAGCATTTACGGCCTGACGGCTTCATTGTGGACGACAGACACAGACCGCGCCGCCGCTCTCGGTGACCGCATCGAAACAGGCACGGTTTTCATGAACCGCTGCGATTATCTCGATCCTGGACTTGTCTGGACTGGCGTGAAGGACACCGGCAAAGGTGCTGCCCTCTCGGCCATCGGCTACGGCAATCTCACGCGACCGAAATCCTTCCATCTGCGTGAAAAAATCTGACCGCCCATCATAATTCGGAAAGCAATCGACATGACCACTTTGACCGCGAAATGGAACTTCCCGACCACCGTGCTTTTCGGGCCGGGGCGCATCCGGGAGCTTCCAGCCGTCCTGAAAGCCGCAGGCATTGAGCGCCCGCTTTTCGTCACCGATCCGGGTTTGGCGAAGCTTCCCGTGGTGGCGTCCACCCTTGCTATTCTGGACGAAGCTGGCGTGAAATACGGGATGTTTTCCGATGTGAAACCGAACCCGGTTGAAAGCAATCTTTATGCGGGCGTCGAGGTCTTCAAAAACGGCAAGCATGACGGTGTCATCGCCTTTGGCGGCGGTTCGGCACTGGACCTTGGCAAGCTGATTGCCTTTCAGGCTGGCCAGACCCGGCCCGTCTGGGATTTTGAAGATATTGGCGACTGGTGGACCCGCGCTGACAGCAATGCCATTGCGCCGATCATTGCGGTGCCGACGACGGCAGGCACCGGCTCGGAAGTTGGCCGCGCAGGTGTTCTGACCAATGAAACCACCCAAACCAAGAAGGTGATTTTCCACCCGAAGATGCTGCCGGTCACGGTCATTGCCGACCCGGAACTTTCGACCGGAATGCCGCCCTTCATCACGGCTGGGACAGGCATGGATGCGCTGGCGCATTGCCTTGAGGCCTATTGCGCGCCAGGCTTTCACCCAATGGCAGACGGCATCGCGGTTGAGGGCATCCGTCTCGTTTTCGAAAACCTTCCGAAGGCTTATGCCGATGGCAAGAATGTCGAAGCCCGCGCCAACATGATGGCGGCTGCGGCCATGGGCGCAACCGCCTTCCAGAAAGGGCTCGGTGCAATCCATTCGCTGTCACACCCGATTGGCGCCCTCTATGACACCCATCATGGCATGACCAACGCGGTCTTCATGCCCTATGTCCTGCTTCAGAACCGGGCGGCTATCGAAAAGCGTATCGAACGACTTGCCGATTATCTCGGCATCAAGGGTGGATTTGACGGATTTCTGGCCGCTGTCATGAAATTGCGCAGCGGCCTCGGTGTCCCCAATACACTGCCCGAATTCATCAAGGGTCTTGAAATGGACGACGCCCGGAAAGACCTGATAGCCGAAATGGCCATCGTCGATCCGACCGCTGGCGGCAACCCGATTGAGCTGACAAAAGAACGCGCGCTGAAGTTGCTAAATGCCGCGCTCGAAGGTAAGGTCTGATGCGCTGAATTCAGGCTGACAAAGGCCACAAGGGGTCAGCATCGCACCACCTATGGCGGGGGGCGATGCATTGGGGAGCGGGTTCTTGGGGAGGAGCCCGCTCCTCTTCATTTTCTGCGTTCTTGAGAAGCCTGAAACTCCGCCCCACACCCATATAAAATTGGGAACAATTCTATATTTCAATCGTTTACCCTCGTCATTCCAATACGGAGGCCAATACGGAGGCCAACACGGAGGGTTGCACGTGAACATCTTCCAACAGACTTGTGTAGGGGCACTGGCCATGATTTTCGGAGCGACATCGGTTGCACCGACAATGGCCGCACCCATGAACCTGGAACGCCCAATCATCGACCAGGCTATCGAACAGGTACGCGATCATCGCCGCCCACCGCGTCATTATCGTGGTCATCGCCCCAACCGACCCGGATACTGGCATGGCCATCGCGGTTATCGGCATTATCGCCACGGCTATCGTCGCCATAGCGACGGGTGGTGGTATCCGCTGGCCGCATTCGGTGCCGGGGCCATCATTGGCGGCGCAATAAGCCAGCCCCGCCCCGTATATCGCGCACCCAGGCTCTCCAGTGCACATGTGCAGTGGTGCTATAACCGCTACAAATCCTATCGCTCATCGGACAATACGTTCCAGCCCAATAATGGGCCGCGCAAACAGTGCTACTCACCCTATTATCGCTGATGATCGGGAAGCGCCCTCCGGGGCGCTTTTTCATTCACGTTGCACCACGCCGAACAACAGCGGAATGAATTTTTAAGTTTCATCCATATGCAGGAGCTAGACGTCTCCCCAAAACAGGAATAAGCAAGCCCGCGTCATATCAATGTCGCGGGCAAGATTTTCCAAACTTTCATCTTTCCGCGATACGAAAAATAACACTCAGAACAGATCGCTGGAAGAAAAGTACTGATTTCTCCGTGATCGGTTCAGTCCGAAGCCAGATCTCGCATTGCGCGATCAAAAGCGGCATGTCGGCATAATACTGGGCTTCAAAATGTCGCATACCACCGCCGCAAACCCTGCACCTTCCAACGCACAGCGCTGGGCAATGACTGCCCTGATTGTTGGCGGCATAGCCATTGGCAGTTCACCGATCTTTGTAAGACTTTCAGAGGTTGGCCCGCTCGCAACCGGCTTCTGGCGTCTTGCACTGGCGGTTTTGCCGCTTTTGCTCATGGATGGCCGCGAGCGGCGCGAAGAAAAAGCTGCGGCTCCGCTCACCCCGTCCGATTGTTTGCGTCTCGCCCTGCCCGGTCTGTTTATCGCTTTCGATCTGGGCGCGTGGCATTTGTCGCTGCACATGACATCCGTTGCCAATGCAACGCTGCTTGCCAATATGGCACCGATTTTCGTGACGCTCGGCTCATGGCTGCTTTTCAAGTCGCGCGTGAGCACCTCCTTCATGATCGGACTTGCCGTCGCGGTCCTCGGTGTCGTGGTGCTGAAAGGTGGACCGGGTGAGCTTCTCCAGTCCCAATCTTCCGGCGATGCGATGGCGCTTCTGGCCGCAGTCTTCTATGCCGGTTACATCCTCTCGGTGGGCCGCCTGCGCAGCCGCTTTTCCACCATGCGCATCATGCTGTGGAGCAGCGCGATTGCCGCGGTGTTTTCACTGCCGGTCGCTTATTTCATGGAAGGTCAGATTCTGCCCGCCACGCTCTTTGGCTGGCTGATCCTTGCCGGGTTGGCCTGGGTGACCCATGCCGCAGGTCAAAGCATGATCGCTTATGCGCTTGCCTATCTTCCTGCGTCGTTCTCGTCACTCACCTTGCTTCTGCAACCGGTCGTCGCGGCGTTTCTTGCCTGGACGCTCCTGTCCGAACCCATCGGCATGCTGCAGGCTCTCGGGGGTATTATCGTGATCTCCGGTATCCTGATTGCTCGAAGAGGATAGAATGCGAAAAGCCCCGGTTTCCCGGGGCTTTTGCTTGGGCTTTATTCCGCCAGCCACTCCTTGATGCGATCAGGGTGGTCCGCGATATATTTGTCGACGGCCTTTTCATAGGATGTTTCCTGCGCATCGAACATCGCAGCCTCAAGCTCGCTGATCGGAAGGCTCATCTTGGTGAGCAGCGACGCAACTTTCGGGTTCTCTTCCTTGAAGCCCTTGCGTGCGATAGCGTCGATATGTTCAGCACCACCAAGTGCGCCTTCAGGATCGGCAATGTAGCGCAGCTTGTACTTGCCGAACATCCAGTGCGGGCTCCACGAAGTCGCCACGAACCAGCCGTCGGAACGCGTGGCGCGGTCGACCGTGGTCAGCATGGCCGCTTCACTCGAAATATTGAGCTTGTAGTCCAGCCCATATTTCTTGATCGCTTCCTGCGACAGGCGGGTAAGACCGGCACCCGGATCAATGCCCTGGATTTCGCCTTTCAGCTTTTCGCGAACTTCGGGCTTTTTCAGGTCCTCGATGGAGCTGATCTCGCTCTCGGGAATGTATGCCGGAACGATCCAGCCGAGCTTCGCACCTTCATAGAGCGGGCCGAGATTTTCGACCTTGCCCTCGATGCGCTTGTAGTAGTCAGCGTGGGTTTCCGGCAGCCAGGCCATCATCATGGCATCAATATCGCCACGGCTCACGCCCTGATAGAGTGGGGCCACGTCTGTCTGAACCAGTTCGACCTTCTGGCCGAGATTGTCTTCGATCAGCTTCTTGGCAAGTTTTGTGACGAACTCAGCATCCGACCATGGTGCCCAGCCGATTTTAACCGGCTTGCTGTCCTGCGCAAATGCTGCGCCCATGGTCATCGTTCCCGCCACAACTGCCGCCAGACCGAATTTGGTTAGTTTGCCTAACATAGCTTCTCCTTTTCGATTGGTATCAGTTCCCGTTGTTATTCTTGTTTATTTTTGCCTGTTTCATGCTTCCTGCTTGCGAAAGGACGAGGCGGACTGAGTGTCCGCCGCCTTCCTTAGAGATGCGAGCCGCTTGAAAAATCCGGCCCCGCCCTTGCCAAAGCTCTGGGTAATGCGGTCGAGAATGACTGCCAGAATGACCACGGCAAGGCCGCCTTCGAAGCCGAGGCCCACATTGAGGCGGCCTATGCTGGTCAGGACCGTACTACCAAGTCCGCCTGCACCAATCATCGATGCGATAACCACCATTGAAAGCGACAGCATGATCGTCTGATTGATACCGGCCATGATCGAGGGCATGGCGTTCGGAAGCTGCACCTTAAACAGAAGCTGCTGCGACGTGCAGCCGAATGCCAACCCCGCCTCGACAAACTCCGAATGCACCTGCCGGATACCGAGATTGGTTAGACGCACGACTGGCGGCATGGCAAAGATCACCGTCGCAATCGTTCCCGGCACAGCACCAAGACCGAAAAACATTGCAGCCGGAATGAGATAGACGAAAGCAGGCATGGTCTGCATGAGGTCGAGAACCGGGCGTACCAACAATGCTATCGTATTGCTGCGCGCCATAGCGATGCCGAGTGGAATACCTATAAACACTGCGATAGCAGTAGAAGCCAATACTAGCGAGAGAGTTTCCATCGTGCCTATCCACAAATCCATGTGGATGATGAGGCCCAGCGCGAGTGCGGTGAAAATCGCAAATTTCCACCCCACGCGCCACAGCGATAGCAATGTTAAAACTGCAACCCCGCCGCTCGGCGGCACAGCGAGCAGAGCATTTTGAATACTGTCGGTAACAAAACCGATAGTGGCTGCGATCATATCGAGCGCGGGCGTAAAGTGGTCGAGAATGTAGTTGACCACAACATCCGCCCAGCCGCCGACACTGAAATTCAAATCCATGTTTTACCGTCCATTTCCGTATTTCTTCTGGATTGGACCCATTCTGCCCCTATCAGGCAAAAGTCCGTTGGCGTGCAGGTATCAACCCGCGCGGCCAAGCGTTTCGAGCAATGCCGATTTACTGATGGCACCGACATAGCGGTTCTGGCGGTCCGTAACCGGGACCGGCCAGGGGCTTTCCGCCACCTGCGTCAACAATCCGGAAAGCGGCGCTTCCGCCTCGATGGCAGAGACGCCTTCCAGCCCGTTCCCGCCTTGCGCTACAGCACCCTTTGCCAGCGCATCACGGCTAACCATTCCGCGATAGGTACGGTCAGCGTCGATCAGCACACCGAATGTCTTCCCGCTCGTATCGAACCGTTCAAGCGCTGTTGCCAGCTGCTCGGGTTCGAAAACGATGAGCTCATCCTCGCGCGCCACATCAGCGGCTTTGAATACGCGGGACACATCCACATTGCGGAAGAAGGAACGGACATAATCGTTGGCCGGTGCCGACACGATTTCGTTCGGCGTTCCAACCTGCACCACCTTGCCGTGTTGCATGATGCAGATACGGTCGCCGATACGCATGGCTTCATCGAGATCGTGGCTGACGAAAATGATCGTGCGGCTGTGCTCCGCCTGAAGACGCTTCAGTTCGTCCTGCATTTCGGTGCGGATCAGCGGATCGAGTGCAGAAAAAGCCTCGTCCATCAGAAGAATGGTCGGCTCGCTGGCCAGCGCCCGCGCCAGTCCGACGCGTTGTTTCATACCGCCGGAAAGCTGGTCCGGCATGCTATGGGCGTATGGTTCCAGTCCGACCGCTGCGAGCGCCTTCAGTGCCTTCTGGTGGCGTTCCGCCTCGCCCATTCCAGCCACTTCAAGGCCGAAAGACGCATTGTTGAGGACCGAACGATTGGGTAGCAGCGCGAAGGATTGAAATACCATGCTCATGTCGCGGCGACGAAGATCGATCAACTCGCGCTTGGTCATTTTGACGACATCGCGGCCATCCACTTCGATGGAGCCGGCAGTCGGTTCGATCAGGCGATTGAGCAGACGCAGAAGCGTGGATTTGCCCGAGCCGGAGAGGCCCATAATAACGAATACTTCGCCTTCATAGATATCGAAGGTCGCATTATCGACGCCGATTGTTGCGCCGAATTCGCTGTGAATCTGGGTTTTTGATTTACCTGCGCGCAACTCCTGCATTGCACGCTCCGGATCATCGCCGAAGACTTTAAAAATGCCTTTCAAGCTTATTTTAGTCTTAGCCGGCGACTTCATACTTTCTTCCTTGTATAAAATACCATGCATTAAGTTTAACCCCGCTGTGCTGGCGGACTTAATCTCCTTTTTAACATTGATAGAACTTCATTCCAGCGCAAAATGCTCGCACTCAATCTGCGTTCCGCGAACGGCCCACATGGAATGATTATCGATAGATTGCCTGATTCTATATAGGTCATTTCCCGACATGTCCACCCACAGCCGTGAATTCATCTGAATGATCCGTCCGGCAACCGTCCCCTTGAATGTTTTTTTTGAAGGGTTGCACGACGAATTTTGAGGACTGTTCGACACCGCTCAAAGCAGGAGGTGATCAACCAGCTTGAAGGCAATAGTAGTCCTCTTCCAGTCAATTACCGGAACGGCCTGCGACAAATATGCCATCAGCTGCGACATCATCCGAATTAGTATAATTCGGGAGAAAAAAGACTATAATTGCAGAAAAATAGTGTGATTATACTGCAATCTGCAACTATTTAGTCTATACATAAAAACGGCGCAGATCGGGCGATCCGCGCCGTGATAGGCAGTGTGGCCGATCTTTCAGCGATACGCCATATATCCAACAAAGCCTGTGATCTTCCAGCGCGTTCCCTCGCGGCGGCAGAAATAGAGCGTCTGCCAGTTGAGGCGGTCGACGGAGCCGTCCTTTCTTGCAATCGTTCCATCGAATTTTTTTCGTGCCACCGCGACGTCGCCTGTAATATCGATCACGCTCAAATCGGTCGCACGGAAGATCCCTTCGGCCAAAGATTCGGCATATTCAACCGCCGCACTTTCTGCCGCCTGACGCAGCCATTCATCGCGATAGCTTGCGAGCGTCGGAAATCCTGCATCCCATTTGTCGGGATCGCGATCATTATGCGCGTGAATGCCGAGGAAGCGTAGCTCGTCGAAATCATTGGCCACCAGCGACCAGTCCTGCGATACGAAAGCCTCGATATCGCGTCGCACGAGCATTTCCCATATCTGCTCGCGATCCTTGTCGCCTGCAAACGGATTGACCGCACCCTTCATGCTATCCTCCTGATTATCTTAACTTTCCACGCGCGGCGACCGGCAAGATATCAATGACGTTATCGCCCGAAACAAGATGAACCTCGTCAAAGAGGTTGGAAACGACGCAGACATGGTCAGGGATAATCCGCACGCGCTCGCCGACTTCCAGACCGGCAACATCGCCGGTCAGCTTGCCGTGCTCCTCACTCAATCCAGTCACACGTATATCCGGGCGACCCATCACCTCACCAAAATCGCTCAGGCCCAGCGTGTCGCTGGATAGCGCCTTGGAACCGGCATCGATGATTGCACGTTCTGAAGTCGGATGGCTCACCACCGTCGAAAGCACCGTCAAGGCGCAGTCATCCACTACCGCCGCCCCCTGTGCGACCTGATAACGGTCGAAATAGATATAGGTGCCGGGACGGTATTCGGTGACGACACTATCGCCAGCATTGCGCCACATATCGGGTGTTCCCCCGCTTGAAATCGTCTCACAGGAAAGGCCGTTCGCCTCAAACAACTCCCGTGCCGAGTAGAGCCATTGTTCGGCTTCCTCCGGCTTTCCTGCTGCGGGATAGGTCATCAAGCCACCGAAATGCAGCCCCGCGCTCCGGTCGATAATGCGTGCCAGTTCCAGCGCTTCGGCCGGTGTCTGCACGCCACAGCGCCCCATGCCGGTGTCGCATTCGACAAGTACTTTCAGCGGGTGCTTTTGGTCGGTGAAACGCGCCGCAAGCCCTGCAAGTGAGGTTGGATTATCAACCGTCACCGACAGGGTGATGCGTTGATGCAATGCATGAAGACGGTCGAGCTTTTCCCGCCCCAGAATATTGTAGGGCAGGAAAATATCCGTCAGCCCTGCGTCGGCCATGACTTCCGCTTCACCCAGTTTCTGGCAGGTAATGCCCACGGCGCCCGCTTCCACCTGCATTTTCGCGAACATGGGCAATTTATGAGTCTTGATGTGCGGGCGCAGTTTCACTCCCACCGCATTTGCGTGGGCCTGCGCTTTGGCGATATTCGCTTTCACCCGATCAATGTCGATGAGGATCGCAGGCGTATCCACGTCGTGAATGGTTTTCGGTCCTGTCATGAATCAATCTCCCAGCGGCAGGCGCGGATCATCTATTGTGAGCGTATTGAGGCTGTGCTTGATGCGGCGCAGGCTTTCCAGCACCTTCGGTCCACGCGCTTCCGCCGTGGCGGTGGCCAGCATATCGAGAATGGCGAGCAGTGCGAAGCGCGACGATGTCGGCTTGTAGATATTGCCGTCTTCATTGGCCTGATAGGGAATGAGCACGTCTGTTGCCTTGGCGAGATCGGAACCGGCAGGCGTGATTGCTACCGTCTGCGCTCCATATTGCCTTGCAACAAGCACGGCCTCCACCACCGACCGGGCAAAGCCGGAGACGGAGAAAGCGATCACAGTCGCCTCATGCGTGGTGACGGCCGCATACATGCGCTGCAACTGCCCATCCACCTGCGCGCTGACAGGAATACCAAGCCGAAACAAACGGTTCTGCATTTCCGTTGCCAGCATGGACGAGATGCCGCCCGAGCCAAGACACAGCACCGGGCCACCCGCGGCGAGCCGTTCGGCCACTTTCATCAGCACGCCCATATCGATTCCGTCGCTTGCGCGTTGGATGGCGGCAACCGCCGCATCGGTCACAGCGGTCGCAATGCGGCTTTCACGCACATCGCGTGCGGGAATTTCAGCCGTCAGATATTGACCTCCGATAGCCAGCGCCTGCGCCAGAAAAAACTTGAAATCGCGAACGCCATCACAGCCAAGCGCCCGACAAAAACGCGTTACCGTGGGTTCGCTGACACCGGCCCTGGCCGCAATTTCCGAGATTGCCGCCTTGGAAGCGTAATCAGGATCGGCCAGCACGAGCGCAGCCAGCCGCCGGTCGGATTTCGATCCGTCCTGCGCCACCACATGCAGCCGCGTGATGATGTCTGCAACCTTGCTCATGGGAAGTTCAAAGCGGGAGACCGCTATCCTTGTCGAAAAGATGTATGTGTTCGCTCTTCGCAGTTACAGGCACTTGCTCACCGGGCGCAAGATGTATGCGCTCGCGAAACACAGCTCGTATGGGCTGTCCTGCAATCCGGCCATAAATATGGGTTTCCGGCCCCGTCGGCTCGATGACTTCCACGGTGAGCGTCAGCCCCTTGCCGTCCCGCGCGACCGTAAAATTTTCCGGGCGAATGCCAGCTTCCGCTTGCGCATTGAACGCTCCGGCGGCAACGGCAATCTCCTCGCCCTCGCCGGTGCGGAATATTCCTCCCGACACAGTCCCCGGAATGAAACTCATCGATGGCGAGCCGATAAAGCCCGCGACAAACTTGTTGGCCGGGCGGTCATAAAGTTCCAGCGGCGCGCCGATCTGCTGGATCTTGCCCTGGTTCATAACCACGATCCGGTCGGCCATTGTCATGGCCTCGATCTGGTCATGGGTGACGTAGATCACCGTCGATTTCAGGCGTTGATGGAGCGCCTTGATCTCGGTACGCATCTGGACGCGCAACTGAGCATCGAGATTGGAAAGCGGCTCGTCGAACAAGAACACCGATGGTTCGCGAACAATGGCGCGCCCCATGGCCACGCGCTGGCGCTGACCGCCGGAAAGCTGGCGCGGATAGCGATCCAGATAAGAATGGAGGTTCAGGATGGAAGCCGCCTTGTCCACCTTTGCCGCAGTTTCCTCCGATTTCTCGCCGCGAATGCGCGGACCGAAACCAATATTTTCACGCGCCGTC
The DNA here is from genome assembly GCF_055816895.1 of Ochrobactrum sp. PL_is501. Classification (NCBI taxonomy): domain Bacteria; kingdom Pseudomonadati; phylum Pseudomonadota; class Alphaproteobacteria; order Hyphomicrobiales; family Brucellaceae; genus Ochrobactrum; species Ochrobactrum sp. PL_is501. The sequence continues at coordinate 111,055 of NZ_JBVPGR010000035.1, read as the reverse complement.
ATATGCGGAAACAACGCGTAGGATTGAAACACCATCGCGATATTGCGCTTTTGCGGCGGTAACTCGTTGGCCCGCTCCCCACCGATCAGTAGATCGCCGCCGGAAATGGGCTCAAGCCCCGCCACCATTCGCAGAAGCGTGGATTTTCCGCAGCCGGAAGGACCGACGAGTACAAGGAATTCCCCGCTTTGAATATCGAGGTCAACACGGTCGAGGACCGTCAATTGCCCGAAGGTCTTGGTAATGCCGCGCAGCGAAACCTCTTTCATCGGTCAGTTTCCTCCGAGAATATCTTCGATGAAAGGACGGCAGCCTGCAGTCAGCCCCGCATCCACTGGAAGGATCGCGCCAGTGATCCCCGATGCGCGGTTGGAGGCCACAAAGGCTACTGTTTCCGCCACCTCACTTGTGTCAACGATACGCCCCAAAGGATAGAAACGCTGCAAGCGATCCAGAACGCTCTTATCCTGCGCGATACGATGGTCCCATGCAGGCGTCCGTATTGACCCCGGACAGACGACATTGGCACGCACGCCCTTCCTGCCGAACTCAACCGCAATAGCCCGCGCAAAAGCGTTGATCCCGGCCTTGGCGGCCGCATAGGCCGGATTTCCGAAATGCAAAAGCCCATTGACCGACGAAATGAACACAAAAACACCGTGTCCCCGCGTCGCCATAGCCTGTGCCATGACATTTGAAAATCCGGCAACCGCTGTCAGATTGAGGTCGATCTCGGCGTTGATATTGCCCTGATCCAGCCCGTCAAAAGTTTCGGCGCGGGTCCAGCCTGCATTGTTGATAACGATATCGGGCAGGCCCGATTCCACTATGATCCGCTTTGCTGCCGGTTCCAGCCCGTCACGGTCGAGCAGATCGAAGGTATGACGCGCATGAAAGCCATCGCCCGTCATCGCTTCCAGTGACGTATCGCAACCGATCACCCGGGCGCCGCGCTCCCAAAACAGCTTGACCAGCGCGCTTCCCACACCGCCGCCCGCGCCGGTAATCAATACAGATTTCCCGGCAAATTCGCCTGCTTGCTCCACACCATTCCCCTTTTATGCGGCAGTTTTTCTGCACTGTTTAGTTTCGCCAGCGTAAAAGTCAAAATGTAAGTTTGCAACAAAACTTTTAACTTGAAAGTACCAATAAAGCCGATAATGTAGGAAAATAACAATAATAGATCGTCATCGCAACATCGCGATGACTCAACACGGGAACGGGAAGATGTCTATCAACAAATGGAAGGCTGGCCTTTTGGCTGGGCTGAGCATTCTGGCGCTATCATCGGGCGCACAGGCTGGCGAAGTACGCATGACCGTCGCGGAGTACAGCTCCAAGACCGGCCCATATTTCGAAGAGGTCAAGAAGGCGTTTGAAGCTGCCAATCCCGGCATCACGCTCAATTTTGAGGTCGTGCCGTGGGACGTGCTTCTCCAGAAGCTCACCACCGACATTTCAGCAGGCACCAATGCGGACCTTTCCATCATCGGCACGCGCTGGCTGATCGATTTCGTGCAGCAGGGCATCGCCGAACCGCTTGACGGCTACATGAATGATGAGTTCAAGGGCCGCTTCATCGAGACTTTCCTGTCGCCGTCCGTCCTTGAGGGAAAGACCTATGGCCTGCCCATCGCGGCCTCAGCCCGCGCCATGTATTACAACAAGGATTTGCTCGCCAAGGCAGGTGTCGAAAACCCGCCAGCAACCTGGGACGAACTGAAAGCAGCAGCCTCCAAGATCAAGGCGCTTGGCGGTGAGAATTACGGTTTCGGCCTGCAAGGCAAGGAAATCGAGACCGATGTCTATTATTACTATGCCATGTGGTCCTATGGGACCGAAATTCTCAACAAGGATGGCACATCGGGTCTTAGCACACCCGGCGCACTTGAAGCTGCCAAACTTTACAAGTCGCTGATCGATGACGGCCTGACCCAGCCCGGCGTCACGTCCTATGCGCGCGAGGACGTGCAGAACCTGTTCAAGCAGGGCAAGGTTGGGATGATGATTACCGCGCCTTTCCTGTCGAACCAGATCAAGGAAGAAGCGCCGAACCTCAAATATGGTGTTGCGGCCATTCCCGCCGGACCGACGGGCGCGCGCGGCACCTATGGCGTGACCGATTCCGTCATCATGTTCCAGAACTCCAAGAACAAGGAGGAAGCCTGGAAGGTGCTCGACTTCCTGTTCCAGACAGAATGGCGCGCCAAGTTCACGCAGGGCGAAGGCTTTCTGCCGGTCAACAAGGAAGAGGCGAAGATGGATTATTACGTCAATAATGCCGATCTTGCCGCCTTCACCGCGCTTCTGCCGGATGCCCGCTTTGCGCCGATTATTCCGGGTTGGGAAGAAATTGCCGACATCACGTCCAACGCCATGCAGAGCATTTATCTCGGCAAGGGCGAACCTGATGCCGTGCTGAAGGATGCCGCCGCCAAGGCTGACGCGATCCTGAAGAAGTAACGCTCCCCGCCTGCCCGGCAGTGCTCCCTCGCTCTGCCGGGTTTTTTTCTTTTCCGGGACATTGATTGCCGATGCAAAGCCGCACCCTGCCCTATCTCCTGATCCTGCCCAGCCTGCTGCTGGCTGCGGTGGTGATCTTCTGGCCCGTGGTGCATCTCGTTGAAATTGCCAGCCATGATGTCAACCGCTTCGGGCAGCTTCGCGATTTCAACGACGGCGCAAATTTCACTGCCCTTTTCGCAACGCCCGACTTCCTCAATGCGGTCTGGCGCACCGCCATCTGGACCATCGCAGTGGTCGGCGGGGCGCTCATAGTTTCCATTCCGGTCGCCATCATTCTCAACATGGATTTCTATGGGCGGTCGGTGGCTCGCGTCATCGTCATGCTGCCCTGGGCCGTTTCGCTCACCATGACGGCCATTGTCTGGCGCTGGGCGCTCAACGGCGAAAGCGGAATGCTCAATTCCGCACTGCGCAATCTCGGCCTTATCGACAGCAACATTCAATGGCTGGCGAGTGCAGCGACCGCCTTTCCCATGCAGATATTGGTCGGCATTCTGGTGACTGTGCCGTTCACGACCACAATCTTTCTCGGCGGGCTTTCGTCCATCCCGGACGATCTCTACGAAGCCTCGTCGCTGGAAGGCGCCAGCCTGTGGCAGCAGTTTCGGGAAATCACCTTTCCGCTGCTCAAGCCCTTCGTCAATATCGCCATCGTACTGAATACTATCTACGTCTTTAATTCATTCCCCATCATCTGGGTCATGACCCAAGGCGGGCCTGCCAACTCCACCGACATTCTGGTGACGCATCTCTACAAGCTCGCTTTCCGCCTCGGAAAGCTGGGGGAAGCCTCCGCCGTATCGCTCATCATGCTGGCGATCCTCCTCGTCTTCACCGCGATCTATATCCGCCTTGCAATGCGGGGAGAACGCGCATGACGGGTTCAAAGCTGAAACGCACGATCATTGCCTGGGCAGTTCTGTCACCGCTTATCGTGCTGACGCTGTTTCCCTTTGCGGTGATGTTCCTCACCGCCGTCAAACCGCCACAGGAAGTGCTGTCGCCGCACTGGTGGCCGAGCAGCTTCCGCTGGCAGAATTTTTCGGAAATGTGGGTGCAGACGGGTTTCGGGCAAGCGCTTTTGAACTCGCTTTATGTCTCTGTCATCGCTTCTGTCGGCGCAATCGTGGTTTCCATTCCTGCCGCCTATGCCATGTCGCGTTTTCGCTTTGCGGGTCATGGCGCATTCCGGCAATTCCTGCTCGTCTCGCAGATGATTTCGCCTATTGTTCTGGTGCTGGGCCTGTTCCGGTTGCTCGCCGCTTACGGGCTAATCGAAAGTGTGTCGGCGGTCGGTGCGGTTTATATGGCCTTCAATATCGCCTTCACCGTCTGGATGCTGCAAAGCTATTTCGACACCATACCGCGCGATCTGGAAGAGGCGTCGTGGATGGAAGGTGCCGGACGCGGCAAGACACTGATAAAAGTGTTCCTGCCGCTTTGCCTGCCCGCCATTGCTGTCACGGCCATCTTCACCTTCATCAATGCCTGGAACGAATTCGTCGTGGCGCTGACCATGCTGCGCAGGCAGGATAGTTACACCCTGCCCATTCAGGTCTTCTCGCTGGTGGCCGGACGCTACACCGTTGAATGGCATTATGTCATGGCGGCGACCTTCCTTGCCACGCTGCCGGTCGCCATCCTTTTCATCTGGCTCCAGCGCTATCTCATCAAGGGACTGGCCCTTGGAGCCGTCAAATAACCGGAGAAAATCATGTCCAGAAAACAGGTCTTCGGCGCATCGCATGTGCCTCTTTCCCCCGCCGTTCGCGCAGGCGACACAGTCTATATTTCTGGACAGGTGCCAGTCAGGGCAAACGGTCAGATTGTTGAAGGCGGCATTGAAGCCCAAACGAAACAGGTGCTCGAAAACGTCAAGGCCGCACTCGCGCTTGCAGGTGCGACAATGGAAGACGTCGTTAAAACCACTATCTGGCTGGAAGATGCCCGGGATTTCGGGCGCATGAATGCCATTTACGCCACATATTTCCCGAAAGAACCGCCAGCGCGAACCACGGTCGAGTCCCGCCTGATGATCGACATCAAGATCGAAGTCGAAGCCATCGCCTACGCACCGCAGAAATAAACACGCCCCGCCCAGAGTCATTTCCATGCGCATCTTCACCGCATCGCTTGCGACAGAAACCAACACGTTCTCGCCGGTCCCGACCGACAGGGCCTCGTTTGAAATGGCTTTCTATGCCGCGCCAGGCAAGCATCCGGAAACGCCGACGCTTTGCTCTTCTCCCATCGTGGCATTGCGCAAGCGCGCAGCGGTGGAGGGATTAACCGTCATCGAAGGCACAGCCACCTGGGCGGAACCCGGCGGACTGCTGCAACGGCAGGCGTTCGAGGCATTGCGTGATGAAATCCTCGATCAGCTCACGGCCGCGATGCCCGTTGACGCCGTCGTCCTTGGCCTGCACGGCGCCATGGTCGCACAGGGTTATGACGACTGCGAGGGCGATCTGCTGGAGCGCGTGCGTGCTATTGTCGGGCCGGATATTCTCGTTGCCAGCGAGTTCGACCCGCATAGCCACCTGACCCCGAAACGGGTCGAAAACCTCAATATTTTCGCATCGTTCCTCGAATTTCCTCACACGGATTTTTACGAACGCGGCGAGCATGTGGTCGATCTTGCGCTCCATGCCCTGAAAGGCCGCATCAAGCCCGTCATCTCCACCTTCGACTGCCATATGATCGGCGTATATCCGACAAGCAAGGAGCCGATGCGCTCTTTCGTCGACCGTATCAAGGCGATGCAGGGCAAGGATGGCATCCTGTCGATTTCAGTCATTCATGGCTTCATGGCTGCCGATGTGCCGGAAATGGGAACCCGCATTCTCGTTGTCACCGACAATGACCCGGCCAAGGGCGAGGCGCTTGCGGAAAAACTCGGGCGCGAATTGATCGCCATGCGCGAACAAACCTCAATGGCCATGTTCGACACCGATCAGGGTATCGACCGCGCGCTGACCGCCCATGCAGCCGATCCCGCAAAACCTGCGGTAATCGCCGATGTGTGGGACAATCCCGGCGGCGGGGTAGCCGGCGACGGAACCCATCTCCTTCGCCGCCTGATTGAACGCGGCATCGACAATATTGGCATCGCCACCATCTGGGACCCCATCGCAGTGACATTCTGCCATGCGGCGGGCGAAGGCGCGGTGATCGATCTGCGTTTCGGCGGAAAATCCGGACCGCTTGGCGGCGAACCTATCGATGCGCGTGTAACCGTCCTGAAGACTCTTGCCGAAGGCTGGCAGAGTTTCGGACCAAGCCGCGTGACGCTTGGACCTTCGGCGGTCGTACGCATCGAAGGCACCGGGATCGACATCATTCTCAACACCAACCGGACGCAGACATTCGAGCCGGATATCTTTTCAAATATCGGTATCGACCCGATGGAGAAGGACATACTGGTGGTCAAATCCACCAACCATTTCCACGCGGGCTTCGCGCCGATTGCTGCTGAAATTATCTATGTCGCGGCACCGAGCTCCTATCCGAGCAATCCGCGCACGACCAATTACCGCAAGCTCAGCCGCGCCATCTGGCCGCGTGTCGAAAACCCGTGGTGAACAAATGAAAAAGCGCGGGAACGACCCGCGCTTTTCTTTTTAGTGAGCGAGATAGGTTGAGATAATCGGCACATAAGTAACCAGCGCCAGCAGGATAAACAGCGCCATATACATACTGAATGCCTGGCGGGTGAAATCTCCCACCCTCACCTTTGCAATATTGCAGACCATCAGCATGACCGTACCGACAGGCGGGGTCAGCGTGCCAATCGACAGGTTGATGATCACGATGATACCGAAATGTACCGGATCGATGCCCAGAGCCTTCACCGTCGGCATCAGCAGCGGCACGAGAACGATCATCAGGGCCGTACCCTCGATCAGCGCCCCGAGGATCAGCAGGATCACGTTGACTGCTAGCAGGAACGCATAAGGATTGCTGGTGAAGGACGAGATCAGCTGCATCAGCGACTGGCCAGCCTGTTCAAGCGAGAACACCCATGCGAGCGCTGACGACGCCATGATGACCAGCATCACGGATGCGGTCGATTTCGCCGTTTCGATGAGCGAATCCACCACGTGCGAAATACGCATTTCGCGATAGATCACGAAGCCGATAATCAGAACCAGCGTTACCGCAACCGCACCGGCTTCCGTCGGCGTGAAGATGTTCATGCGGATGCCGCCGATGATCGCGAACAGCAACAGGACGGCAGGCCATGCCGAGGCAAGCGTCGAGACAACCTCCGCGCCGCTCATCCGCTTTTCACGGCTTGGCTTGTAACCGCGCTTGACCGATGTCGCATAGGCTGCAACCATCAGGATAATTGCACCCAGAATGCCCGGCAGCACACCGGCCATGAACATCTTGCCAATGGAAACATCCGCAATCAGACCGTAGATGATGAGCGCGATGCCTGGAGGAATGATCGGCGTGATCAGCGAACCGGCAGCCGTCACCGCGCAGGAAAATGCCTTGTCATAGCCACGCTTGACCATTTCCGGCACCATCATGCGCGTCAGCATGGCGCTATCGGCCAGATTGGACGCGCTGACGCCGCCCATCAGGGTCGAAACCATGATGTTGGTGAGCGCCATGCCGCCGCGCATGCGGCCGACCAGAATTTCCGCGACCTTGATCAGGCGCTCCGCAATCCCGGTATGCGACATCACCGTGCCAAGCATGATGAAGAACGGAATTGCGAGCAGCGACGTGTTCTGTGCCGGGCTGATGAAGCGCTGCACGGCAATCGCTATCGGCATCTGGTTGAAGAAGGTGAAATAGGTGAAGACCGCAATCAGGATGGCCACATAAAGGCGCATATTGAGCGCGATCAGCGCCAGCATGATGAGTACGACAGTCGTCAGGTTCATGCCTTGCCTCCCGCAAATGCGGCGCGCAAGGATTTGAATGCGCCTGCAAACATATAAAGAGCGATAATGACGAAGCCGACGGGAACGGCGATATCGATCCAGTAATAGGAAACCCGCAGCACGTCCGTCACCTTAAACTGCGCAGCAACCGAAAGCTTGTAACCGGCATAGGAAACGTAAAGCAGGAACAGTCCCGACAGGATGGAAACGATAGCGTTGATGACCTCGCGCAGCTTTTCCGAAAACAGGTCCACAAGCATCGGAATGGCAAGATGCTGGTTGCTGCGTTCTGCGGCGACACTGCCGAGCATCACAATCCAGATCATCAACAGGCCGGCCATTTCCTCGGTCCATTGCAATGGCTGATGCATCCAGTAGCGCATGACAACGGCGATGTTGAACATCGCGAGCAGGATGAACAGCGGCACCGCAGCCAGCCATTCGATCAGTTTTTCAAACAGTTTCATCGGATTGGATTCCATGAGCGAACCATGCCGCGGCAAAGCCGCGACATGGCGATATCCGAATAAGATGGATCAGTTCAGTTCGGCCTTGATCTTTTCATAAAGACCTGGAGACCATTCCGGGAACTGGGTGTAGACCTTTTCAGCAAGAGCCTTGAAAGGAGCGCGGTCGACATCGATGACCTCGACACCGGCTTCCTTCATCTTTTCGATCATTTCATTGTCTTTTTCGATCGTCAGCTTCTGGCTGTAGAGACCTGCATCATAAGCGGACTCGTGGATCATCTTGAGCTGATCTTCAGGCAGCGTGGAGAAGAATGCTTCGCCGCCAACGATGAGCGCCACGTTGGTCAGATAGCCGACCTTGCTCAGATATTTGGCTTCTTCCTGGAACTTCTGGCCGTAGAGAACCGAAATCGGGTTTTCGACGCCATCGATCACGCCCTGCGCCAGCGCCGGGAAGGTTTCGCCGAGCGGCATCGGGGTCGGCGTAGCGCCCATGGCCTCAAAGGTCTTGATCTGCATGACATTGTTCGGCACGCGGATCTTCATGCCCTTCAGGTCTTCAGGGGTGCGGATCGGCTTCTTGGAAATGATCTGGCGAATGCCGTAAAGATAGTTCGGCATTACGATGTGAATGCCCTTCTTCTTCAGCTCTTCGCTCTTCTCCTTGAACCAGGGACCGTCATAGACCTTGAAAAGCTGTGCCGGATCGTCGGTCAGGAACGGGCCGTAGAGAACGCCGAGGTCCGGATCATATTCGGCCAGAAAGCCAACGTCGGAAATGGTTACGACATTGAGGCCCATCATGGCCTGTTCGGTCACGTCCTTCTTGGAGCCGAGCTGCGAGCTTGGATAAAGTTCGAGCGTGATCTCGCCGTTGCTGCGCTTGGCAAGGTCATCTTTCCAGTAATGCATTACTTCATCGAAAGGCTCGCCGGGGTTGTTTTCATAGGCAACCTTGATCGACACATTGGCAGCATATGCAGCCATGCTTCCTGCCAGCAGCATGCTGGCGGCGATCATGCCGGTAACGAGTTTCTTCATGTTGTCCTCCCGTATAGGGTCATTACACAATTGGCCTTTTGGCCGGTTTCCTCCACTAGCGCGCCATGCCCTCTTTCAGGCACGGCGCATTTGCTTCGATTTCAGTCGCGTTCGATGATGATCTTCAAAACATTGCGGTCGCCATCCCAATAGGGAAGCGCTGCTTCAGCTTCATCGAACGGAAACACCTTGGAGATCAGCTTGTCGGCACCCGCCCCGAGCTTTTCCAGATGCGTTATGACGGCCTCAAAATCCGAGAGCGTCGCATTGCGCGATCCCATGATGTCGAGTTCCTTCAGGTTGAAGAACTGGGTCTGATAGGTAACGGGCGCCTTGGAATAGCCGACATACACTACCCGGCCTGCGAAACCGGCCATGTCGACAGCTTGCGTGAAGGTGATCGGCAGGCCGACCGCTTCAAAAGCAACATCCACGCCATCGTCATTGGTCAATTCCTGCACCTTGGCGACAACATCCTCACCGCCCGGCAGCGCGTGCGTTGCGCCGAACTGCAGCGCCAGTTCACGCTTCTCGGCGCTGGGATCGATGGCGATGACCTTGGCGCCGCGCGCAACTGCACCGAGCAGCACGCCCATGCCGATCATGCCGCAACCAAGAACAGCAACCGTATCGCCCGCCTGAACGCGTCCGCGCTCGACAGCATGAAAGCCAACCGAAAGCGGCTCGACCAGCGCCAGATGACGCGGCTCCAGCGTATCGTTGAGGATCAGCTTCTCGGCAGGCAGCACGATCTGGTCGGCCAGACCGCCATTTTGCTGCACGCCGAGCGTTTTGTTATAACGGCATGCATTGAGCCGCCCCTTGCGGCAGGATGAGCATTCGCCGCAATTCGTATAGGGTAGCACGATGACCCGCTTGCCCTTGGCGTAGGCAGCGCCGACGCCTTCTCCGGCTTCCATGATCTCGCCGCCGATTTCATGCCCCGGTATGCGAGGCAGCTGGACCAGAGGGTTAAGCCCCTTGAAGGTGTTCAGGTCGCTGCCGCAGAGCCCCACATGGCGCACGCGCACGCGGACATGACCAGCCAGCAAAGGCGCTTCGTCGATTTCTGCAAAACGGGTGACGTTTTCGCTCTCGATACGCAGAGCTTTGACCATCGAATTATTCCTGTCAGTCGTCGTTGAAGAAAGGGATCAGGTTACGGCGCCGACCTGCCACGGCACGAATTCGTTGTCGCCATAGTCGTAGACTTCGCTCAACGTCTTCTCGCCGGATGCGACCGCGATGATATGTTCGAAGATGCGCGTGCCCGACTGTTCGATGGTCTCGTCGCCGGTGACGATGCCGCCGCAATTGATGTCCATGTCTTCCTTCATGTGCTCATACATTTCGGAATTCGTGGCGATCTTGATGCAAGGCGAAGGCTTGAAGCCGGAAACCGACCCGCGACCCGTGGTGAAGCAGATCACATTGCAGCCACCGGCCACCTGCCCGGTCACCGCAACGGGGTCGTAACCGGGTGTGTCCATGAAGACGAAACCTGGTTCGGTAACCGTTTCAGCAAATTCGTAGACCGCCTTGAGCGGCATGGAGCCACCCTTGGCGACCGCGCCGAGCGACTTTTCCAGAATGGTGGTGAGCCCGCCAAGCTTGTTGCCGTGCGACGGGTTGTTGTTGAGTTCGTCGCCATTGCGCGCTGTGTAGTCGCGCCACCAGTCGATGCGCTGCAACAGCTTCTCCGCTACCGCAGGCGTTACTGCGCGGCGCGTCAGAAGATGTTCGGCACCGTAGATTTCCGGCGTCTCCGACAGGACGGTTGTGCCGCCATTGCGCACGATAAGGTCCGAAGCATAGCCCAATGCCGGATTGGCCGAGATGCCGGAATAACCGTCAGAGCCGCCGCATTCCAGCGCCACTTTCAGCTTCGACAGAGGCTGTTTGGTGCGGACCGCCGAATTGACCAGCGGCAGCATGTCCTTAATTTCGGCAATCGCATGATCGATGGTCTTTCGTGTGCCGCCATGCTGCTGGATCGTCATGGTGCGCAGGCGCGAGCCTTCTTCCATGCGATAATGTTCGAGAATTGGCGCAATCTGGTTGGTTTCGCAGCCAAGCCCGATCAGCAATATGCCGCCGAAATTCGGGTGCTTGGCATAACCCTGAATGGTGCGGGTCAAAAGGCGATAGCCTTCCGACTTGGTGTTGAGCGCGCAGCCGCTGCCATGCGTCAGCGCCACGACGCCATCGACATTATCGAAACCGTCGAGACCGCCCATCCGGTTGAAATAATCGGCAATGTAACGCGACACCGTGGCCGAGCAATTGACTGACGAAATCACGCCGATGAAATTGCGCGTGCCGACGCCGCCAGCGCCCCGGTCGAAGCCCATGAAATGGCGGCGCTCCGCCTCCGGCAGCATGCCGCGTTCTTCAATGTCGATGGAGAACTGGTGCTCGTGTTCGGAAGGCAGCATGGCGAGGTTCTGCAGATGCACATGCTCGCCCTGCGCGATGTCCTTCGTCGCAACGCCGATCACCTGCCCGTATTTCAGGACTTCCCTGCCCTCTGGAATGTCGCGAACGGCAACCTTGTGGCCGCGCCCGATCAATTCCCGGGCATTGATCCCGTCAAGTCCGATTGGATCGCCCGCGCGAACCGAAACGCGCGCCACCGCAACATCGTCCGAAGGATGCAGCAAAATTACCGGCGCAACCGTTTTAGCAACGGAATCATTCATGTGTCTGACCTCACTCCCAAATCGCCCCGGCTAATCACTCGCTGGGTTCATTATCCATCCAACGCTGCTTGGATCGGTCCAGATGCGTTCGCATGGCTGCCTGCGCCTGAAGCGGATCTCTTGCCTCCAGGGCTGCATAGATGGCCTCGTGCTCGGCCAGAGCCAGAGCCCATGTATCATTATCCTCGAAGCGTGTTCTGATATGCGACGTCAGCGGACTATGCCGCTCGTCGAAAAGGTCGCGCACGATGCGCGCCAAAACGGAATTGCCCGATTGCTCGGCAATGAGCAGATGAAACTGCCTGTCGAGTTCGATCGCCTTGCGCCCGGCATCGACATTCACCTTCATCGCGTCAATCGTCGCACGCAATTCAGCCAGTCTTTCAGGCGTCATGCGCGCGCAGGCCGTGACAACCACGCTGCCTTCGACCATTTCGCGTGCCTGCATGATTTCAAGCGGGCTCTCCCCGATAGAAGCTCCATGGGAAAGTGAACGCTTTTCCGACTCCGCCGTGACATAAATGCCGGAACCCATACGGATTTCGACATTGCCAGCGATTTCGAGCGCAATCAGCGCCTCGCGCAGCGAAGGCCGCGACACACCCAGCTGCTGCGCCAGCTCGCGCTCAGCCGGCAGCCTGCTGCCAGCAGGAAACTGGCCATCCTGGATGAGATTTCTCACCCGATCCGCAATCTGCTGATAAAGCCTGCGCGGTTCCGCGGTTGCCGTAAAGTCGCTCATGGTGCTCCCAATTCACCTCTCCTCGAATTGGCCTTACCATATTTCCAAGCGGAATGAAGCGCAATATGCTTAAAAACCCGATGAATTGCGGCAAATCGCACATTTCCACACCTGCTATCGGATCGTTTGACTGATAAATCTCCCCACTGGCTTGACCAATTTGCCGCGCATCGCTTAGTTAAAACCACTGATTTATGGGAGAAGGTCATGCACGAAAAGCCAGCGATCCTGCAGTTCGGCACCAGTCGTTTTCTGTTGGCTCATGCCGATTTCTTTGTTTCGGAAGCGCTTGCCAATGGCAAAGCCATCGGAACGATTGCCGTCGTGCAGACGACTTCCAACCCGCAAAGCAGCCAGCGGATCGCGGCTTTGAACGAAACCCGCAGCTATCCCGTCATGATCCGCGGACTGGTCGACGGCAAGCCGTCGGAGACGGAATATCAAGCGAAGGGCGTCACCGCTGCCTACTCCGCGCATCACGACTGGGCTGCGATTCTCGACCTTGGCGCCAGCGTCGATGTGATCCTCTCCAACACTGGCGACAAGGGTTTTGAGCTCGACAGAAGCGATGACAGCTCGCTTCTCGCCAATCCGGAAGCTTTGCCGAAAAGCTTTCCAGCCAAGCTGCTGGTCTTGCTGCATCATCGCTGGCAGCACAATCCCGATGCGCCGCTGTCGATATTTCCCTGCGAACTGATCTCGCGCAATGGCGACAAGCTTCGTGCGATCCTTGTAAATCTGGCTCAGGACTGGAAGCTGCCGGACAGGTTCGTGCAGTGGCTCGAAACTCGCTGCATCTTCGCCAACAGCCTGGTCGACCGCATCGTTTCCGAACCCATCGAGCCCATCGGCGCCGTCGCCGAACCCTATGCGCTCTGGGCGATCGAGAAAGCAGACGGGCTGACACTGCCTTGTGAACACAAGGATATCGTCGTCACCGATGATCTGGCGCGCTATGAGCAGCTGAAACTCTACCTGCTCAACCTTGGCCATACATTCATTGCGGAACAATGGCTGAAGGGCGACCGTCCGAAAGACGAGATCGTGCTGGAAGCCATGCAGGACGAGACGATCCGGAGCGAACTGGAAGCGGTCTGGCGTGACGAAGTCCTGCCGGTATTTGCCGCAGACGGTCTTGGTGAACAGGCCGAAGCTTACGTGGATTCGGTCCGAGAACGGTTTCTCAACCCCTTCCTCAAGCACCGCATCGCAGACATTGCTTCCAACCATGAGGAAAAGAAGCAGCGACGCTTCGCACCAGTCATCGCCCGCGCGTCGGAAATGGGCCTCAATCTCGAACAGCGCCGCCTGAAGACGGCTGTCGGCTGATCCAGTCATTGAGCTCGATTTCGGCGCGCTCAAGCGCGCTGTAGTTCAAAAGCTTGCGTAGAAGGGCCACTGTGACCGCACGGGCCCGGAGATTGAAACGTCCTTCGTCGGGTTCACCCTTCTCCTGGTAGACGCCAAGTTTTTCATAGAGTTGCTGCAATCTGTTCTGAACGCTTCTGAGCGACAGATTGCGGCGGCGTGCGATGACGCGATCCGTCAGGCCCAACGCTATATCGACCAGAATTTCATATTCGCTTTCGCTGAAACCACTGGCATGGCCAAGGCTCTTTTGCTGCAGGCCGCGCACCTCGCGGTCGATGACGCATTGTGCTTCGACGAAAATGCTGCGCAATGCCAGCCGCAGCTTGTCGTCGGATGCCGATTTCAGCACATAGCCGTAAGCTGCCCCTTCCGGCACGATGCGCGACACGCCGCGCACATAAGCTTCATCGGCGTAGTTCGACCAAAACAGAATGCGCGTTTCAGGATTTTCCTTCCAGATCGTTCGCGCCGCTTCAATGCCGTTGCGTCCGTTCATCTGCAAATCCATGACGATATGCGCTGCCCTGTGCTGGCGCGCCAGTTTCTCGCCGGCGGACCCGTTTTCGGCTTCCAGCACGTCGCTGCATTCGGGCAATGCCGCCCGCACGGCCTCGCCAAGATAGGCGCGGTGCAACGGATCATCTTCCACGATCAGAACATGCATTTTATCCTCCACCCTCCCGGCACATCTCCGCGGGCAGGTGGATCGTCACACTGGTGCCGCCACCTTCCCCGTTTTTCCTGATAGCGAAACTTGCAGAGATCAACCGCGCGCGCGTGCGCATATTGTCGATCCCATGTCCCACGTCAGGACGCTGCGTATGGCGATCCATGCCGATACCGTTATCCGCGACTTCGACATGTAGCCGACCAGCCTTGTTGCGGAACGCTACGCGCAACCGGCTTGCATGAGCATGGCGTATCGCATTGTTGATTGCCTCCTGCACGATGCGGAACAGCGAGGTCGCAACCGTTTCTTCCAGCCGATCCGCCATGCCTTCGCTGTGGTCGTCCAGCGCCCATTCGATGGTTGACCCGCTGTCGCGCACCGAACGGCCCAGATGGTTTTCCGTCGCCTGCACAAAACCGAAGAGCTGGAGAATTGAAGGCTTCGCTTCTTCAATGATTTGCCGCAGGTCGTGCATGCAATGCTGGAGCCCGCGAAACAGCGGTTCAAGCTGCTCGCCCGAAAGGTCTGGCGCGTGGGTAAGCCGCTCGACGTGGCGCGCCAGCCGTGTCAGATCGGCCAGCGTCTGGTCGTGCAGGTCCATGCCGATGCGGTGGCGCTCGATTTCCAGCGCTTCCGTCAGTTTCAGAGCGCCGAAACGCAAGCCTTCCTCGCGCGCCCGCGCTTCCGCTTCCACGATGGCGGAACGTTTGGCCTGTTCTGCCGCACGAATTGCGAAGAAATATGGGGTAAGCAGATCGGCAATCGACTGGGCATTTTCCACGTCCCGCATGGTGTAGCAGGCGGGAGTGAGACTGGAACAGCTGAGCGCGCCGATAATATCGCCCTGCGCCTTCAGCGGCACATGCAGGCGCCCTTTCAGATCGTGCTCGATAATGGGACTGGAAAAAGCACCCGCAAAATGAAAGCGCGGGTCGATGCGCGCATCGTCGGTCAAAAGATGATCGGCCTCGCCGGAAAGCACGGTTCGGATGGGGCTGCCGGAAAGCGGCGCGGGCGGATTGCGGCTCCAGTCTGTCGATATGCCGCTCTCATAGGCGATATGGAACTTTCCATCGAGCGTCTTGATGCAGACGTCCAGATGGTCATAGGGCACGATATGCGTAATCTCTGCCGCCACCGCCCGGATGATGGAATCGAAGTCGAGTTGTCCCGCCAGCAATCTGGAAATATTCAGATAGTGGTCGAGCAACCGTTGGGGCGCGAGTTCAAGCAAGCGTCTCTCCTCCGGAACGCAAACCTCTCATAAGCTATAATAGGCTGCGACAGCCTCGGCGCGTCTTGCGGGTTTCCGCAATTTTGCTGCGGGAACCCGCAAGTCAGTTGCTTCAATCGGCCTTCACAGAAGGCTCCTCTTCTTTCATCCTCGCTTCACCAGAAAATTGCCCGCGATACAAGAGTGAAAAATCGCATCAGGCGCGGACTGGTGCCGTTGAGGAGCGGCGGTGCGGGAGGCTCGCGCCATAGTCAATTCAGACGATCCGAAGTGCCGGGGCGCTGCGGGTCGCATACTGGCAACTGGGAGGAAAGAATGAAACTCGCAAAAATCCTTTTCGCATCCGCAGCACTTGCAGGCGTTCTGGCCGCAGGCAGCGCATTGGCTGACACATCGTCGAAGAAGATTGCATTCTCGAACAATTATGCTGGCAACTCATGGCGTCAAGCCATGCTGGAAAGCTGGGACAAGATCACAAAGGAAGCCGTGAAGGCTGGCGTTGTTGCGGCTGCTGACCCGTTCACGACGGCTGAAAACCAGGCGACCGAACAGGCCGCGCAAATCCAGAACATGATCCTGCAAGGCTATGACGCCATTGTCATCAATGCCGCCTCGCCGACCGCGTTGAACGGAGCAATCAAGGAAGCCTGCGACGCGGGCATTACGGTGGTTTCCTTCGACGGCATCGTGACTGAGCCTTGCGCATGGCGCATCGCGGTCGACTTCAAGGCGATGGGTGAAAGCCAGATCGACTATCTTGCCAAGCGCCTCCCGGATGGCGGCAACCTGCTCGAAATTCGCGGCCTTGCCGGTGTTTCCGTCGATGACAATATCCATGCCGGCATCGAAGAAGGCGTGAAGAAGCATCCGAAATTCAAAATCGTCGGCTCCGTCAATGGCGACTGGGCCGCAGACGTCGCACAGCGTGCCGTCGCGGGCATTCTTCCAAGCCTGCCGAAAGTGGATGCGGTGGTGACGCAGGGTGGTGATGGTTACGGCGCCGCGCAGGCTTTCGCCGCTGCCAAGCGCGAAACGCCGATCATCATCATGGGCAACCGTGAAGATGAATTGCAGTGGTGGAAGAGCCAAAAGGACGCCAACGGCTACGAAACCATGTCGGTTTCGATTGCGCCCGGCGTATCCACGCTCGCTTTCTGGGTCGCCCAGCAGATTCTCGATGGCAAGGACGTAAAGAAGGACCTCGTGGTTCCGTTCCTCAGCGTCAGCCAGGAATCGCTCGACAAGGACCTGGCCAACACCCAGAAAGGTGGCGTCGCGAATGTCGAATATTCGCTTGAAGACGCGCAGAAGGTCATCGACGCCGCGAAATAAGCAGCGCCTTTGCATCATCGGACGATTGGGGCGGGTTTCGTTCCCGCCTTTCCGTCACTTTCAGCATTTCCAGCAGTCAGTTGAACGTATGACAGAAGCAGCAGAGAAACGGGAGGTCGTCGTCGCGCGCGATATCCGCGTGCAGTTCGGTGCGGTGAAAGCACTGGATGGCGCCGAACTCGTGATCCGCGAAGGCGAGTGTGTCGGGCTTGTGGGGCACAATGGCGCGGGCAAATCCACCATCGTCAATGTCATCAATGGCGGGCTGTCGCCGCATGAAGGCAGCGTTTCCTATCACGGCGAAGCGGGGCATGGCGTGGCGATGGCGCGCAAGCACGGCGTGCGCTGCGTGTTTCAGGAACTGTCGTTGTTCCCCAATCTGACGATTGCCGAAAATGTCCGCATCATGCAGCGCAACCTCGAAGGCGCAAACTGGCGCGGCAAGGCCGTTGAACTGATTTCCAAAAAGCTCAACGAGATTTTTCCGGGCCACAAGATCGACAGCAGCGCTACCATTGACGAATTGTCGATTGCCGAGCAGCAGATGGTGGAGATCGCCATCAACTTTACCGCGCCGGGAACAGCACCGAAACTGGTCATTCTCGATGAGCCTACCTCATCGCTCGATGCAGGCATTGCCGCGCAGCTGATGGCCTATGTGCGCCGCTTCGTTGAAACCGGCGGTGCCATCATTCTTATTTCGCACATGCTGGGCGAAATTCTCTCCACCTCCGACCGCATCGTCGTGATGAAGGATGGCAAGGTCGTCGCCAATCGCGCCGCCAGCGAATTTACCAATCGCAGCCTCGTTGAAGCCATGGGCAGCGTGGAGCGCGAGAAGACGGTGCGCCGCGTCGCACAGACCGACGCGACCGGCTCACCGGTTCTGTCCTTTCCAAAACGCGCCACCGACACAAAGCCGTTTCAGGCTTTCAAGGGCGAGGTCATCGGCCTTGCAGGGCTGGCCGG
Organism: Ochrobactrum sp. PL_is501; assembly: GCF_055816895.1. Taxonomy (NCBI): domain Bacteria; kingdom Pseudomonadati; phylum Pseudomonadota; class Alphaproteobacteria; order Hyphomicrobiales; family Brucellaceae; genus Ochrobactrum; species Ochrobactrum sp. PL_is501. Next base: position 93,106 of record NZ_JBVPGR010000035.1, on the reverse strand, counting down.
ACACGGGCAGACCAGAATGCTGCTCGATCTTTACTATGCGCGGCGCCCAAACTGGGTTCCTGCCCGCAATTGCGAAATCGCCTTCGTCGCCGGTGACCGCAGCCTGAACGGCACATTCCCGCTGTGGAGCATCCTGCACAATCTTACGGTCAGTTCGCTCGACCGGCTGTCGTCGCTGAAACTCGTCGACCGAAAACGGGAAGACGCACTTGGCGGAGAATGGAAGGACCGCATCCAGATACGCACGCCGGATATGGGCAACCGCATCCTGTCGCTGTCGGGCGGCAACCAGCAGAAAGTGCTTTTCGCCCGCGCTCTGGCAACCAGCGCGCATACGATCCTGATGGATGACCCGATGCGTGGCGTCGATGTCGGCACCAAGCAGGAGGTCTATGAAATCCTGCGCCATGAGGCGGAAAACGGACGCACTTTCGTCTGGTATTCCACCGAAATGGACGAAATCGAACTTTGTGACCGGGTCTATGTTTTCCGCGACGGCGCTATCGTTGCTGAACTGACCGGCGAAGACATTACGGAAAAGAACGTGCTTGCCGCATCATTCGAGGGAGGTCACGAATAATGCGCCTTTCCTCTTCCACCATCCGCCTGCTGACGCCGGTGTTCTCGCTGGTCCTGCTTCTGGCCGCCGTCTTCTACATGCAGCCGCGGGCCATGAGCTATACCGGGCTGAACCTGCTGTTCAATCTGGCCGTTCCCATCGCGCTCGCAACCATCGCCCAGATGCTGATCATGGCCGTCAATGATCTTGATCTCTCGATGGGAACCTTCGTGAGCTTCGTGGTTTGCGTTGCCGCGACCTACCTCAACACCACCCCCGTCATCGGCGTGCTGATCCTGGTGGCAGCGATTGCCGCCTATGCCGCGCTTGGCGCGCTGATCCATCTGCGCAACCTGCCTTCCATCGTGGTCACGCTTGGCATGAGCTTTGTCTGGGGCGGGTTGGCGGTGTTCCTGCTGCCCTCGCCCGGCGGACAGGCACCGGACTGGGCGCGCTGGATCATGACCGCCAAGCCGCCATTCATGCCGATGGCCATTGTCGCCAGCATTCTGATTGCGCTCGTCACGCATTTTATCGTGATGCGGTCCACCTTCGGCGTGCTGATGCGCGGCGCGGGTGGCAACACCCGCTCCATCGAGCGCGCGGGCTGGTCTGTCACCATGATCCGCGCCGGAACCTATGCACTGGCTGCCTTTTTCGCGGTGCTGGCAGGAATTGCACTGGTCGGCCTCACCACATCGGCTGATGCCAATATCGCGTTACGTTATACGCTTCTGTCCATCGCAGGCGTTATTCTCGGTGGCGGCGAATTCGTCGGCGGCCGCGTCTCGCCCATCGGTGCTGTCATCGGTGCGCTCACACTGACGCTTGCCGGATCTTTCCTCTCCTTCATGCGTATTTCCCCTGACTGGCAGATTGGCGCGCAGGGCGGCATCCTCATTGTGGTGCTGGCATTGCGCCTCTTCCTCAACCGCCTCGAAAAGAGGGAGAAAAAGCAATGAACGGCCTCGCCATTCTCACCAGACGCCCGTGGATATGGTCGTTTATTGCGACCGTCGCCGTGTGGGTCATTACAATCCTCTTCACCGGAGGCGCAGGCGCGCACGGGCTTTCCCATGCAGCCTTCACCTTTGCATCCTTCTCGGTGATCGTCGGGCTGGGGCAGATGTTCGTCATCACGCTCGGCCCCGGCAATATCGATCTGTCGGTGCCTGCCAACATGACGCTCGCCGCCACGCTGGCGCTGAAACTGATGGACACACAGGACGGCATGATCCTCGCCGGGCTTGCCGTGGCGCTGCTGATCGGGCTTGCCATCGGCATTTGCAATTATGCGCTGATCAAGCTTCTGCGCATCCCTCCCATCATCGCCACCTTGTCGATGAGCTTCCTGATCCAGTCTACGGCCATCTGGAGCAATCGCGGCTTGCGCGTAAAACCGCCTGAGAGCCTGGCGCAGTTCACAACTGCATCGACGCTCGGCATTCCCAATGTCGCCATCGTGGCCCTGATCCTGTCGGTCATTGGCTGGGTGCTTTTGAAAAAGAGCATTTATGGCCGCTGGATTTCGGCAATCGGCCAGAACCCGTTCGCGGCGCGCATGGCAGGCGTACCCGTCGACGGCACACGCTTCGTCACCTATCTGCTTTGCGCGGTGCTGGCTTCGCTTTGCGGCTTCCTGCTCGCCTGTTTCTCGGGCGGCGCGGCGCTGAACATGGGCGCAGAATATCTGTTGATGTCGATCGCTGTCGTCATCATCGGCGGCACGGCGGTTGCTGGCGGCGATTCCAATATCCCCGGCATCTGGGGAGCCGCCCTCTTCATGTTCCTCATCGTCTCGATGCTCAACACTTATGGTTTCGGTGCCGGTGTCCGCCTTGTCCTGACCGGGCTCACCATTATTGCGGTGATCATCCTCGCCAGTGGCCGTCGGGCTGAACGATAGTTTTTCCGGAGTAAATTTCCTTGTCACAGACCGTTTCGATTTACGAAATCCACGACGAACGCTTCAAGCAGATGATCGTGCCGAGCGCCGATCTGGATGAACTCTATACCGGTTGCCGCTGGGCCGAGGGGCCCGTATGGTTCGGTGACCAGAACTGCCTTTTGTGGAGCGACATTCCGAACCAGCGCATTCTGCGCTGGGTGCCTGAAGGGGGCGTGTCCGTCTTTCGCCAGCCCTCCAATTTCTCAAACGGCAACACCCGCGACCGTGAAGGACGCCTCGTTACCTGCGAGCATGCCGGTCGCCGCGTCACCCGCACGGAACCGGATGGCAGCATCACCGTGCTGGCCGACAGCTACCGGGGGAAGAAGCTGAATGCACCCAATGATGTGATTGTGCGTTCAGACGGAACGGTCTGGTTCACCGATCCGACCTACGGCATCATAGCCGATTATGAAGGCTACAAGGCCGACCCGGAACAGCCCACGCGCAATGTCTATCGCCTTGACCCGAAAACCGGCGAACTCGATGCAATCATCACCGATTTCCACCAGCCGAACGGCCTCGCCTTTTCCCCGGACGAAACCAGGCTCTATGTTGCCGACAGCGCGTATAGCCACGACGAGAACGCGCCACGCCATATCCGCGTCTTCGACATTGCGGATGGCGGCAAGCGCGTTACCGGCGGCGCGGTATTCTGCACCATCGATAATGGCTTGCCGGACGGATTCCGTTTCGACATGGGCGGCAACCTGTGGACCAGCGCCGGCGATGGCGTGCACTGTTTCTCCCCGGACGGCACGCTCCTCGGCAAGATCAGGACGCCGCAGACAGTCGCCAACGTAACCTTCGGGGGGCCGCGCCGTAACCGGCTTTTCATCGCCGCGACGAAGTCGCTTTACGCGGTCTATCTCACCGTCACCGGCGCCCAATATCCCTGATAAAATAACGGCGGCTTTTCCAAACGAAAAGCCGCCGCTCTTTATAAATAGAGTAATTTATTGAATAAAATGCATTCGCCGCATGCTCTGTTAATGTGAACATGCCAATAATGTTTCTTTATTCAAAACGGATCTTTCCGGCGTAAAACCGAAACGACCCGCATATCAGGACCGTGAATGACGGAACAAATCAAAGCATGATCTCTTCTGTCCTTCTGCCATGCATCTTGTAGGCAGGCCGAGGCTTTGCATACGAGTACATCTCCTGATGCGCTGAGGCCTTATACCCCGATCGTCAACGGAATGGAAACAGATCGTCAATAAAACAGGTCAAATTACTGTGATTAAACTGAATAAAAAGCGCAACTTATCATGATGTTAGCTATATTTTAGGTATAAATACATTAGTTAATTCTGTTTTATAATCCTATTTGTTACCATATTTATTAGAACGTACGCATGAAAAACGATAACGGCCAGCGGCGACCGCGATGCGGTCGCCCCAGCCCCGATCAAGCTGAATATCGGAGTTTCGGAGAACACCGGTTCGGCGCCCGATAACGAATGTGGCAACCATCGATGCCATGATATTCGATATCAACTTCGACACCGAAAACTTCCGCGATCCGCCCTTCCTGCAACACCTCGCGCGGCGTGCCCAACGCGACGAGATTTCCCTTATCCATCACCGCGATCCGGTCACAAAACATCGCGGCGTGGTTCAGGTCATGCAAGGCGGCCACGACTGTCAGCTTCTGACGGCGAACCAGATCCAGCAGCCCGATCTGGTGCCCGATATCAAGATGATTGGTCGGCTCGTCCAGAAGCAAAATCTGCGGCTCCTGCGCCAAAGCGCGAGCTATATGCAGACGCTGCCGTTCGCCGCCCGAGAGCGTGTGCCAGTAGCGGCCCGCCAGATGAGCCATATCGACATTGACCAGCGCCCGGTCAACGATTGCATCATCTTCCGCCGACCACGGCGATAGCGCCCCAAGATAAGGCGTCCGCCCCAGTTCGACGGCCTGACGCGCCGTAATACGGTCTGTCGTACCCGCCTGCTGCTCGACCAGCGCCAGTTGCCGTGCAATCTCGCGGTGGCTGAAACTGCTGATCGGCGTGCCGCAGAGGTTCACCTCGCCGACGCGACACCGGCGCACGCCGGACAGCAGCGACAGAAAACTGGTCTTTCCCGAACCGTTCGGCCCGATGATGCCAAGAAACTCCCCTTCCGCCACGTCCAGTGAAACATTGCATAAAATCTCGACATTGCCTGCCGACCAGCCGACATTGTGGGCCGAGAGGATCATGACGCAGCCCTCCTTTGTCCAAGCAACAGGGCGAAGGCGGGCGCACCGAACAGGGCCGTGATGACGCCGATTGGGAGAACCTGCCCCGGAATAATGACGCGCGACAGGATGTCGGCGACGATCATGAAGATTGCCCCGATGAGTGCCGCCGCAGGCAGCAGCCTGCCATGCCGAACCCCAACCACCATGCGCGCTGCATGGGGTATGACAAGGCCGATAAAGCCGACAGAACCGACGATGGAAACCATCACCGCCGTCATCATGGCGCTGACACCGATCAGCACCGCATAGACGCGCCGCGCAGGTATGCCGAGCGAAGCGGCGGATTCGGTTCCGAAGGTAAATGCATCGAGCGCACGCGCATGCCACAGGCAGATGACAAGGCCGATCAGGCAGGCAGGCAGGGCAAGTGTGACGTCCGGCCAGCGCACGCCGGAAAGGTTGCCCAAAAGCCAGAACATGATGCCGCGTGCCTGTTCAGCATTTGCGGCCTTGGTGACAATGAACGAGGTCAGCGCATTGAAAAGCTGCGAACCGGCAATCCCGGCGAGAATGATTGCGCTGCTGCCGCGTCCGGCCCGTAGCGCCAGCAGGGACACGAGGCCGAAAGCAATAATCGCCCCGATAAACGCACCCAGCGACAGCGTCAGCACGCCAGCTCCGACGCCAAGGATGGCAACGCTGACCGCCCCGGTCGAAGCGCCAGCCGAAATGCCCAGAATATAAGGATCGGCAAGCGAATTTCGGAGCAGCGACTGCAAGATGACGCCGGATATTGCGAGCGACGCGCCGCAACATGCAGCGATGACCGCACGGCTGAGGCGATAGCTCCAGACAATCCCTTCATCGATAGGCTCAAGCGCATATCCGGCGTTCCACAGCCGGTTGGCCACGGTTTTCGCAACCACATCGAGCGGTATCGCCGTTTCGCCTATCGCGGCACCGAGCCAAAGGGCAAAAAGCAGGAGGACAAGAGAAAAGGCCAGAAAGAGCACGCCGGAGCGTGCCCTCCCCTTTTGCTTGAAGCCCGCTGTTGCTGCCCGCGCCGTCACTTGTTCAAATCCGAGTTTGCGATATTGGCGGCGAGTGTCTCGATGCCTTCGATCACGCGAAGCGAAGTACTCATCGATTGCGCATCCATGTCGAAGACATGCTTGTCCTTCACCGCAGGCATCAGCTTCGTGACCGCATCACTGTCGAGGAACTGGTGCTTGACGGCGATGTCGTCAGCCGGGTAGCGACGGCGATCCAGCTTCGCGGCCACAATCATCGACGGGTTCGATTTCGCAATCGTTTCCCATCCGACCGTTGGCCACTCTTCTTCGCTGTCGATCACATTCCTGATGCCGAGCGCTGAAAGAATATAGGCGGGTGCGCCGAACTTGCCCGCGACGTAAGGGTCAGCATCGACCTGCGCGCTCGAAAACCAGACGACAGCCGACAGTTTTCCATCAGCGGAAGCAATCTTCTTGCGAGCCGCCGCTTCACGGGCTTTCAGGTCGACGACGAGTTTCTGGCCGCGATCCTGCACATTGAATATTTCCGCCAGTTCGGTGATTTCCTGATAGACGATGTCCATCTTGAACGCTGCCGTGCGAACGCCGTCGCCGCCACCGGAATTGTCCTTGCCGACACAATCGGACGGCGATGTGTAAGCGGGAATGCCCAGTTCCTCGAACTGTTCGGGCTTCGCCACAATACCCGTCGGGCCGACATGCCATTGAAAATCAGCCGTCACGATTTCCGGCTTTTCCGCCAGAACGCTTTCAAAGCTCGGATCGTTATCGGCGAGCCGCTTCACCTTGGCATTGACCTCCTCGAAGCCCTTGAGAACAGGGCCGAACCAGACAGCGGTCCCGACAAGCTTGTCGCCCAGACCAAGGCTGTAGAGGATCTCCGCGGTGCTCTGGCCGACAGCGACGGCACGGGTGGGCGCCTGTTTGAACGTGACCTCGCGGCCGCAATTTTTCAACGTCAGCGGATAGTGCGTTTCCGCCGCCTGTGCAACCAGGCCGCCAGCGAGAAATGTAGCCGCACAAATAGCGAGATGAAACGGCATTTTGCCGAAAATTTTCATGGATATCCCCGATGTAACTGAGAGAAGAAAGTCCTGTCAGGCGACGGAAAAAATCCGGCGCGGAAGGCGGACAGGCATATCCGGGGACATGTCGAAATCATGCGATGACGATGGAAGAATGCGTCCTGCGACGCGGAAATCTGTCATAACCGGCTCCTGCTCCGGGCATCCCCGCCCGTGACAATGGACAACACTAGACGGCAGGTCTCCTGGCTCACGAATATCTGCTGTTCATCTGCCTTCCCGCGCTTCTCCGGCACAGTGGCATGACGCTTTCAACGTCACGAGGATGAACGGCAATCCGCTTACAGTTGCGGGGGCAGCCACGGTCTTGGCCCCTTTTCGGGTCGTCCTCACCGTGTTCCCTATTAATCCCCTTCGCTCTCGGTCGGGGAACCGTCGTTATACTATTACGTCGGCATGGCGTCGCCGTCAAGCGCATCCCGTCGGCTATTTTGGCGTGCCGTTTTCAGGTGCGTTGCTGAAATAGCGGCCAAACTATTGTCGCATATGCTGGCCTATTGAATTTGTTTTCGCTAATCTCCATGTAGTTTGCTCCCGCTAGAGGAGCGGGACTTGGGGAGGTCCGCCGAAGGGCGGCATATATTCCATTTGGGAGGACATATGCGTAGATTCATTCTGGCCCTGACGTCGGTGGCGGCGTTGGCTATGGCAGGCTCTGCTTCCGCGGAAGACTACAAGGTGCTCGCGCCTGCCGCTCCGGGCGGCGGCTGGGACCAGACGGCGCGCACGATGCAGAGCGCGCTTCAGGACGAAAAGATTTCCGGCAGCGTGCAGGTCATCAACGTTCCGGGCGCTGGCGGCACCATCGGCCTCGCGCAGTTCGTGAACCAGAACAAGGGTGATCCGAGCCAGCTCATCGTTGGCGGCTATGTCATGGTCGGCGCTATCCTGACCAACAAATCGCCGGTCACGCTGGACGCCATCACGCCGATTGCGCGTCTTACGGGCGAATATGAAGCCATCGTCGTACCGGCTTCTTCCGACATCCAGAACCTTGGTGACCTTGCCGCGAAGCTGAAGGCTGATCCGGGCTCCGTTTCATGGGGCGGCGGTTCTGCCGGCGGCACCGACCACATCACCGCTGGTCTTTTTGCCAAGGCGGCAGGCGTCGACCCGACCAAGGTCAATTACATTGCTTTCTCCGGCGGCGGCGAAGCGCTTGCGGCCATTCTCGGCAATCAGGTGACTGTCGGCATTTCCGGCTACGGCGAGTTCGAAGCCCAGATCAAGGCAGGCACGCTGCGCATCATCGGCATTTCCAGCGACGAGCGCGTGGAAGGCATCGATGCCCCGACCTTCAAGGAAGGCGGCGTGGACGTTTCGATCCAGAACTGGCGCATGGTGGGTGCGGCTCCCGGCATCACTGCCGAACAGGAAGCCGCCATCAATGCCGATATCGAGAAGATGGTGAAGTCGGAATCCTGGCAGAAGGCACTCAAGGACAAGGGTTGGGCGAATACCTATCTCGCCGGTCCGGCGTTCAAGGAGCAGCTTGCCAAGGACGTTGCCGCAACTGAAACCATCCTCAAGGAAATCGGCCTCGTCAAATGACAGGATCAGACCAGCAGGAAGCGCGCCGCCCCGAAAGGGCGGCGCCAGATTTCGCCGCTCTTGTCATCGCCCTTGTTCTTGCAGCTGTCGCCATCGCCATCGCCTGGTCGACAACCTATGGAAACGATGTGACGAGCTATTCGCCGGTCGGTCCGAAAACCGTTCCCTATGTTGTCGCAGCCGGATTGTTCGGCCTTGCGATCTGGACGGTTTTCGAGGCGCTTCGCGGCGATTTTCCCGAGCGTGAGCATCAGGAAATCGCCCCGATGGCCTGGATCATCGGCGGTCTTGCCATCCAGATGCTGACGATGAAGACCGTCGGCTTTTCCCTGTCTACCGGCCTGCTTTTCGCAGCCACCGCACGCGGCTTCGGCTATCGCAAATTCTGGATCAGCGTTCCCGTCGGCATCGTCTTCGCCTTCGTGATCTGGTTCATCTTTGCGCGCGGCCTGCAGCTGTCGCTGCCGTCCGGCTGGCTTGAACAATTCGTTTAGGGACGGAGCGCTTTCATGGATACTGTCGCACTTCTCGCCAACGGACTTCTGGTGGCGCTTGAACCGTCGAACCTTCTTTATGCGCTGATCGGCGTCACGCTTGGCACAGCCGTCGGCGTGCTGCCCGGAATCGGCCCGGCACTCACCGTCGCGCTGCTGCTGCCCGTCACCTACAAGCTCGACCCTTCCGGCTCGCTCATCATGTTCGCGGGCATTTATTACGGCGGCATGTATGGCGGCTCGACCACGTCGATCCTGCTCAACACGCCGGGCGAAAGCGCCTCCATCGTCACCGCGCTGGAGGGCAACAAGATGGCCCGCGCCGGACGCGGCGGCCCCGCACTTGCAACAGCTGCCATCGGCTCGTTCATCGCGGGCCTGATCGCCACGCTGGCGCTGGCCTTCGTGGCGCCGTGGGTCGTGAAATTCGCCCTGTCCTTCGGTCCGTCCGAATATTTTGCGCTGATGCTGCTCGCCTTCATGACGGTTTCAGCGGCCTTCGGCGATTCCACGCTGCGCGGCCTGACCTCGCTGTTCATCGGCCTTGCGCTCGGACTGATCGGCATCGACCAGCTGACCGGTCAGGCGCGTCTCGTCATGGGGACCCCGAACCTGCTCGACGGCATCAATGTCACGACACTTGCGGTCGCGCTGTTCGCCATCGGCGAAACGCTGGCGGTCGTGTCGAAGAAGCTCGGCCCTGAAGATGAGGTCATCGCCGTCAAGGGTTCCGTCTGGATGACCAGGAATGACTGGAAACGCTCGTGGATGCCGTGGCTGCGCGGCACCGCCATCGGCTTTCCGATCGGGGCCATGCCGGCAGGCGGCGCCGATGTGTCGAGCTTCCTTTCCTATTCGGCGGAACGGCAGTTCTCGAAACATCCGGAAGAATTCGGCAAGGGCGCTATCGAAGGCGTGGCGGGACCGGAAGCGGCCAATAACGCCTCGGCAGCCGGAACCCTCGTGCCGCTTCTGACACTTGGCCTGCCTACCACTGCGACGGCGGCAATCATGCTTGCCGGTTTTCAGCAGTTTGGCCTGCAACCCGGCCCCCTTCTCTTCGTGACCAACGCCACGCTGGTGTGGGGCCTGGTGGCGAGCCTTCTCGTCGCCAACCTGATGCTGCTGGTTCTCAATCTGCCGCTGATCGGCCTGTGGGTGAAGATGCTCACGATCCCGCGCCACTGGCTCTATGCAGGCATTCTGGTTTTCGCCACGCTTGGAACCATCGGGGCGAATGCCTCCACCTCGATGCTGTTCGGCCTGCCGGTGTCGTTCGAGCTTGGCCTGCTTCTGGCATTCGGCGTGCTGGGCTATGTGCTGCGGCGCTTCTCATATCCCATCGCGCCGGTGGTGGTTGGCCTCATCCTCGGACCGATGGCCGAGAAAAGCCTGCGTCAGGCGTTGCAGATCAGCCAGGGCAACCCGATGGCTCTGGTGCATTCCTGGGTATCGATTGTGCTGATCGCCCTGGCGATTGCCGCCGTCGTCGTGCCGATGATCATGCGCCAGCGCGGCAAGGGCGAATTGCTGAGCCAGATGGCGACGGATGAGGACTAGAGCATTTTCGAGCCAAAAGTGCGGAGCGCCTACGCGGAGAAATCAGTCTGATTTCTGATCCCGCTTCGATGCGTAGGATAATGCGACGAAACAAATAGTTGGAGCGGTTCCAATGATTCCGTTTTAACCGGAACCGCTCTAAACGACAAAAGCCCGGCATTGCCGGGCTTTTTACTCATATACACATACGCTTACTTGATTGCTCAACCCTGAATACGACGGAACTGATCGACGTCGATGCCAAGCGTCTCAAGGTCCTGGGCAGCAGGCTTCTGACCGGCGCGCACGGCAGCAGAAACGCGAACGGCACTACCCAATTGCGCGAACGCACGACCGAAACGATTATTGAAACGGGTAAACATTTTTCTCTCCATCACGGACACTTCCTTGGTCCGCACCCATGAAATGGTGATGGGTCCTGTGACTGAGAAGACCGGCCTTTGCATGCCAGCCATGCAGTTTCGGCATGCTCCTTTCCGCGCAACTTGATTGCGATCAATGCTGTTCGCACGCGGGCTTGCGAAGCTCCCCTCAACCAAGGAAGGAGCCACGGAATGTCGAATACCCCCCACACGCTTGGAGAAGAGTTTCCCGGCCAGCTCGATGCCATTCATGCCTTGAAGGCGAAGGATGCGCATTTTGCCCGCATTCTGGAAGAGTATGATTCCGTCAATGACCGCATCCACCGCGCGGAAACGAAAATAGCGCCGGTGAGCCAGGAAGAGGAAACGAACCTGCGCAAACAGCGCCTCGCCTTGAAGGATAGCATCGCCGAGGCACTTGCCGCGGCTTGATCTTCTATCCCCTCCCACAAGGTTGGGACATAAACGAATGGCGAGAAAAAGCGGCTCCGAAATTACCGGGGTCGCTTTATTATTTTATCACGAATACAGCAATTGCCTAAGAAAAGATAAACTGCTACCAAATCAAAAAAACAATACTAAACAATATATGAGCAAATGGGAAAGTATCAAGTGAAGACCAGATATGCTGTATTTATTGCATCCGCAATGGCATTTTCATATTGTAATTTAGCTGCGGCGCAAAAACTGGAAGGTTTCGATCTCTCGCTGGCGAAAGTGTCGCCATTTCCTGTAACGGCGTTTTATGAAACGCCGGAAAATTTCTCCTCTTTGCCGGTTGGCAGCATTATTCGTCAGGAACCGATCGAAGCTCCGGCTGGCGCATCGGCCTGGCGTGTGCTCTACGTTTCGGAACGCTGGGATGGAACGCACGTTCCGGCAAGCGGTCTGGTCATCGCGCCGAAGCAGACGGACAGCACCACGCCTCATCCGGTCGTGTCCTGGCTGCACGGCACCACCGGGGTGGCGCGCGGCTGCGCTCCCTCGCTTGCGCCAAATCCGGTTCAGGAATTTGTGCAGCGCGGCGAGTATGTCATCGATATCGGCATTCCATATCTTCAGGACTGGCTTGCAAAGGGATATGCGATCGTCGCGCCGGATTATGCCGGGCTTGGTTCCGACGCTGTTCACCGTTATCTCGCGGGCGTAGATTCGGCGCGTGACGTCCATAATCTGCTGCGTGCGGCGCGTTCCATCAGCGAAGCGAATATCGGCAAGGATGTTTCACTGGTCGGCTGGTCCCAGGGTGGTGCCGCTGCGCTGTTCGCAGGCGAAATCGCCGCAACTTACGCACCCGAGAATAAAATTCGCTCGCTCGTAGCCCTGGCTCCCGCTTCGACTATTCTGAGGCCGGACGCGGCGATAAATGCCTTCTTCAAGGCCAAGGTGCCCTACACGCTGCTTGTCGGGCAAAGCTACATCGACGCCTACAATCTCGACAAAACTCTTTTTACTGCCGAAGGCCAGAAACTTCTCCAGGCCGCGCAGTCAACCTGCGTAGTGGGTGTGCTGGGCGCACTGGCGCAAAGCAAGGACCCTGCGGTCACCGATAATATTACGGATCATAAGGACTGGGTCGAAGCCCTGAAACGCAACAATGCCGGTTCCACAAAAATCGACGCGCCTGTTTCGATTTTCCAGGGGCTCGACGACACCATCGTTCCGCCGAGCGATACGCAGGATTATGCTGATCGGGTCAAGGCATTGGGAATGGACGTTTCCATCACGTGGGTTGCACATGCCGGTCATCGTGATCTTTTCGGCAGGAAAAAAGACGAGATCGTCGAGAAAGTGGTTGAAGGCTTCGAAGCCACAAGCAACTGAACGCGAAATTCTGTGAAGTTGAACCAGTTCGGGATCATTCGACATGGAATGATCCCGTTTCCATTGTGATGCCATCCCCCCCCCGCCGCGGCGGCAGCTCAGGAGGACTGGTCCTCGTTTTTGTGCCCAACCTTGCTGTTGTCCGGGCCGACCACGCCTTCCATCTTACCCACCACGATCAGGACCGTAACGGCAATAAGCGTCGCCAGCAGCGCGATGTGCCAGAGGCCGAGACCACTGGCGAGCCCTACCGATGCGGCAAGCCACATGCCCGCCCCGGTGGTGATGCCGGTTATTTTTCCACGCGCAACGATGATGAAACCAGCCGCCAGGAAGGCGACGCCGCTGGTGATCGCCTCCACAAGCCGCGAAGGATCCATCCGGATATTCTGATCGTTGAAGACCGGCACATTGACCAGTTCCAGCGACACAATTGTGAAGGTGGCTGAGGCGAGACAGACCAGCATATGGGTCTTCAACCCGGCAGGCCGCCTGCGCCATTCCCGTTCGAGACCAATGATGGAGCCGAGCAGCGTCGCCAGCAGCATCCGCGCCAGAACCACCGGCAAACTGATTACATTGTCGTGCGTGAATTCAGCCCAGAATTGTTCCATGCTTCATAACGGCGACCATGATTTTTGGTTCCACCGTAAGACAAATGTAGCAAATACTCCAAAATTCCATCGCCACTAAAGAAAACAAAATAACTAATATACAGTATTGTAATATATAATTTATTCACATCAAAATATATTAAGACATTGACCGGCGCATTTCTATATGTATATCTCCACATGACTTCAATATATATCAAGAAGTAGTTAAAATTAAATAGAAAATACCGGTTTATGTTAATAATACATTTTACATTATATTAGATACTCAGGAGGCAGAGAAACTCTTCTCGGCATCGAAATCCCTTCCTTACTCACTGCATACGCTTCTCTTCACAATGAACCACACGCTAAATGAAGAAACTACTCCCGAATATCGCTGAACGACAGACGGGTTGGAACCTGCTGCAAACCCACAATCTCCTGCGAGGTAAAATGCACTGCCGTTGAGGCTCTTGGCCTTACTGTTCTTCACGCTATAGCCCTATTGCATTGAAGCGCCCCAAACAAAAAACGGAGCCGAAACCCCGCTTTCTAGCCGTCAGCACCCGCCGCTAGCCTACTGCCAAGAACTAGAACTTGGCACCGACCCGCAGGGCAAAAGCATGGTCTCGCGCGTTAGATTCGCCAAAGCCGGTTTGGTATTCAATACCGGTGGACCATGCATTCTTAAAAGTGAAATCCAGAGACAGACCGACGTTTCCGCTATCGCTGCTTTCGCCTTCGATCTCTAGCGCATAAGGAAGCCCGCCAAGTGCACTGTAACCCATTGCGGCCCGGCTCGCCCCCTGGAAATCATGCGCATATTCTGCCCGCACACCCGGCGTCAGACGACCCCATGTGTAGTCAATGGAATAATTGGCGCGTAAACCGAGCACACCAGTCACTGTGTCAACGGTTTGGTCGCCATAGGTGAGCCGGTAAATACTGCCGCCCTCTTCGGCATAGCCATCAAGCCAGGAGCGCGACATTTCCAGCCGGCCATAAGGTGAGACAAGCCATGTTTCCTGACGAAATTCGTAAGCTGCCGTCAGCGATCCGAACAGTTGACTGCCGTTGCGTTTTCCATCGGTCAAACTGCCGTCTGTCATGATGAAACGGGTAGAGTCAAAATCCAGAACACTGCCGCCCATCAACGCGTCAATAAAGAAATTGTCGATAGGTTTGAAGCTGCCATAGACAGCGGCACTATAAGCATTGGCCCGGCTTTCCGTACCATTGTCGCCGATGTCTGTTCGATCCCGTCCATAGCCGACACCGAAACCGGCCACCAGCCGTTCCGAAAGCCGATAGTCGATACCGCCGCTCACACCGACAAGCGTAAAGTCCAGATCGAGTTTGCCGCTATCACGCTCACCAAAATTGACGAAGCCGCTGCTCCAAAAAGCGAATGGTCCAGTATCAGGGTCAAAAACTGGTGCGGGCTCTTCCTGCCCCTCCAGGCCAATCGCCTTGCCCGGAAAAGCTTTGCGCTTTTCGGGGGCATAACCGAGAGCCGCATCGGGCGTTGCAAACGCGGACGGAGACGGGTCAGACGATGCCGAGTTGAACGCCTTCCCGCCGAGCCTCACGCCTAAACTGGACTTTCTCCGGTCACCTTCATCGTGCAATTGCTCAAGTCGATTTTGAAAATTCCGCGTTTGAACTTGCGCAAAGCGTCTTGCGGCGCTTGTTTGAGCATTCAACAGGCCAATCACTTCAGGATCAAGCGTCGGGTCGGGAAAGGCCAGCGCTGCACGTCTGACAACAACCGTGTATGTGCGGTGGGCTCCGCTGGGCGCGGTCACAACAATAGACACCGTGTTCGAACCAATCGCCAGCCCTATAGGATTGCTTGAAGTTCCCGACGCAACGCTGCCACCGGCAACGGTTACCCGCGCCGCCGGTTCTGAAGCCAGGGGGGTTAGGGATATGCTCTCGATCGTGTTTTCGACGTCCACAGA
This sequence comes from Ochrobactrum sp. PL_is501, assembly GCF_055816895.1. Taxonomy (NCBI): domain Bacteria; kingdom Pseudomonadati; phylum Pseudomonadota; class Alphaproteobacteria; order Hyphomicrobiales; family Brucellaceae; genus Ochrobactrum; species Ochrobactrum sp. PL_is501. The sequence continues at coordinate 77,944 of NZ_JBVPGR010000035.1, read as the reverse complement.
ATAGTTGAGCGTCTCTTTATCAAACGATGGGTCTAGTGACCCGACGCTCGGAGCCAGACTAGCAAGTGTTGCATCCGCCGAAGCGGTTCGCGTGACAATTACCGTATAGCTACGTGTCGTTCCATTTTGCGCAGTGACGACAACTGTCAGAACCGCATTGCCGACACCCAATTGGAATTTCCTGCTTGCGCTACCTGACGTAACCGCTGCTCCGTTGACCGTAATGGTTGCTGTCGGATCAGCAGAAGTGGGCGTCAACTGCAAAGTCGATGTTTCGGTCGGAACCGATAACCTAAAAGTCGTTGCGCTTGGTGAAAACGCCGGATTCAGGCTCCCAGCGCTCGGAACAAGGCCCGCCAGATCGGCATTGCCGGACTGAGCGCGGATGACATTCACCGTATAGCTCTTCGTGGTGGCCCCATCCTGCGCGGTTACAATCGCGGTGACCGTGTTGCTCCCCACCACCAATGGAATTGCCGCACTGGACGTTCCATTGGTCGTTGGAGACCCGTTGACAACAACTGTTGCGTTGACATCCGCAAGCGATGGTATGAACGAAATGTTCTCGACATCGTTTGCGACATTCACTGTGTACGAACTCGTGTTTGGAGCAAAGACAGGCGCTAAAGCACCTGCGCTCGGAATGAGGTTCTGCAAGTCTGCGTTTGGAGTAGGGTTAAGTGTAAGGTTCAGTGCGTTGGAACTGAGGTTCCCATTTCCTGCCAGATTGGTGGCAGATCCAGCTCGTATCCGTACTACGGATACGCCAAACCCTGACATTGTAACGACAAAAGTATAGGTAGTATTGTCGACGGTTGCCAGCGAGTGGGCCGCAGCGCCGACGGTTCCGATGTTAGTGAATTCAATATCAGCTAACGTGAAGCCCGTCACTGGCTCGGAAAATCTGGCCGTGACTGTTTTCACCGTCTCGTAAGGTGTTGAGGAAGTTGAAATTGCAACCGAGGGGCTTGCAGTATTGACCAATATTCCAGAGGTCGCGCCAACGTTATTGAGAGTTAACGCCGCTAAATCACTCGTGCTGTTAGTGATAGACCCGCCGTTGGTCGTCATTGCGCCAATGGCAATCCCGTTCAAATCCATGTCACCGGGCTGAACAGTATAGGAAAACGTGAGGGTGTATGTACCACTACCGTTCACATATGCTGCTGGCTTGGCGTCAGAGCCGACAATAACCGACAACAAAGGTGTACCGGTGACAAATACGGGTTGATCGAAATTCACCGAAAAACTCAGCGTTGAGCCGACGGTGTAATAGCCACTAGCCGGAACAGCAACTGACGATACTTTCGGCACGGCTGCCGAAATCGTGAAATGAACCGGGCTTTCGGAGTACTCGTGCGGAGCGTTGACATCCGTGGCCCGGAAGTAAAAAATATCGTTTCCGGTAAATTCTGCAGCAGGTGTATAAGTAAAAATTCCGTCGGTGTTAAGCGTAACAGTCCCATTGGCGGGAGCGGTCACCAAACGGAACCAAGCCGTAGCCCCTGCGGCCGTCAATTTTCCGGAAATTGAATTATTCTTTGAACCACTGAAGTATTGCGGTGAAGTCACTGGAGCGGCATTGGCGGTTACTAGGGAGAAAAGCACACCCAGTATTCCAAGAAAGGAAATCAGACACCGACGCCATTTAAAAATGCCAGCTTCACAAATTGCCCCCATTGCCCTTACTTCCCCCTCTTCGCCCTAGCGAATAGCTATTGTTTTATTCTCACTAAATTAGATTTGCGACAAGAGGGCTACCGGTTGCAAAGAAATAAAAAGTATAGGGAAAAGCCGATTTCCCTAAACCGCCCTCACAAACGTTGTCGTCTTTCGCTGTATCGGATCACCGCACCTTTCGGCAGTAACCCGACCAGCTTGCGCGGCAGGATCACGCCGTAATCCAAGGTGCCTTCCGGCCTGAATTTTGGATCAGCCGGTGCCCGTCGGTTGCGACAGCAACCAATCCTCCATCGACGACATGCAGATAGCGCGTCCGCAGGCATCGCAAGCAGCAGATCGGCCGACACATAGGATATGCCGATAGCGTCGGCTCGCTTAATGGCAGCATCGTAAAAGGCCCGAGCCTTATCGCCGTCAGCCCCAGCCTTCAACATGGCCCACAACGCGTGATCAGCCGACTCGTACTCATTGCGCTTTGTCATCGCTCGAGCGAGATCGTTTGTTTTTAGGCTTATGCGGATTGTGGGAGCGCGGCGAACGTACTGATAAACGACGTCACGATCTTTTAAACAACGATGAGGATCTGATTTAAAGCGATACCCAGCCATGACGGGAGGGGAGCACGCTTTGTATCGCATTTTGTTGCACAGCATGTAGCACAAAACGGTACATCAAGGATCAAACCGGCAGGCTAAACACCCGACAGCCGATTGATATTATTTAACAATTTTAAACTGTTGGCTGAAAGCAATGGTACGGTCGGTTGGAGTTGAACCAACGACCTCAGGAGCCACAATCCTGCGCTCTAACCAACTGAGCTACGACCGCGTACCTTTGTGTCGGCTGCGTGACGCTCTGGCGTCGCCGACAGGGGGTCACATACGGAGAATCGATCCATATTGCAAGTGATTATAACGCTCTTTTTTGAGAAATTCCCAATTGCGGGTTTCTATATCAAATCCTGCTCATAAAGGTCACGGGCTGGTAACCATTTCAGATAACCGGCTGTGCATAACCCGGATATTGGCTTTGGCCTGTAAAATTGCCTTTCCCGCATTAACTAATGAAACAGAAAATGCGGCCCATACCCAATGGCAATGTGGACCCGCGCCCAGAAGAGGCTTATTAACAGGACGTTAACAAGCACTGCGGGCGGTCGAAAGAACAGGTAAGGACTGGTATGTCAGGATCATACCCCTTCATCGATATTGCCGCGCTGGATTCTATCCGCGAAGGCTTTGCAAAGGGCGATGCGCAGCTCGTGCTGACGCACGATCTTTTGACGGTGCTTTGGGTCAACGGCCCCGGCGTGAAGCTTTTCGGCTTCGACCGCGTGGAAGACATGATCGGCGGCGGGCTTGATCTGCCTGTGGCCACACGCCGGCAGATCGCCTCGTCAAATGCCGATACCGATGGCGAAGCCCGCACTGTTTCCGTTCGCCTCGGCGGCGGTTTGCGTTCCGACCTCACCCGGCTCAGCATTTCGCGCATCACGCTTCCCGATGGCGTGTCCGGGCTGCTGTTGACCGCCAATGGCACGGATGCAAAGGCCGAAACCGTGATTTCCGGCCTCAGCGACGACAGCACCCATATTGCCCTGATCGACGCGCACGGCAGGGTGATCGCCGCAAGCCCACATTTTTCCGCGCTCGACATTTCCTCCGCCACGCTGGAAGACCTTATCATCGAGGCCGGGGATGCGCCTGACCGCATCGTCAAGCGCCGCATCCGTACCGGAAAGCACTCCGCCCCTGGAGCGATTGCACGGCTCACCGATACACCGCCCATGCATCTTCTTTGCATCGTCGGCGATGCCCCCGCCGCAGCGCAGCCGGCCCCGGATGCGTTGCCGGGCAAGGCCGAGGAAATTCTGGAAGAGATGCTTCCCGAGCCTGCCGAGCCCGCGACCGCCGAAGCGGTTGTGGAAGAAGTTTCGACCGAACAGCTCAAGCCTACGGGTTTCGTGTTCGACCGGGACGGGCCGCTCGCGCGCTTCATCTGGAAAGTGGGTCCGGATGGCACGTTCAGCGAAGTGTCGCCAGACCTTGCCGCAACGATCGGGCCCAATGCAGCCGATGTCGTTGGACGGCGGTTCTCCGACGTCGCGAATGTCTTCGGCTTCGACCCGGACGGCAGCATCGCCGCCCTGCTCGACAAGCGCGATACGTGGTCGGGAAAACGGTTGATGTGGCCAGTCGAAGGAACGGACCTGCGCGTGCCGGTCGAACTCGCCGCCCTGCCCGTCTATTCCCGCGACCGGGAATTCACCGGTTTCCGTGGCTTTGGCGTCGTGCGCCCCGCAGAAGCCGAGCAAGACCCGGAAAAAATCGGGCTGGTGCTCGCGGGCGGCATTCCGCAGCCGCGCAAGCCCGTCAGCGAGACTGTTGAAACGGTGGCGCCTGTCGAAGACGACGATGTTCTGGCACTCTCCGAAGAAGTTGCCAATGACGATAGCCCTGTCGCAACGCAGCCCCAACCGCCGCTCGATATCGCGCCGACACCGGGACGCCGCGAGTCTGACAAGGTCATCAGCCTGTTGAACGCCTGCGCACAGGAAAAAGTGGCAGCGGATCAGGCAAGAATGCTGAAGGACCGGGAGCGCGAAGAGCGCCCGGAAGGCGGGCTGACCAAGACCGAGCGCAATGCATTTCGCGAGATCGCCGACCGTCTGCGCAAGCAGGGTCTTGCAAGTTCACGTGCCGAAAGCGAAGCGAGCGCGATAGCGGAAGAGGCTGTTGCCGAAGCCCCGAAGCCGGTCGAGCCTGGCGTGGAAGAAGCGGCACTTCCAGCCCCCACGGCAATCCCCGCCGATGAAACCGCTTTGCTGGCCAACCTGCCTGTGCCGGTCATCATTCATTCGGGCGACCATATTCATTATGTCAATCAGGCTCTGCTTGATCTCACCGGCTATGAATCGCTTGACGATATTCGCGATGCTGGCGGCGTCGATGTGCTGTTCAACAGCGAAAGCGACGACGGCGAAACGCGACAGGGCATGGTGCTGCGCCGCGCCGATGGCAGCGAAGGGCCGGTCGATGCGCATCTCAATGCCATTGCCTGGCGCGACGGTCGCGCGCTCATGCTGAGCCTGATGCCGGTCTCCGCAGCACCGGCCCCGGTCGAAGCACCGGTCGCCATCGATGCGGATGACGAAAAGCAGGCACTGGTGGATCATGTCGAGGAACTGAAAACCATTCTCGACACGGCTACGGACGGTGTTGTCCTCATCGACCCGGAGGGCCGTATCCGTTCCATGAACCATTCGGCCTCGGCGCTGTTCGGCTATGAACATGACGAGACGGAAGGCAAGTTTTTCTCGATGCTGTTTGCCATCGAAAGCCAGCGCGCCGCCATGGACTATCTGCACGGCCTTTCCGGCAATGGGGTGCTGAGTGTCCTCAATGACGGGCGGGAAGTGATTGGCCGGGAAGCCAAGGGCGGATTCATTCCGCTGTTCATGACGATCGGCAAACTGCCGCATACGCGTGGTTTCTGTGCCGTCCTGCGCGACATCACGCAATGGAAGCGCACCGAGGAAGAGCTGACCAATGCGCGCAAGGAAGCTGAACGCGCATCGAGCCAGAAGACCGAATTTCTGGCGCGCATCAGCCACGAAATCCGCACGCCGCTCAATGCCATCATCGGCTTTTCCGAACTGATGGCCGACGAGAAATTCGGCCCCATCGGCAATGATCGCTACCGGGATTACCTGCGCGACATCAACCGTTCCGGCAATCATGTGCTGGCACTCGTCAACGACCTGCTCGACATTTCGAAGATCGAAGCGGGCGGGCTGGACATGCAGTTCGAAGCGGTGTCGCTCAATGATGCGATTGCCGAAGCCATCGCGCTGATGCAGCCGCAGGCCAATCGCGAGCGTGTCATCATCCGCTCCAGCTTTCAGTCCAACCTGCCCGACATCGTCGCCGATACGCGTTCGATCAAGCAGGTTGCGCTGAACCTTCTGTCCAACGCGGTGCGCTTTACCGCGCCGGGCGGACAGGTGATCGTGTCGACAAGCTATGAAATGAACGGCGATGTCGTGATGCGGGTGCGCGATACCGGCATCGGCATGACCAAATCCGAGGTTGAGCAGGCGCTGAAGCCGTTCCGGCAGGTCAACGCGCTGGAGCGCCGCAAGGCGGAAAGCGCAAGAGACTGGCGCAGCGAAGGCACCGGCTTGGGCCTGCCGCTGACCAAAGCCATGGTGGAAGCCAACCGCGCGCAATTCGCCATTGATTCCACTCCGGGACAAGGAACTGTGGTGGAGATCGCCTTCCCGCCCACCCGCGTTCTGGCTGATTGATCCGCATTCCCAACGATCAAAAAACCTCCCCTTCGCGGGAGGTTTTTTATGAGCTTGCGTGAGCCAAAAAAAAAGCGCCGGGCGAACCGGCGCTATCAGAATCTCAGAGACAAAAAGACACAAAAGCAATTCGCAAGGGAGCACCGGAAACGGCAGCTCGATCATCACTCAGGTGTTGCATCCCTTATCGCGTGAAGCCGGTTAACGATGCCTTAAATTCCCGGTTCAGAATTTACGCATCGGTAGCAACTGTAAAATCAGGGTTAATTTCCGTGCGACAATTGATTAACCATTCGGCGTTTCGCGCCTGTTTCGCTCGGTGAAGCAAACCAAAGCGAACTCTATCTCTTTGTTTTTGCCGCATTTATGCAGCATCCCATTTTTCCATTTGACTGAAAAATACTCTAGTTTACACCGTAACCTTGTTTCACTGATTGGATGGTTGATGCGCTGGCCCCGATTTATGCGCCTCATAATTGCGCTCGTCATTCTCTGCGCTGCGGCTGTAGCAACCTTGCTGGCCGTGGTGCCTTTCATCGTTTCCACCGATGCCATCCGCGTCCGGGTGGCGCAGGAAATCAGCGCCTGGACCGGCTATAGTGTTGAACTCAGGCAAGCGCCTCGTCTCAAGGTTTTCCCTGTTCTGCGCGCCTCCCTGAACGGCGTGACGCTTAGCAAGCTCACCGATCAGGGACAGAAGCCGCTCATGAGCGCAGACCGCATCGATGTGGAACTTTCGCCGCTTGATGCCATCATGGGGCACATCTCGTTTTCCGAAACGCAGATTGTCCGTCCGCACGTCAACCTCGACGGGCCAGTTTCGAATTTTTCGCAGCTCCTCGACGCCATCGCCAATTCCAACGGGCGGCTTGGCACGGCCATCCGCGCGCAGCGCGCATTGCAGCAAAGCGGTTCCGGCGATAATGCGCAGGCCGCACAACAGGCATCGCAGCCCTTTGGCCGCGTCGTGGTGCGCGATGGGACGATTGCGTTCAACCGTCCGGGCAGCGAGCCGGAAGTCACCAGCGACGAGCAGATAACCAATGTCAACGCCACATTGGAATGGCCGCGCACATCGAGCGCCGCAACGCTGAAAGGCAGCGCCAGATGGCGTGACGAGACCTCCCAATTCAGCCTCACAGCCGCGCAGGCCTTGCCGCTTCTGGCGGGCGGCACTTCGGATGTGACCGCGAGCCTGACCGCCAATCCATTGAGCATCACGTTTCAGGGCAAGGCCAATATTTCCAAGGATCGCTTTTTCGAAGGCGCCCTGACCGCCAAAACCCCGTCGCTCAGCGGCGCTGTGCGCTGGCTTAGCCTCCCGCCTGTTGCTGGCAGTGCCGAAATCGGCGCGTTTTCGCTGGAATCCACCATCACCGCGACACCCAAACGGCTGAAATTCGCGGATGTGGAAATGACTGCCAATGACAGCCCGGCCAAGGGCGTGATCGAAATCGGTCTGGAGCAGGCGCAACCGGCGGTGACCGGCACTCTGGCTTTCGACAGGCTGGACCTGCGCCGCCTGTTTTCTGCCTTCATTCCGCTCCCCGACAGCGCCGCGCGTTCGCCGAGCGAGCGTGACAATGCCGACCGGGAACTGGTCGACACGAGTTTCATCGACCGCGCAGAAGTCGATCTGCGGCTTTCCGCGCAGAACGCCACAGCGGGGCCGGTCAATATGACCGGCGTAGCAGCCGCCGTGCAGATACGCGGTGGCCGCGCCATTTTCGACATCGGCGACGCCAAGGCCTTCAACGGCATCATGCAGGCCAATGTGCAGATTGTACGCGATCTGAAAAGTGCGAGCGGCGAGCTGCGCTTCAACGCCAGCGATATCGACAGTTCGCAGTTCTTTGCGGCCTTGGGCTTCGACAAGCCCTTCATCACCGGCAAGGGCAATGTTTCCCTGTCCATGAAGGGCCCGGCCAATCGCTGGTCCGGCCTTCTGACAAACGCGCAGGGCAATGTCTCCATCCAGCTCAACAATGGTCAGATGCAAGGTTTTGCCGTACAGGATTTTCTTGCCAAAGCGCAGAGCCAGCGTTTTTTCGCTCTTGAGCGGAAAGACAATGTCGCGCTTGCCTTCAACCGGCTGGATGTGAAGGCAAACCTGTCCGATGGCGTGGCCACGCTTGAAAATGCAAAGCTCGACACGTCCGACGGCACGCTGACGCTGGCAGGCATCGTGCCTTTCGTGGATCGCAGTCTGGCGCTGAGCGGCGAGGTCGTCTTCCCGAACGGCCAGCCACAACAGCAGCAGGAAAGCGGCACCGATGGCCAGAACGGCCAGCCGCCTGCAGAAGCCCCACCCGCAAAGCCGCCGCTCAATTTCTTTGTCGGCGGCTCGTGGGACAGGCCCTTCATCTCACCCTCCTCGGGAGCGGGGCAATAGTCCGGCTTCCCCGCAATGCAGGGGCACCCTACGCCTTTCGGCGATGGACGCCATCCGAAGGCCCGAATTGACCGAAGGGCGCAGGGTCCGCAAAGTTGGCTCCCTCACAGGAGCAAAGGGACCGCGGTCGTGCCGATACACACCCAGCCGGGACGCTATCCCGAACTCGATGCGTTACGCGGACTGGCAGCGACCGTCGTTTTGATGCGGCATTTCGTGAACATATGGCCCTATGACGCCATGGGTCCATATTTTTTCATTCTGCTGCGATCCCCGCTCCGGTTCTTTTTTGCCGCTCATGAAGCAGTCCTGCTCTTCTTCCTGTTGAGCGGCTTCGTTCTCACGCTGCCTTTCTTGCACCACGCGCCATCCTATCCAGCCTATCTTATCCGGCGCACCTGCCGCATATACCTGCCCTATCTCGTTGCGCTTTCGCTCGCGCTTGCCGGCGCCCTGTTTCTGAACGGGCCGATCCCGGAACTGAGCAACTGGTTCAACCTCACATGGACCACGCCGGTGACGCCGCAGACGATTGCGCAACATCTGTTGTTCATCGGCGCCTACCCCAATGGCGAAGTGAATACGGCTTTCTGGTCTCTGGTTTACGAGATGCGGATATCGATCATATTTCCGTTGCTCTTCGCTCTCACCATCGCATTGCGGCCGAGAGCGGCGATTGCAGTGGCTTTCGGGCTTTCCGTTCTGGCAAATGGTCTTCGGTCCGATCCCTATACGGGCGGCTGGTGGATTACCGTGCATTTTGCGAGCTTCTTCATGCTGGACAGCCTGATGGCGCAGAACCTGCCTGCCATCCAAAGCTTCTACCGGCAGCTCTCAAACCGGATGGCGATCGCGATCAATGTCCTGGCTCTGCTGCTTGTCACCTATGGAGCCGGACCGCCCATGCTGAAAAGCTGGCTTGGAGATCTGACGGACTGGGCCACGATCACAGGGCTGGTGTGGATCATGGTGCTTGCGGTTTCCTGCGATACGCTGCGTCGCTTCCTGCTGCTGCCCCTGCCGCAATTTCTTGGCCGCATTTCCTACAGCCTCTATCTCGTCCATGCGACAGTGCTTTTTGCGCTCGTGCACCTGCTTTACGGTCATGTCGCGCTGATCGCGCTGCTGCCAGCCTATATTATCCTGAGCGTCGGCATCGCCACGCTGATGCATCGCTATGTCGAGTTGCCAACCATGGCGCGGGGCAAGCTTCTCGCGGCGCGGTTTGCCTACTGACCAGAAATAGCCAGCAGGCAAATCCTCGATTATCCCATACGGAACGCCGCCTGCTCGTCACGGCGGCGCTGCACTTCGCGGCGCTTGTTGACGATGGATGCGACGATGACGCCGGTGGTGACCAGCGCGATCAGGATCGTACAGATCGCGTTGATTTCCGGTGTTACACCCCGCCGCATCTGGCTGTAGATTTTCATCGGCAAGGTGCTTGCGCTCGGGCCGGAGGCGAAGCTTGCGATCACCAGATCGTCGAGCGAAAGCGTGAAAGCCAGCATCCAGCCGGAAACCACGGCGGGAAGGATCACCGGCAACGTCACCTTCATGAAAGTCGTGACCGGCGGCGCGCCAAGGTCCATGGCCGCCTCCTCCAGCGAGCGGTCGAAGCTCACCAGACGCGACTGCACGACGACTGCCACGAAACACATGGCAAAGGTGATATGGGCAAGGACAATCGTCCAGAAGCCTCGGTCGAAATTCATCGCCACGAACAACAGCAGCAGCGAAAGGCCTGTGATGACATCGGGCATGACCAGCGGCGCATAGACCATGCCCGAAAACAGGATGCGTCCGCGAAAACGCGTATAGCGCGTCAGCGCCAGCGCGGCGAGCGTGCCGAGCACGGTTGCGATGGTCGCTGAAAGAAACGCGATGCGCAGCGTTATCCATGCTGCCGCCATCAGCGATTCATTATCCAGAAGCCCCCGATACCATTTGGTGGAAAAGCCGGCCCAGACAGTCACCAATTGCGATTCATTAAACGAAAAGATCACAAGGATAACGATCGGCAGATACAGGAATGCAAAGCCGAGCACGACGGACGCAATATTGAAACGCGACCAATTGCTATTCATGGTCTATTTCCCCTTTTCCTGCGCACGTGCCTGAACTTGCTGGAATATGACGATCGGAATGATCAGGATGACCAGAAGGACGACGGCCACTGCAGACGCCACGGCCCAGTCACGGTTGGAGAAGAATTCGTTCCAGATCGTCTTGCCGATCATGAGCGTTTCCGACCCACCTAGCACATCCGGGATCACAAATTCGCCGATGGCAGGAATGAACACCAGGAAGCAGCCCGCCAGCACACCCGCCAGCGACAGCGGGAAGGTAATTTTCCAGAAGGCGGAAAATGGTGTGCAGCCCAGATCCTGCGCCGCCTCGATCAGCGAATAGTCCATCTTTTCCAGCGACGAATAGATCGGCAACACCATGAAAGGCAGATAGGAGTAGACGATACCGATAAAGACAGCCGTATCCGTATTCAGGATAGTGAGCGGCGCATCGATAATATTCAGCCACATCAAAAACTGGTTGAGCAGTCCTTCCGGCTTCAAAATGCCGATCCACGCATAGACGCGGATCAGGAACGATGTCCAGAACGGCAGGATCACCATCATCAAAAGCGTCGGGCGGATCGTCGTCGGCGCACGCGCAATGCCGTAGGCCATCGGATAGGCCACCAGCAAAGTTAGGAAGGTTGAAATCGCCGCGATGCGGACACTCGACAGATAGGCCTTGTAATAAAGCGGATCATCGAGCAGCCAAAGATAATTGTCGAAGGACAGCTGTTTGATCTTCGCCCAGTTCGCGGCAAGCCCCTCAGCGATCCCAAAGGTTGGAACATAAGGCGGGATCGACATCGCGACCTGCGACAGCGAAATCTTGAAGACGATGAAGAACGGGACGAGGAAGAATACCAGCAGCCAGAGATAAGGCACCGCGATGACAAGGCGGCTGGCGATGGAAGCAATCAGCTTCTGCATGGTCTTGCCCTCCTCAGGCCGTCAGCACCAGACCGGCATCGGTATCGAACGAAACCCAGACACGCTCGTCATAGGTGAGCGGGTTTTCCGTCTTGCGCACGGCGTTGAGGCTGGCGGCCTTGATGGTGCGGCCATTGTCGAGCCGCACATGGAACACCGTCATGTCGCCGAAATAGGCGATATCCCAAAGCTCGCCTTCCACCGCATTGACTGACGCGTCCTCCGGCTTTTCGCGGGTGATGCGTGTCTTTTCCGGGCGCACCGCATACCAGACCTTCTGGCCGGGCGTCAGCTCTTCGCGGGTCTCGGTCTGAATGTGGAAGCCGAATTTTTCCGTAGCGATCTCGGCCTCGCCATTGACGGCTTTCACGACTTCGCCTTCGATGATGTTCACATTGCCGATGAAGTCGGCCACGAATTTGGAGCGCGGCGCCTCATAGACCTCGGCTGGCGTCGCCACCTGCTTGATGCGTCCCTTGTCCATCACCGCGATACGGTCGGACATGGTCATGGCTTCTTCCTGATCGTGGGTGACGACCATGAAGGTCATGCCGAGCTTGACCTGCAAATCCATCAGCTCGAACTGGGTTTCCTCGCGCAGCTTCTTGTCCAGCGCGCCAAGCGGTTCGTCCAGCAGCAGCACCTTCGGGCGCTTGGCGACAGAGCGGGCAAGCGCCACGCGCTGGCGCTGGCCGCCGGAAAGCTGATGCGGCTTGCGCTTGCCATATTGCTCAAGCTTCACGAGCTTCAGCATTTCGGCCACGCGCGCATCGATTTCCGATTTCGCCATGCCGTCCTGTTTCAGACCGAAGGCGATATTCTTCTCCACCGTCATATGCGGAAACAGCGCATAGGACTGGAACATCATGTTGACCGGGCGCTTGTAGGGCGGGATTCCGCGCATGTCCTGACCGTCGAGCGTGATCCGACCCGATGTCGGCTCCTCGAAGCCCGCCAGCATGCGCATCAGCGTGGTCTTGCCGCAACCCGAAGCGCCAAGCAGCGCGAAGAACTCGCGATTGAAAACATTCAGCGACAGATCATCGACAGCGGTGAAGTCGCCGAAAATCTTCGTCACGTTTTCAAATGAAATGAAGGGCTTGGCCGCCGGATCATTCCAAGGCGCAAACTTGCGGCGAAAACTGCCAAAAGATTCCATTCCGTTCCCCTATAAGCCTGCCGGAACCTGACCGCAGGCCGAAGCCCGCATGCATATGCTGTTACAAGATAGAAAGCGGCTCCCTGATGAACAGTGAGCCGCTCTTTACGATTTCACCGGGCCTACCCCAGCGGGCGTTATTGACCCGTGACGATCTTGGTCCAGGCGCGGGTCACCACGCGCTGGGTCTTGGTGTCATAAGGCTTCGGCACGAACAGTTTCTTCATGACCTCTTCGGTCGGATAGATTTCCGGATCGTCAAGGATTTCCTTGTCGATGAATTCCTGCGAGGCCTTGTTGCCATTGGCATAGAACACGTAGTTCGAAGCCTTGGCAGCCACTTCCGGGCGCATCATGTAGTTCATGAATTCCAGCGCTTCCGGCACGTGCTTGGCGTCTGCCGGGATTGCCATCTGGTCGAACCAGATCAGCGCGCCTTCCTTCGGGATCGAATAGCCGATCTCGACGCCCTGCTTTGCCTTTTCGGCGCGGTCGCGCGCCTGGAAGATATCGCCGGAATAGCCGATCGCCATGCAGATATCGCCATTGGCCAGCGCATTGATATATTCGGACGAGTGGAACTTGCGGATATTCGGACGAATCTTGAGATAAAGTTCCTGTGCCTTCTGCAAATCGTCCGGCGACGGGGAATTTGGGTCGAGACCCAGATAATTGAGCGCCGGGCGCAGCATTTCGCTGGCAGAATCAAGCAGATAGATGCCGCAGCCCTTGAGCTTCGCCGACTGTTCCGGATCGAAAAGCACAGCCCAGGAGTCGATCGTGTCGGTGCCGAGCGCTTCCTTGATCTTGGCCTTGTTGTAGCCGATGCCGGTCGTGCCCCACATATAGTTGACGGAATATTCGTTGCCCGGATCGTAGGTCGCCGCGCGGGTGGAGATTTCATCCCACATATTCTTGAGGTTCGGCAGCTTGTCCTTGTCGAGCTTCAGGAACACGCCAGCCGGAATCTGGCGGCCAAGAAATTCGCCCGACGGCACCACGAGGTCATAGCCGCTGCCGCCAGCCAGAAGCTTCGTTTCCAGAATTTCGTTGGAGTCGTAAACGTCGTAGACGACCTTGATCCCGGTTTCCTTGGTGAAGTCCTTGAGGATGGTGTCGTCGATATAATCCGACCAGTTATAGATATTGACCACCCGCTCCTGCGCGCCAGCGGAAAATGCGGCGGCCGCGACCAGACCCGTTGCGACAGTCGTTGCCAGAAGGAAGGATTTGATCCCCATCATTTGCTCCAATCTGCACAATAAATTCCGGTGCAGGTTCAAGGTGGATATACCGTTTCTTTATTGCACTTTTTTAGATTGCACAGCATTCGTCAACAGGGTCGTAACGGGACGAACATAAAAATTGCTTCTCGGAGGCTCCCGAGGAGCGATGGACCACGCCATGTGCGGACCAGAAACCGAAATATCGCGTCCCTACTGGAAATCGAAGGCCGACAACCCCGCCACCATCTCGTCCAGCCCGAGCGGGCGCGTCAGCGGCGGTTCGGCGCGGGTGATGCAGCCTTGCCGTTCACACAGGCGACAGGCCGGGCCAGTTTCGGTATTGACCGCCTTAGACAGCGAGGCGCCGTAAACCGTGTCAGCCCCCGCCTCCAGCGCGCAGCCAAGCAGCAGCGCCGTGCGGCGCGGACGCTCGCTGAACGCACCCTGTGGCCCTTCCAGCGTGCGGGCGATGGTGAGGAAAGCCGACCCATCCGGCAATTCCACCGGCTCGACCAGCACCTGACCGGCCTGCGCAAAAGCCGCATAAACCGGCAGTTTCGGGCATTGCCCGCCGAAACGGACCGGAAAGCCTTCCGCACCTGCAACACGCAGCCGGTTGCCCGCATGGTCGATTTCCATCACGAAGAAGGGCAGCGCGCTTGCGCCCTGCCGCTGCAAGGTCGTGAGCCGGTTTGCCGCCTGCTGGAAAGAAACACCGAAACGCGTGCGCAGCACGTCAACATCGTAACGCGCCCGCACCGCCGCATCGCGAAACTGGCGATAGGGCATCATCAAGGCCTGCGCCGCATAGCGCGCCAGTTCGAACCGGGCGATGCGCTTCGCCTCGCCCGATGACAGTTTCAGCCCTTCCGTTTCCGCGCCAATCACCACCTGCATGCGGACAAGTGCTGCCTCCATGGCAATTTCCTGCAACTGATCGAAAGGCGACAGGCGCTCGGAAATGAAAAGCCGCTGCGAATGCCGGTCATAGCGCCTGCGCCAGTTCGGCATGGTTGCGACCGGCAGCGAACGAACTGTGATGCCATGCTCGCGGCGCAGCCAGTCCTTCAACGCACTCGCCAAATCGCCGTCCGGCTTGAGCAGAGCGAAAAAGCTCTCAGCTTCTTCCTCGATGCGCGGATAATGGTTAGGCCGCCGCGCCATCACATCGCGCACTTCATCGAGCGGCAGTCGCGTGGCGGAGAGTTCCGCCCCGCTTCCCTCATGCGAGAGCAATTGCGACAGGTCGGACAGGCGCTGCTGCTGTTCGCGATAGGCGCGGTAGAGCTTCATGATGCCGACGGCGGCATTGGGTGCCGCCTCGCCGATTTCGACCAGTTCCTGATCGCCCGGCAGTTCGCCGGTCAGAAGCGGATCGGAAAACACTTCCTTCAGCCCCGTGATCGTGGAGCCGCTTTCGGCCTGAAGGCTGTCGAGGTCGAGCTTGTAGACGCTGGCAAGCTTCAGCAGAAGCTGCACCGTCAGGGGTCGCTGGTTGCGCTCGATCAGGTTCAGATAGGATGGCGAGATGCCCAGCGCCTCAGCCATGGCCGTCTGGGTCAAAGCGCGTTCGTTGCGGATGCGCCTGATGCGCGGCCCGGCAAATATCTTGCGTTCGCTCAACTCCACCCTCCCGATCTTTACAATTCATGACAAGATAGCGGGAAATCCGAACATTGACAAGATTTACAATTTTACAGCGCCGAACAGTCAAAACTTAGACAGCGTTACCTCAATTATTTGGCGGTTTTGTTAGTTTTTCTGGCGACTATCCAATCGAGATTGTAAATCTGGTCACAGAAAGAGCGCAGACAAATTGCTCTTCCCGAACCAGTTCAAAGTGTGAGGAGACACCGAAATGACAGATTTTTACAGCCTTATTCCTTCGGCACCAAAGGGCCGCTTCGACGGCATCCAGCGTGCGCATACAGCCGAAGATGTAAAAAGGCTGCGCGGTTCGGTGGACATCAAGTATTCGCTGGCTGAAATGGGCGCGAACCGCCTCTGGAAGCTGATCCATGAGGAAGATTTCGTCAATGCGCTTGGCGCGCTTTCCGGCAACCAGGCCATGCAGATGGTCCGCGCCGGCTTGAAGGCGATCTACCTCTCTGGCTGGCAGGTTGCTGCGGATGCCAATACGGCATCGGCCATGTATCCGGACCAGTCGCTCTATCCGGCCAATGCCGCCCCGGAGCTGGCCAAGCGCATCAACAGAACCTTGCAGCGCGCCGACCAGATCGAAACCGCCGAAGGCAAGGGGCTTTCGGTCGACACCTGGTTTGCCCCCATCGTTGCCGATGCGGAAGCAGGCTTTGGCGGGCCACTCAACGCATTCGAAATCATGAAGGCCTTCATCGAGGCGGGCGCCGCCGGTGTTCACTATGAAGACCAGCTCGCTTCGGAAAAGAAGTGCGGCCATCTTGGCGGCAAGGTTCTGATCCCGACCGCAGCGCATATCCGCAACCTCAATGCGGCGCGCCTGGCAGCCGACATCATGGGCACGCCGACGCTGATCATCGCCCGCACCGATGCCGAAGCCGCCAAGCTTCTGACCTCGGATATCGACGAGCGCGACCAGCCCTTCGTCGATTACGATGCGGGCCGCACGGCGGAAGGCTTCTATCAGGTGAAGAACGGCATCGAGCCGTGCATCGCCCGCGCGATTGCCTATGCGCCCTATTGCGATCTGATCTGGATGGAAACATCCAAGCCCGATCTCGAACAGGCCCGCCGCTTCGCGGAAGCCGTGCACAAGGCGCATCCGGGCAAGAAGCTCGCCTATAACTGCTCGCCGTCGTTCAACTGGAAGAAGAACCTCGACGACGCGACGATTGCCAAGTTCCAGCGCGAGCTGGGCGCGATGGGCTACAAGTTCCAGTTCATCACGCTGGCCGGTTTCCACCAGCTCAACTACGGCATGTTCGAACTGGCGCGCGGGTACAAGGATCGGCAGATGGCAGCCTATTCCGAGCTGCAAGAGGCGGAATTTGCAGCCGAAGCCAACGGCTACACCGCGACCAAGCATCAGCGCGAAGTCGGCACCGGCTATTTCGATGCCGTGTCGCTCGCAATCACCGGCGGCCAGTCTTCGACCACCGCCATGAAGGAATCGACTGAAACAGCACAGTTCAGACCGGCTGCAGAATAACAGCCCGGCGACAAATAGGAGGAACAGTTCCATGAATTCGCCAGCACGCGTCAAGGAAAGAGCAGAAGAACAATCTTCAAGCATGACCACGGATCAGCAGACCGTTATCCGTATGCTCGCCAACGATCTGCATCGCCTCAACTACACCGTCATGAAGGCGGTCGAGGCAGGCGTCTCCGTGGAACTGGTCCGCTCGGCCCGGCATCATGGCGGCGACGGCAACTGGGGCGATCTCTTGATCCCGGTCATCGTCACCAACCAGCAATCATGATGCCTTCGACCATCGCCGTCGCCGCCATGTTCTTTCTTGTTGTGTGCCTTCGGCAACACGGGAACGGCGACGGCAACTGGGGCGATCTCTTGATCCCGGTCATCGTTACCAACCAGCAATCATGATGCCTTCGACCATCGCCGTCGCCGCCATGTTCGCACACTTCGGTTTTTGGCAGCGACAGAATGTCCAGACGTACAATTGTCCGCAAAATTCGATGAAACGGACTTGATATACCACTCGCTTTATGGTCGGATTTCCTCAACTGACCTCCCCGGCTGGCCCCGCCAGTCGGGGTTTTTTTTACCCCGGCGCAGGCTTCGGGCTGGCAGCACCGCCGCCGCTGGCCTCGCCTGCAATTCTTGACGGAAAATTCATCCAATCCTGACAAAGCCGCGCTTTGAGCATTGACGCGGGATGGTCCATCGTGATCCTGCCCGATGCCCCGGAAGGACCGCATTCTTTCCGGGGCATCGGTACAGCTGCCCTTGCGGGGCGAGAAACACGAGACCAATTCATGTCAATTCAATCACTCATCGACGGCATTGCCGCCAAGATCAACATCGATCCGCAGCTTGCGGAAAAGCTCGCTGGCTCGGTATTTTCAGTGCTGCAGCACAGCGCGCCTGAAATCGGCAGCAAGATTTTCGCGCTCCTGCCGGATGCGCAGCAGCTCGCCAGCGCCCACGACGTGCTTGCCAACAGCACGGGCGGTATCATGGGCGCGCTGTCGGGCCTGATGGATAATGTGGCTGGCGAAAAGATGAGCGCATTGTTGAAAGCCGCTGCCACGCTTCGTTCCAGCGGCCTTTCCAGTGACCAGATCACCGAGGCCGGCGGACAGGTGATCAACTACGTGCGCGATCATGACCCGAAGCTTATCGATCAGCTGGTCGCCAACGTGCCCGCGCTCAAGGGCCATTTCGGTCTCTGACGCATCTATTTCTGGTTTGTGTGCGCTTTCTGCGATGGCGCACACAAAAGCTTGGCCAACCCATTTGTCCCATTTGTCATTGACGACGGTCACAGCTATCATGCCGTTATCGAAATCATTTTCTGGTGATGGATGTCTGCTGATACGACGGAAAAGAAGGTTACGCGCGCCCCGCGTCGCCGTACGCCTGCCTATGTCAAATCGCTTCGCGGTGTGAAGAACTGGAAACAGGCGACCGAATGGCTTGCCTGGCGCGACATCGAAGACATCGAATGCATTACCCCCGATCAGGCGGGGGTTGCCCGCGGCAAGATGATGCCGTCGAAGAAATTCACCTCCAATACCTCGCTGGCATTGCCTTCCGCCGTCTTCATGACGACGATTTCCGGCGATTATCCGGAGGACGGCCACGGGTTCCACTACCCGGAAGACGACGGCGACCTGAGACTGCTGCCCGATCTCTCCACCCTGTCGGCGGTTCCCTGGGAATCCGATCCGACGGCGCAGGTGATCTGCGATCTGGTCTATCAGGATGGGCGTGCGGTCGAGTTCACCCCGCGCAATGTGCTGCGCAATGTGGTTGCCGCCTACAACAAGCGGGGGCTGAAGCCGGTCGTCGCACCGGAAATCGAATTTTATCTGGTGCGCAAGAACCCCGACCCCGATTACCCTCTGACGCCCCCGGTGGGACGTTCGGGCCGCGCCATTGGCGGCGGTCAGGGCTATTCGATCGCCGGCGTCAACGAATTCGACGAACTGATCGACGATATCTACCATTTCTCCGAAGGTCAGGGCCTTGAGATCGACACGCTGATCCACGAGGAAGGCGCGGGCCAGCTTGAAATCAACCTGCGCCACGGCGACCCGGTTGAACTGGCCGATCAGGTGTTCATGTTCAAGCGCACGATCCGCGAGGCGGCGCTGAAACATGATATGTATGCCACTTTCATGGCGAAGCCCATTCAAGGTCAGCCGGGATCGGCGATGCATATTCACCAGTCCATCGTGGACAAGAAGACCGGGCGCAACATCTTCACCAATGAGGATGGCGGCGAAAGCGAAGCCTTCCGCAACTTCATCGGCGGCATGCAGCGCCATGTGCCGAATGCGCTCGTCATGTTTGCCCCTTACGTCAACTCCTACCGCCGCCTGACGCCGGACGCCTCCGCGCCCGTCAACGTCAAATGGGGCTATGACAACCGCACGACTGCATTCCGCGTGCCGCGCTCCGACCCCAATGCGCGCCGCGTGGAAAACCGCATCCCCTCTTCCGATGCCAACCCATACCTTGCCCTTGCTGCTTCGCTTGCCTGCGGACTGATCGGCCTTGTGAACAAGATCGAGGCGGAACAGCCCGCGACCACCAGCGTCAATACCAAGGAGGTCGACCTCCCCCGCGGCCTCATCGACGCTGTGGAGCTGTTCGAACAGGATACCGAGCTGCGCAACCTGTTCGGCAGTTCCTTCATGACGACCTATGCCGCCATCAAACGCGCCGAGTTCGAAACCTTCATGGAAGTCATCAGCCCGTGGGAACGCGAGTTTTTGTTGCTGAATGTTTAGTTAGGGCAGTAGGGCAGTAGGGCAGTAGGGAAAAGCTAAATGGGGGATCATGGCAGTCAATTCGTATCGTGATCTTCTTGTTTGGCAACAGGCAATGGAAATGGTTATCGCCATTTATAAGATGACTGATTGCTGGCCCAAGGAAGAAATCTACGGTCTCACGAGTCAGGTCCGACGCGCTGCCGTTTCTGTTCCTGCAAATATTGCTGAAGGCTTTGGGCGAGAAAATCGCGGCTCCTACCAGCAATTTCTGCGCATCGCCCAAGGCTCTCTCAAGGAAATGGAAACGCATCTTCTCATTGCCGAAAGGCTCGGTTTCATGCACCGCGAAGCGATCGATTTAATATTGGTGAAAAGCGAGAGTATTGGCAAACTGCTGAGGCTTCTGATCCGGAAACTCTCCGATCAGTAACATACTGCCTTATTGCCCTACTGCCTTACTGCCCTACTCACCCGGAGCCGCCAATGCCCTACCAGTCCCCAATCTCGCCCGGCTATTCCTGGTACGAGGCGACCGTTCCGGATCGCCCGCAATATCCCGAAATGGATGGGTCGCGGCAGGCTGATGTCGTCGTCATCGGCGGCGGATATACGGGGCTGTCAGCGGCCTATCATCTGGCAAGGCTGGGCGCAGATGTGGTTCTGATCGACGGCGCGCGGTTCGGTGATGGCGCATCGGGCCGCAATGGCGGGCAGTTCGGCACCGGCCAGCGCACATGGGCCGAGGAGCTGGAAGCGGAATATGGCTTCGAGCGCGCCAAGGCGCTGTTCGACGTGGCGGAAGAAGCCAAGGCTCACCTTCTCGCTTTTGCGGACGAGCACAGGATCGACATGGAATATGTGTCTGGCCAGATTTCGGTCGTGCACAAGCCGCGCTATCTGAAGTCCTATGAGCGTCACGTCGAGCTGATGGCAAGTCGCTTCAACTATCCGCACCTGCGCCTGCTCGATCGTGAGGAAACGGCGCGCCTGCTCGGTTCGCAGCGCTATCATGGCGGCGTCCATGATGCAGGGACCGGCCACATTCATCCGCTGAAACTGCTTGTCGGAACGGCAAAAGCCGCCCATGCAGCGGGAGCGAAGCTGTTTGAAGACACAAGAGCCACCAAAATCAGCACGGCAAGCGGGCAGGTCGAGGTCGAAACCAATCGCGGAACCATCGTCGCGAAAAACGCCTTCATCGCCGTCAATGCTTATGGTGGGCTATTGGAGCCGGTCAGCGCATCGCATGTCATGCCGATCCGCTCCTTCATCGGCGCAACGGTGCCGCTGGGCGACGACAGCCCGGTTATTCCAGGCGGTGAATCCGTCGACGATTCCCGCTTTGTGGTGCGCTATTTCCGCCGCTCGAAGGATGGCAGGCTGCTGTTCGGTGGGCGCGAGGCCTATACCGCCGACAATCCGCGCGACATCAGCACGCATATCCGCCGCCAGATCGCCGAAATTTACCCGGCGCTGGACAAGGTCGAAATCACCCATGCATGGGGCGGTTCGGTTGGCATCACCATGCCACGCCAGCCTTTTGTGCGCGAGGTCATGCCCGGCGTCATTTCGGCGGGCGGCTATTCCGGTCATGGGGTGATGCTGGCCAACTACATGGGCAAGCTCTATGCGGAAACCCTTGCAGGCAATCGCGACAGGCTGAAACTGTTCGAGGAACTGCGCATTCCCGCCTTCCCCGGTGGACGCACCTTCCGCTCGCCGCTCCTGTTCCTTGCCCTGTCATGGTATGCATTGATGGACAGGATTTAGGTCAGCCTTCTTTATGAAAAAGGCGAGGTGCAATCTGCACCCCGCCATTCTTACCATCGTCCGGTGCTTCATGTTCTACGCTACGCTTGCACCTGCCTTCGCGGCCAGACGCTGATAGGTTTCCTCAACCACGTCCCGCACGGGAAGAATGCCGCTCATGCACAACAGCGCATGCATGTGCTGACGCGCACCTTCATAGCCCAACAGCGGCGCATAGGGCTGCATGATGACATTGGCTTCTTCCGGGTATAGTTCCTGATACTCGGCAAAATTGGTGAAGCTCTTGTAGCTGTCGCCGCGCATCAGATAAGTCTCCACGGCAGCCCCTTCCGCCAGCACGGCATCATGACCGTCGAGAACGATGTTGTAATAGTCGATCGGCTTGTCCATCGACACGCGCGCTATGCTCTGGCCGTTGACCAGATCCTTCACGCGGATCAGCACGCCATCGATGAGCAGCGCATGGTTGGACGAAAGATAAAGGTCGCGATGCGGGGTTTTACCGTCGATGGCATGGCGCTTGACGCGGATCGGCATCACGCTCTC
The DNA here is from genome assembly GCF_055816895.1 of Ochrobactrum sp. PL_is501. Lineage (NCBI taxonomy): Bacteria > Pseudomonadati > Pseudomonadota > Alphaproteobacteria > Hyphomicrobiales > Brucellaceae > Ochrobactrum > Ochrobactrum sp. PL_is501. Next base: position 55,962 of record NZ_JBVPGR010000035.1, on the reverse strand, counting down.
GTTCCATTCTGCGCCGCCCTTTCTGTGGCTCTGCCAGCCGACCCATTTGACCGGGCGGGCGTCGCCCCGAACCGTGGTCACGAGATCGCCAACAGACAATGCCTCTACCGCCACCGGGCCGGCGGGTGTTTCGATGAGCGTTCCTTTCAGGAGGCAGTTGGCGCCCGTGCCGCCTCCTCCGCCGTGACCACCATGCCACCATTTCGTGCCCAGCGCCTGCGACGGACGCGACGACACCGTTGCAGCAAACACGCCCAGCGCCGCAATCCTCGCGGCAGCGGCGGCTGTGAGACCCAGAAAATGCCGTCGCGCACGATTGCGCGGCGAATGCGGGTTCTTTTCCGAAGACATGTATCCCTCCGCTCTTCTCGTTACGGCACCGGCCTGAAAATCAGCGTGGATTTCTAGCAAAGCACGATGCACAGCTTCCAACCCTGAAGCGTCGTTCCGCGTTGCCCGGACCAGTGGCGCTTCGATGCTTTGCCCCAAGTTGATGTTCCCAATCTTAGCTGATCCCGCCCCCGAATAGATTCCGGCAATCAGGCCATCGGGCTTCTCGAAAAGGCGCACGGCTTTACTCCCAAAGGTGTAACTTTCATCAATCCGGCGGATAGGCCCGCATGCAACAGCGCCGGCCAAAGTCAGCGCCGCGCCTGAGAATGTGATTTGTCAGCCCTCGTAAAATAGTATACCCCCCTATTCTAACTGAAAGGATATTTCATGGGCGCGCATCACCATCCGGACCACCCGGGGCATCAGCTTTCGTCCCGGCACGAGCATGTTTTTCTGGGCGAGAACCACCAGCGCAACGAAAAGCGAACCTGGATGGTAATCGCCATCACGGTGACGATGATGATAATCGAGATCACCGCCGGAAACCTTTACGGCTCCATGGCTCTGACCGCCGATGGCTGGCATATGTCCACCCACGCCGCGGCAATGCTGATTGCAGCGCTGGCCTATCTCTATGCGCGCAGGCACGCGCATAATTCGCGGTTTACCTTCGGCACCGGCAAGCTCGGCGATCTGGCAGGTTTTGCCAGCGCGATTGTTCTGGCGCTGATCGCCCTCCTGATCGGCTGGGAAAGCTTCTGGCGCTTCAGCGCGCCGGTCAGCATCGATTTTCACGAGGCCATTCTGGTCGCCGTCATCGGTTTGATCGTCAATCTCGTCTGTGCCTGGCTTCTCAGGGACGATCATTCGCACCATCACGACCACCACCACCATGATCACAGCCATGACCAGAACCTGCGCGCAGCCTATATGCATGTGCTCGCCGATGCGCTGACATCGGTGCTTGCCATTGCAGCGCTTCTGCTGGGCAGTCTTTACGGCTGGCTCTGGCTTGACCCGGCGATAGGCATCGTCGGCGCCTTGGTGATCGCAAACTGGTCATGGGGCCTGATAAAGGACACGGGTTCCACCCTGCTCGACTATCTGCCCGAAGACGAGGACCTGCCGCAGGAGATCGCCGAAATCATCGTCCGCGAGGGCGGCGAAATTGCCGACCTGCATGTCTGGCAGCTTGGGCCGGGCCATCACGGCGCCATCGTTTCGATCATCGCGGAACAGCCGCAAGCGCCGTCCTATTACCGGAACAAGCTTGCAGCCATCCATGATTTGTCGCATGTGACGGTGGAGGTGGAACCGCGAACCGCCTGACCGTCCAGATTTCAGGAGCATCCATGACCCACACCATCCGCGAAAAGCAGAAGCTCATCAACCGCGTGCGCCGCATTCGCGGCCAGCTTGAGGGCGTGGAACGGATGCTCGAAGACGAGAAGGGCTGCGCCGAAGTCATGCAGGTGATTGCCGGCGTTCGCGGCGCGGTCAACGGGCTGATGGCGGAAGTGATCGAAGACCATATCCTGATGCATGTGGCCGATGGCGCCCTTCCGCAGAAGGAGCGCGACGAAGGCGCGGGCGAGCTTGTCGATGTGGTTCGCGCCTATCTGAAATAGACGGTGTTGACATCCGCTCAAGGCAGGAATAGCTAGACGGCATGAACAAAGCACTCATCAGCACCCGGTCTTATTACGCCCCGCTCACATAGCGGCGGGTTTGCTTTGTCATAGTTCAACCGCTGCATTGCCAGCGGTTGAGTTTCAAGGACAGCGCCTCTGGCCATGCGGCCCTTAAGAGGTCAGTCCATGTCTCGCGACAACAATCAGCATACGAAAATTGGCATTATCGGCTTTGGTGCGTTCGGGCAGCTTATCGCCCGCTATCTGAACCCGTATTTCCAGTTCTATGCCTATGATCCCGCCGCGAACCTTGAACAGACGGCGCTGATACACGGCGTTGCTCCGGCCTCTCTGGAACAGGCCGCCCGGTGCGATATCGTTATTCTGGCGACGCCGGTCGCAATGCTTGACCGGGTGGTGGAGGCGATTGCGCCGCATCTGCGCCCCGGCGCGCTTGTTCTCGATGTCGGTTCAGTGAAGGTCGGGCCTGCCGATATCATGCGGCGCGGCCTGCCCGCGCATGTCGATATTGTCGCCACCCACCCGCTTTTCGGCCCGCAAAGCGTCCGCGACGGCATTGCCGGGCTCAAAATCGCCGTCTGCCCGGTGCGCGGCACGCGGTTCCATCGGGTTGCAGCCTTCCTGAAGAAGCACCTTTCCCTCGATGTCATCATGACAACACCGGAAGACCATGACCGCGAGGCGGCGATGGCTCAGGGCCTGACGCATCTCATTGCCAGGGTTCTGGTGCAGATGGAACCATTGCCCACCCGCATGACGACAAAAAGCTTCGATCTTCTGATGCAGGCGGTCGACATGGTCCGCCACGATGCGCCGGAAGTGTTTCAGGCCATCGAGCACGCCAATCCCTATGCTTCGAAGATGCGAAGACGCTTCTTCGCGCTGGCAGATCAGGTCAATGAGGAACTGGCGCAGCTCGATCTGGTCATTTCGAAAAACCCGGCCTCAAAGGAGGCTACAGGGGCATTTCGGAAGTCTGCTTGACCGTCTGGCTCGGCACGTCGGTCTTCAGGTTCTGAACACCCTTGATCCGGCTCAGATATTCCGACTGGAAGCGGCGGTAATCCTCGATATCCGCCGCAACCACCCGGATCATCGCATCGTAGTCGCCGAGCATGAAATAGCATTCAAGCACCTGCGGCAGCTTCAATATTTCCTTGGCGAAGGTCTGAAGCGTTTCCTCGTCCTGCTGGTCCAGCCGGATGCGGGTGAAGAAGGTCAGCCCCTTGCCGACCTTGGCCGGGTTCAGCACCGCGACATACCGGTCGATCACGCCCGCCTCTTCCAGCAGCTTCACCCGCCGCAGGCATGGCGAAGGCGAAAGGCCGACCTCGCGTGCGAGATCGTTATTGGCGATGCGGCCGTCGCGTTGCAGCACGCGCAGAATCCGTTTGTCGATCTCATCCAGCTTCATTAGCGCTCGATTCCATTTATGCCAATCTTGTTGGCATTCTCTGCCAAATATTGATGCATGAGGGCATAATTCGCAACCAAATTGCTGACGGAATTGATTATAGTTACGCAACTCTCAAGCAAACTCGCAAGAGACTGAGCAAGGGGCGGTTGCGAACCAGCAACCAGCCAACAGGAATTTTATGGATATTTCACAGGCCTATGTGCCTCAAAAAAGCAGATCCGGGCGCGGATCGGAATTCCGCCGCGGGGCCGCAGCTGGCCTGCCGGTTCTGCTTGGCATCATTCCCTATGCGCTGGTGCTGGGCGCGCAGGCAGCTCAAAAAGGCCTCAGCATCGTGGAAGTGCCGCTGATGACCGGGCTGAACTTCGCAGGCGGATCGGAATTCGCGGCCATCCAGCTCTGGACCTCGCCGCCGCATGTCCTGCTGATCGTCGCGATCACCTTTCTCGTCAACAGCCGCCATCTGCTGATGGGCGCAGCTCTGGCTCCGTTCATCCGCCACCTGCCCAAGCGCAAGGCTTTCGCGAGCCTGTTTCTGATGTGCGATGAAAGCTGGGCGCTCGGTCTTGCCGATGCGAAACGCCGCCAGTCGAAAGGCGTCAATCCTGCGATGAGCCTCACCTTCTATGCCGGGGTGGCCATACCATTCTACCTCGCATGGGTGGTCTTCACCACGCTTGGCGCGGCCTTCGGCCCGATGATGGGAGACCTGCGGCCCTACGGTTTCGACATGGCGTTTCCGGCTGTGTTTCTGGTACTGCTGGCGGGCATGTGGAAAGGTTTTGCGGCAGCGCGCCCGTGGCTGGTCAGCCTTGTGGTGGCGGCGCTCACCTATCTCACTGTTCCCGGCGCCTGGTATGTCGCCGCCGGTGCCATGTCCGGCCTCGTTGCAGCCTATCTGCTGGCAGGTGAAGAATGATTGATCCGTTAGCCGTTCTCACCATCGTTCTGATGGCAAGCGTCACCTATCTCACCCGCATCGGCGGTTATGTGCTGCTGCGCAACCGCACGCTGAGCAAACGCGCGACGGCGGTGATGGAAGCAGCACCGGGCTGTGTCCTGATCTCGGTTATCGCGCCCGATTTCGTGTCCGACAAGCCAGCCGACCTCATCGCGCTTGCAATCACGATCTTCGCCGCAACGCGCTTTTCCATGCTGCCGACCGTGCTGATCGGCATCGGCGCGGCGGGCGCTTGCCGCTACCTGATCGGGTGAGCCGAAGGCGCCGTGCGCCTTTTGAAATGGGTGTGAAAACCAGACGTTGGAGCGCCGATCTGTTCAATCAGATCGGCGCTCCAACGTTCACGAAATAGTCAATTTCTGTTCAATTGACAATTTTTTTAGAATAAATCTAAGCTGAACTGCGCCGTACATGACAGACCCGATATTTATATAGTTAAGGAAATTATTTAAATCGGCGCATATTTGAGGAAACTATGCTTAGATTCAAAGTTGCTTTGTTAGCTCTATCTTTTTCAGCATTAACTCTTCCATCATACGCTAAAGATACGCCCACCTCCCAAACAGACAGCACAATAGTAAACGGCCTGGATTTTGGCCCATTGGCAAAACTCATCGGCACGTGGAAAACGGAAGAAACTGGCGGCACTGACGTAGCCCCCGGCCAGGCACAATCTGCCGTAGGCAAAGGCGGCCTTGCGGTGGAGCCATATTACGAAGTTTATACATTTGAGCCCGCTGCCGACGCGAAAAATGCAAGCGATCAGGCTCTGACCGCCATTTATTACAAACAGGAAGTATTTCGCAAAAGAGATAACGCCAAGTTTCATGATCAAAGGGGATACATGATCTATGACAAAAAGAATGATGTAGTATACAATTCTTTTTGCATCCCAAGAGGCGTTTGCATCGTTGCTGAAGGAAAAGCTGGCGATGTGATGAAACTTGAAACAAAAAATCAGGGAATTGCCGAATCTGACTATATGTTGGAGAACGACAATACCTTGAAATTCTCCATAGACATGGATTTCTCCAAAGACAAACTTAAATACAGCCAAACAACCAACTTGCAGGTGTATGGAAAGCCTTTCGATCACAAGGATACGAGCACGCTCAAGAAGGTAAGCTGAGGATCGAAACGCTCCGGCTTGCCTTTAAGATTGCGCGCCGACACGGCAATCTGGAGTGCCGATCCAATTCATCGGATCGGCACTCCAACCTGTCTTTGTTCAAGCTGAGCCTGATCGTTTCTCGCTTCACTCGGGTCAGATTATGCTCAATGCAGATGCTTCAGCTTGTCGGGATTACGCACGACATAAATCCCGGCAATCTTGCCATCTTCCATATCGAGAGCAGTCGTCTGAATTTCTCCATCGGCTTCGCGCGTGATGAAGCCGGGCAAGCCATTGATGAAAACGATGCGCAGCAGCGTCGACTGGTTGCCACGGAAATAGCCCGCCAGTTTCTCGTGGATCTCCATCACCTCGCTGAAGCCGAAAGCAGGTTTCGGGAAGGCCGGGCGCTTGCCGCCGCCATCGGCATGCATGTGCACATCTGCGGCGAGCATGGTGCCGAGCAGCTTCATGTCGCCGCTGCGCGATGCCGTGAAAAAAGCCTGCGCCAGCTCAAGCCCGCGTTGCCTGTCGACCTGAAAGCGCGGACGCTCCTCGCGCACATGTTTTCGCGCACGTGCCGCAAGCTGGCGGCAGGCGGCCGCATCCCGCTGGATGGTCCTTGCTATCTCGTCGAAATCCAGCCCGAAGACATCGTGCAGCAGGAATGCGGCGCGTTCCAGCGGCGACAGGCGCTCCAGCGCCAGCATGAGCGGCAGGGTGACGTCGTCATCCGCTTCCTCTTCAACGACCGGATCGGGAATCCATGGCCCGAAATAGGTTTCGCGCTGGTTGCGCCCGGATTTCAGAAAATCGAGGCACAGGCGGGTAACAACGCGGCGCAAAAAGGCTTCCGGCTCGCGCACCGCGCTGCGGTCGGCGTTCATCCATCGGATGAACGCTTCCTGCACCATATCCTCCGCATCGGCGACCGAACCCAGCATGCGATAGGCAACGCGGATCAGTTTCGGGCGCAGCGGATCGAAGCTTTCGGCTGCATCGCCTTGCGGGGATATGTCGGCCATCATGCGGCTGCCTTTGCTACGGGCTGCTTGGTTTCCGGGTCGAACCAGAGGTCGAGGCCGACCGCAATGCGGTTCCATCCATTGATGATGTTGATCATCAATGTAAGGTTCACCTGCTCCTCCTCGGTAAACTGTGCCCGCATGGCGGCGCGCGCTTCTTCCAGATCGTGACCTTGCGACAGGCGGGTCAGCGCATCCACCCATCCCAGAGCCGCACGTTCACGCTCAGAATAGCACGGCGCTTCGCGCCAGGCCGACAGCAGATAGATGCGCTGCTCGGTCTCACCGAGGGAACGCGCCTCGACCGTATGCATATTGATGCAATTGGCGCAGGCATTGATTTGCGATGAGCGGATTTTGACAAGCTCGATCAGGCTCGCCTCAAGGCTGGATGCAATGGTCATCGAGGCGTTCAGCCAGGATTTCATCGTGGCAGGCGCGGCATTGAGCGGGTTGAGCAGAAGGGTCATCGTATCGTTCCTTTCGGTTCAAGAGGTTCGACAGACATGACGAGACAGAATTGCCCAATGTGACATGCGGCGGAAAAAATTATGAGTGCGCCCGAAAAATCGAATGCGCTTCTTCAGCGCTATTCGCAGTCGAGTTCGCTCAATATCCATTCCCTGAATGCGCGAATCTTTGGCGTGTTGCGGCGGGACCGGGGATAGACCAGCCAATAGGCGCGGCCATCGTCGCAAAGAATGTCAAAGGGCTGGATAAGCTGCCCGGTGGCGATTTCTATTTGATGGAAAGCGGGCGTGAGGATGCCGACGCCCTGCCCCGCAACCGTTGCCCGCCCTTCAATATGCTGGGCGCCCAGGCGGTTCTGCAAGTTGCCCTGCAATTGCGGGTTTTCAATCCCCGCCGCCTTGAACCAGATCTTCCACCACGGGTCGCTCGCATCGATTATCTTGAGCCGCAACAGGTCGGCAGGCTCCTTTACCCCGCCAATGGTCGCGGCCAGGGCCGGGCTCAGCATGGGCGTGAAACTCGCCTTGATGAGCTGATGCGCTTCCAGACCAGGCCATTTGCCGAAACCGCTCCTGATCGCGATGTCGACATTGGTTGTCGCGAAATCGATCACACTGTCGGACGTATCGAGCCGGACCGCAAGCGACGGATGCCGCATCTGGAAAGAGCCAAGCCGGTGCGCCAGCCAGTTCGCGGCAAATGTGCCCAGAACGCTGATCGACAACGTGCCCTCCGCGTCTTCACGCAGGCTGGCGAAGGCATTGCGCATCGTCTCGAATGCTTCCGTAATCGCGGGCGCAAGCTGCTTGCCAAGTTCGGTCAATTCCACTTGTCGCGGCTTGCGCAGGAAAAGCGGCGCGCCGACGCGCTCCTCCAATATCTTGATCTGATAGCTGACTGCGGCCTGCGTCATGCCCAGTTCCGCCGCGGCGCGGGTGAAACTTGCATGGCGGGCGGCGGATTCAAAAACGCGAATGGCCGATAAGGGGGGAAGCGCTGCGGTCATGATACATAAGTCCTCCTTATGCACACTAATTGATGTTCAATTGGAAAACAAAGGTTTTCGGGCGCATATCTACGGGCACAGATTAACGGGCCGCTGCCTCCCACAGCCGCTTCATCCGACAGGTAAGACCATGAAGAACCTCAATTCTGCCACCGCCCCGGCACCCACTATCTGCCGTGAGGCTGACAGCGGCTGGAGCGCGCTGTTCTCCCGCCTGTTTTCACGCAAGCGCACCCACATCGTCATCACCGAGCATTCGCCGGAATATCTCCTGCGCGATATCGGTATAGGCGATGGGCGCACACAATATTATTCGCGGGACGGCCATAAGCTGCCCGAATGGCGGTGACTGTGTCAGCCGCTGATGACGGCAAAGCCCCGCGCCTTGAGGCCGCGCCGGTCCTCGTGCAGATTGCTGACGAGACGGCTGCGGCTACCGTCCAGATGAGCGCTCATCAGACGCGTCGCCTTGTCGGCGTCCCCTTCGCGCACCGCCTCGAGAATGGCGCGGTGTTCCGCCCATGCGCGGGCAAGCGCCGCCTCGTCGCGCACCTCCAGCCAGCGCGCCCGTGAGAGGCGCTGCATGGCGTCGCGCACGCCACGGCTGAGAAACTCATTGCCGGAAAGCCGCGCCAGTTCGATATGAAAATCCATGCCGATACGATGCCATTCCTCGCGTGAGGTGTCGGCATCGCAACTGTCCAGCATGGCTGCAATAGGCTCCACGCCGCTGCGGTCTTCCAACGCGCAGGTGAGCTTCAAAGCGGCGATTTCCAGCGCCTCGCGGTAGACGCCAATCTGCTCGATTTCACCAAGATTGATGGGCGAAACCGTCCAGCCGCGCCCTTCGCGGCAGATCAGCCCTTCCGCCTCCAGCCGCAGGAGCGCGGCCCGGATCGGCGTGCGCGAGGCGGCAAACTGCGCCTCGATCCAGCGCTCGGTCAAACGCTCGCCCGGTCCCAGTTCCAGCCCGAGGATCATGTCGCGAAGCTGCGTTTCAACCTGCCTCATCTGTGACATTGGCGACCATTCTCCGTTTTAAATCTGCACCCCGATTGACAAGCGGCGTCAACAGGCGCACTCATGCATACCAATTTGGTATCCCAAAACGGCATACATTGCAACCGCGAGACATGACATGAGTACCGCCCAAGCCGCCGCCGGAAATGAAACGACCCAGCAAAGCAATGAAACGGTCCAGGAAAGCCACGAACGCTACTGGAAGCAGAACCTTTTGATCTGCCTCATCGGATCGTTCACGACGCTCATTGCCATGTCGCTGCTTCTGCCTTTCCTGCCGCTTTATGTGGAGCAGCTTGGTGTCGCCGACCACGCGGCCATCGTGCAGTGGTCCGGCATCGCCTATGGCGCGACCTTTCTGGCAGCAGCCTTCGTCGCGCCGCTGTGGGGCAAGCTCGGTGATCGTTACGGGCGCAAGCTGATGCTGATCCGCGCCAGCCTCGGCATGGCCATCGCCATGTCGCTGATCGGCATGGTGACGAGCGTGTGGCAACTGGTGGCGCTGCGGCTCTTCGTCGGCATTGCGGGCGGCTACTCGTCCGGATCGATGATCCTCGTCGCCACGCAGACGCCGAAGGACAAGACCGGCTGGGCGCTGGGCGCACTTTCGGCGGGTATCATGGCGGGCAATCTGGCAGGCCCGCTGCTCGGCGGCGCCTTGCCGCCGCTGATCGGCATCCGCGCAACCTTCTGGCTGGCGGGCGGCGTGATCTTTCTCACCTTTCTGGCCACGACTTTCCTCATTCGCGAAGAGCGCAAGCCGCCAAAGCCGACGCAGGAACAGAAGGCGGAATCCATCTGGGCAGCGATCCCTGACAGGAAACCGGTCATCGCCATGCTGGTGACGGGCATGCTGCTGCTTTTCGCCAATATGTCGATAGAGCCGATCATCACCGTCTACGTAATCCAGTTGATGGACGACCAGACGAAAGTGACGCTGATTTCCGGCGTGGTGATGGCTGCGGCAGCGCTCGGCAGCATCCTGTCATCCTCGCGATTGGGCCGCCTTGCCGACCGCATCGGCCATACGCGCGTCATCATCGGGGCGCTTGCGGTTTCCGCGCTGCTTTTGATCCCGCAGGCTTTCGTGACGGAAGCCTGGCAACTGATCGGCCTGCGCTTTCTGATGGGGCTGGCGCTGGGCGGGCTTCTGCCCTGCATCAGCAGCGTCATAAGGCACAACGTCCCCGACCGCGTAGCGGGCGGCGTGCTTGGGCTTTCCGTCTCGGCCCAATATATCGGACAGGTTGCCGGGCCAGTTGCAGGCGGCTTCGTCGGCGGCCACTTCGGCATGCGCTCCGTGTTCCTCGGCACATGCCTGATCATGGCGCTCGGCGCAGTTTATAACTGGACCGTCCTGCGCAAGAACCCGTAGTTTCCGTCATCGTCCGAATCCCCCGACACCATGGCGGAACCAGCATGACAGCCCATATTTTCGCGCCTTTCGAAATGCTTGCGGAAAGGCTTTTGCCCTATGCGCTTGAACACGGCGAGGATGGATCGCATGACCTTTCCCACCTTGCCCGCGTTTGGAAAAATGCAGCCGCAATCCAGCGTCACGAAGGCGGCGATGCAGAAGTGCTGTGCGCCGCCGCCCTGTTGCACGATTGCGTGAGCGTGGAGAAAAACTCGCCTGACAGAAACCGCGCTTCGCGACTGGCGGCGGAAAAGGCATCAGCACTGCTACGCAGCCTCGGCTGGGATGAGGCGCGCACCGGCCTTGCCGCCCACGCCATCGAGGCGCACAGTTTTTCGGCCAATATCGAACCTGTCACGGTGGAAGCGAAGATATTGCAGGACGCCGACCGGTTGGATGCCATCGGCGTCATTGGCGCGGCACGCTGTTTCTACATTGCGGGCCGCATGGGCAGCGCGCTTTACGACTGGCGCGACCCCCATGCCGAAAACCGTCCGCTGGACGACAAGCGCTTCGCGCTTGACCATTTCCGCACCAAGCTGTTCGGCCTCGCCTCCGGTTTCAGGACGGAAACCGGAAGGCGCATGGCCGCTGAGAGGCACAGGCGGCTGGAAGCCATATTTGATGACTTCCTGGCCGAAGCGGATGGCTAGGGTCAGGACCTATTAATTTGATGGAAATGGCACCTGAAATGACAAGAGCTGCCAGGAGAGCCGCGAAGGACGGGGTGGTTCTCCCGGCCGAGCGGTTCGACGCAGCAGATCGCCAGTCATTTCGGTGTCCAGAGGATGTGGTCCATCCGCCCGGCTATCTCGTCGAAAAGTCTCGAAAATGAACCACATTTCCTTCGCCTTTTCTCCTCGTATCCAAACGGATGGCCTCACACCATTTTCACCAAATTAACAGGTCCTGACCCTAGATAGAGTAACCGCCATCAACATTAAGCGCCGTCCCCGTCACCATGGAGGCGGCGTCGGAGGCCAGCCAGAGCGCGGCTTCCGCCACATCCTCCGGCGTCGAAAAACGGTCGAGCGGAATGGTGCGTTTCAGCGCTGCGCGGGCTTCCGGCGTGTCCTCTTCCAGAAACAGCTTCAATGCCTCGCCGTCGCTTTCGGCGGGGCAAATGCAGTTGACGCGGATATTCTTCTCCGCCAGTTCCAGCGCCATCGCCTTGGTCGCGCTGATGATCCATCCCTTGGAGGCGCTATACCAGACAAGCCCCTTGCGCGGACGCAGTGCGGTTGCCGAAGCCGTATTGATGATGACGCCGCCGCCCTGATGCTCCATGATCGGCACAACGATCTGGCTGGAATAATAAAGCGCCTTCATATTCACGGCGGCGATCAGATCGAAACTGTCCTCCGTCACTTCCGTCAGCGGCATGTTGCGATGCGTGAAACCGGCATTGTTGACCATGATGTCGATGCGGCCGAACGCCTCGAAGGCCGTGCGCGCCACGCGCTCCATGTCGTCCTTGCGCGAAACATCGGCCTGCACGGAAAGGCCGTTCCTGCCGATATCGGCAAGCTCGTCCTCGACGCGCTTCACATTCACATCTGCGAGAACGACCTTGGCGCCTTCGGCCGCAAACCGGCGCGCCATGCCTGAACCGAAGCCCGAACCGGCGCCGGTGATGATCGCGACCTTGTCTTGCAGCCTCTTCATGTCATTCTCCTTTGGCATAACCAAGATACCGTCCAACTTGGCCAAATCACTTGAATCCAGATTGTTTGTTCCAATATGGCCTTAAGATGAACATGTCATGTGTGCACAAGCCGTTAATCCGTCAATTATCGCAGGGCGCGTTCAATTTCGCGGGAATGCGGCATTGCGACTGTTGAATTTAAATCGATTAGATAATAGACAAGGGCAGCGTGAAAATCGCATGCTGCTCACAGGCAGACTGATTTGCGCAAGAAGAGAGAGCGATAGATGACCAGCCAGACAATTCCGGTAGAGCCCTTCGACTGCATCGTGTTCGGCGGTTCCGGCGATCTTGCCGAGCGCAAGCTCATCCCGGCGCTGTATCAGCGTCAGCGTGCAGGCCAGCTCACCGACCCGACACGCATCATCGGCGCATCGCGCAGCGCCATGACGGATGACGAATACCGACAGTTCGCACGCAATGCCATCCATGAGCATGTGAAGGCCGAGGAAGTCGACGAGAAGGAAGTCGACAGCTTTCTTGCCCGCCTCAGCTATGTGGCGGTCGATGCCAAGTCCGAAGAAGGCTGGGATACGCTCAAGACCCTGATCGGCAAGAAGCCGGAAAAGATTCGCGCCTTCTATCTCGCCGTCAGCCCGACGCTTTTCGGCGACATCGCCACGCGCCTGAAAGCGCATGGCCTCATCACCCGCGACACGCGCATCATCGTGGAAAAGCCGATTGGCCGCGATCTGGAATCCGCCATGGCGCTCAACGATACGCTGGGCAGCGTTTTCCGCGAGGACCAGATTTTCCGCATCGACCATTATCTGGGCAAGGAAACCGTGCAGAACCTGATGGCGCTGCGCTTTGCCAATGCGCTTTATGAGCCGCTGTGGAACTCCGCCCATATCGACCATGTGCAGATCACCGTCGCCGAAGCCGTCGGCCTGGAAGGGCGCGCAGGCTATTACGACAAGGCGGGCGCGCTGCGCGATATGGTGCAGAACCATATTCTCCAGCTTCTCTGCCTCGTTGCGATGGAGCCGCCTGCATCGATTGAAGCCGACGCCGTCCATGACGAAAAGGTCAAGGTTCTGCGCTCCTTGAAGCCAATCACCAATCTCAATGTCGAGGACGTGACGGTGCGGGGCCAGTATCGCGCCGGAGCTTCGGCAGGCGGTCCGGTGCGCGGCTATCTGGAAGATCTGGAAAGCGACACCAGCAATACCGAAACCTTCGTGGCGCTGAAGGCCGAAATCGCCAACTGGCGCTGGGCGGGCGTGCCGTTCTATCTGCGCACCGGCAAGCGGCTTGCCACGCGCGTTTCGGAAATCGTCGTCACCTTCAAGCCGATCCCGCATTCCATCTTCGGTGAAAGCGCTGGCAAGGTGATAGCCAATCAGCTTGTCATCCGCCTCCAGCCGGATGAAGGCGTGAAGCAGTGGCTGATGATCAAGGACCCGGGTCCGGGGGGCATGCGCCTGCGCCACGTGCCGCTGGACATGAGCTTTGCCGAATCCTTCAGCGAACGCAATCCGGATGCCTATGAACGCCTCATCATGGATGTGGTTCGCGGCAACCAGACCCTGTTCATGCGCCGCGACGAAGTGGAAGCCGCATGGCGCTGGGTCGATCCGATCCTTCAGGGATGGGATTTGAACAGCCAGCCCGTTCAGGGCTACACAGCAGGAACATGGGGTCCCTCGTCCTCCATCGCGCTTATCGAGCGTGACGGGCGCACATGGCACGAGAGCCTCTGATTTCTGTCTTGGAAGGGAATGGAATGAGCATCGAACGGCACGATTTCACCAGCGGAACAGAACTGGCGCAAGCGCTCTCCGAAGCCATTGCGAACAAGCTGAATGCCGCCATCGCTGAACGGGGACAGGCAACGCTCGCCGTCTCCGGCGGCACCACGCCGCTCAAGCTGTTCGAGGTGCTTTCCCGCAAGATGATCGACTGGAACCTCGTCACGATCACCCTCGTGGACGAGCGTTTCGTGCCCGCTGAAAACGAGCGCTCCAACGAAAAGCTGGTGCGCGAGCATCTTTTGCGCGACCATGCAGGTGTGGCCCGGTTTGTCGGCCTCTACAATCCGGCGGCGACGGTTGAAACGGCAGCGCTTGCCGCCGCCAGCCGCATCGATGCGCTGCGCCAGCCTTTTGATGTGGTGGTGCTTGGCATGGGCAATGACGGTCATACCGCATCCTTCTTTCCCGATGCCGACCGGCTCGATCAGGCGATCGATCCGGCAACGCGCGCGCTCGTGCTGCCGATCCATGCCGAGAGCGCCGGTGAAAAGCGCCTGACGCTGACCCTGCCGCTCATCGCGGAAGCCGACATGCTGGTGCTGCACATCGAAGGCGCTGCCAAGCAGGCAACGCTGGAAAAGGCGCTTTCCGGCGACGACGAGAATGAAATGCCGGTACGGGCTGTCTTCCATCATGCCCGCACCCCCGTCCAGCTTTACTGGACAAGCTGAATCGTATCCCGAAAAACGTGAAACGATTTCGGACAAGATGCGCGTAAAAACAAAGAGATAGAGCATTTCCAACAGGCCAGATTGGCACAGGTGATACCCATGCCCATGCAGTCCGCACATAAACGCATACAGGAAATCACCGCGCGCATTCGCGAACGCTCCAAGCCGACCAGAGAGGCCTATCTTGGCCGCGTGCGTGAGGCTGCCTTGAAAAAGCCGAACCGCACGGTTCTGGCCTGCGCCAATCTCGCCCATGGCTTTGCCGCCTGCGGACCGCATGACAAGGCAGCGCTGATCGGCGACGAGATTCCAAATCTCGGCATCATCACCGCCTATAATGACATGCTGTCGGCGCATCAGCCATTCGAAACCTTTCCGCAGCTCATCAAGCAAGCGGCGCGCGAAGCGGGCGGCGTGGCGCAGGTTGCAGGCGGCGTGCCCGCCATGTGCGATGGCGTGACGCAAGGTTTTGCCGGCATGGAACTGTCGCTGTTCTCCCGCGAAGTCATCGCGATGGCGACCGCTGTCGGCCTGTCGCACGATATGTTCGATGCCGCCGTCTATCTCGGCGTCTGCGACAAGATTGTTCCGGGCCTTATCATCGGTGCCTTGACCTTCGGCCACCTGCCCGCCGTCTTCGTACCTGCCGGGCCGATGACCAGCGGCCTGCCGAACGACGAGAAAGCCAAGACCCGCCAGCTTTATGCGGAAGGCAAGGTCGGGCGCGCCGAACTGCTGGAATCAGAATCGAAGTCCTATCACGGTCCCGGCACCTGCACTTTCTACGGCACGGCCAATTCCAACCAGATGCTGATGGAAATCATGGGCCTGCATCTGCCGGGCGCATCCTTCATCAATCCGGGCACGCCGCTGCGCGATGCCCTGACCCGCGAGGCCGCCAAGCGCGCGCTGGCCATCACCGCCTGCGGCAATGAATATACGCCGGTCGGCGAAATGCTGGACGAGCGCTCCTTCGTCAATGGCGTCATCGGTCTCAATGCGACCGGCGGCTCGACCAACCATACCATTCATCTGATCGCCATGGCGGCTGCCGCCGGTATCAAGCTGACATGGCACGATATTTCGGAGATTTCGGATGTGGTGCCGCTTCTGGCGCGTGTCTATCCGAACGGCCTTGCCGATGTGAACCATTTTCATGCCGCTGGCGGCATGGGTTTCCTGATCCGCGAGCTTCTCGATGGCGGCATTCTGCATGAGGATGTGCGCACTGTATGGGGCGAAGGCTTGCGGCCTTATGCCATCGAACCGAAGCTTGGCGCCGACGGCAATGTCGTGCGCGAGCCGGTGCCGGAAAAAAGCGGCGACGACAAGGTTCTGGCCAAGATTCATACGCCGTTCCAGCCGACCGGCGGCATCAAGGTTCTGACCGGCAATATCGGCAATGCGATCATCAAGGTTTCCGCCGTGAAGCCGGAGCGTCAGGTCATTGAAGCACCCGCCAAGGTGTTCAACGATCAGGCGGAAATGCAGGCCGCGTTCAAGGCTGGCGAGCTGACCGGCGATTTCATCGCCGTGGTCCGCTATCAGGGTCCGAAAGCCAATGGCATGCCGGAACTGCACAAGCTGATGACCGTCCTCGGCATCTTGCAGGATCGCGGCCAGCGCGTTGCCCTTGTCACTGACGGCCGTCTGTCGGGGGCATCTGGCAAGGTGCCTTCCGCCATCCATGTCACGCCGGAAGCGCTCGATGGCGGTGTCATCGGGAAAATCCGCGATGGCGATGTTATCCGCCTCGATGCCGTCAATGGTACGCTGGAGGTTTTGGCCAATATCGCCCTGCTGAACGATCGCGGCGAGGACCGACCCGATCTTTCCGGCAATGAACATGGCATGGGACGCGAATTGTTCCGCGCCTTCCGCCAGATCGCCGGGCGGGCCGACGAAGGCGCTTCGGTGTTCTGAAAACGCCCGAATAAAATTAAGGCAAAACAGTGATTCACACTGTTTTGCCCTTTAAACCATCAAAAACGGAATGAAACTGCGCAAAAAGCGCAGCTCAATTGTGTCAAAAAACTGGCTTTTTCACGCCAGCAGTGCGGCAAGCCGAGGTGAGCGTGTTTGCCATCAGCATGGCAATGGTCATCGGACCGACGCCGCCTGGAACCGGCGTTATCGCTCCGGCGACCTTTTCGGCTTCCGCGAAATCGACATCGCCAACCAGCCGCGTCTTGCCTTCGCCCCGTTCCGGCGCCGGAATGCGATTGATGCCGACATCGATTACCGTTGCGCCCGGCTTGACCCAATCGCCCTTGACCATTTGCGGACGCCCGACCGCTGCCACCAGAATGTCAGCCGTGCGGGCAATTGCGGGCAGGTCCTTCGTGCGGCTGTGCGCAACCGTCACTGTTGCGTTGGCGGCGAGCAGAAGATTGAACATCGGCTTGCCGACAATGTTGGAACGCCCGATCACCACGGCATTCAGCCCGGAAAGATCGCGGCCATGGACGCGCTCGATCATGATCATCGCGCCTGCTGGCGTGCAGGGAACGAAAGCCGTTTCAACCTCGCCGGTGCCAAGCTTTCCGACATTGATGAAATGGAAGCCGTCGACATCCTTGTCGGGAGAAATGGTCTGGATCACCCGGCCTGCATCAATGTGCTTGGGCAGCGGCAACTGCACCAGAATGCCGTGGATGGCGGGATCGTTGTTCAGGCCCTCGATCAGGTCGAGAAGTTCCCGCTCCGATGCCGTTTCCGGCAGATCATGCTGAACGGAGTGAAAGCCGCATTCCTTGGCCTTGCGGCTCTTGGAAGCGACATAGACCTGGCTTGCCGGGTCTTCGCCGACAATCACCACTGCAATGCCGGGCACAATGCCGGTTGCGGCCACGAGCTTTTCGGTTTCGGTCTTCACCGTGGAAACCACATCCTCGGCGAGCTTCTTGCCATCAATCAATTGGGCCATAGCGAGCGCTCCGTTCTTTCGTGATTGTCTGGGAGATACACGACATATTTTCCGCACACATGCCCATAAGCGTCATGACGCCCGATGACAATCGGCGAATGCGCGACAATGCAGGATTTTATGGCAGGATTTTATGAAATTTCAGATGTCAGAGCCGCGAGGCGCGGGACGAACGCACCTCATCAATGGCGCGACCGATGGCCGAATTTTCCCGCGGTCGGCTGGCGCCTTCATTCTCGGCTTCCCAGCGCGCATTGGCTTCGCGGATCACGGCGGCAAGACGGGTCTCGCCATAGGTTTCAAGAACGTCTTCCGGCTCGGCTTCCGTCTTTGACGACGACCGGGGCTCGCGACCGGCCAGCGCCATGGAAAGGAGGCCAAGCAGGAAGCCGCCCCCAAATCCAACAGCGATAATCCATTGCGGCGGGAGACTGCGCGGGTTCGGTTCAGCAATGGCAGGCGCAACAATCCGCACTGTCGCCGCCGAGCCGGTCGAGGCAGGTTCACCCCGCGCCGCGCGCATCTGCAAATCTTCAAACAGCGCCTGCTTTGTCGCGGCATCGCGCTCAAGCATTTGCAGGCGGGCCTTGTCTTCATCCGTTGCGGGCGCCGAGCCGAAACCGGCAATGACGGCGGCGGCTTTCTGTTCGCGTTCGACTGCATTCTTAAGATCGGCCTGCAAGCGGCTGCGCTGGCTGGAAATCTCCTTATCGATCTCCGCCTCAATCTGCTTTGTTTCGGCCCCCTGCCCTGCGGCGCGATAACGCTCCACCAGCGCGCCGAGTGGCCCGGAACGCATGCTTTCCGGCACGCCTTCGCGGACAAGACTTCCCGCGTTGGCTCCATTCAGGCTGTTGGCCTCCGCGGCGATCCGTTCCGTCTCGGCCTTGCTGTAGGCGAACTCGCGTTGAAGCGCTGCCTTGTTGTCGTCACCGCCAAAATCGCGGCTGACACGAAAGGCAGTTGCCGCCTGTCGCGCCGCTTCGGCATCCGCCTCCAGACTTTGCAGGCGCGCCGGAAGATCGCCTTCAGCCGCGTTCAACGGAGCGCCGCCTTGCAGATGATCGCGAAACGCCTGCGCAACCGCATTGGCCAGAAGCGCCGCCGTTTCCGGCCTGTCTGCCGTGGCCTCGACATTCACCGTGCCGCTGTCGAGCGCCTGTGTGAAATCAAGACGCTGGCGCAGCAAATCGACACCGGACGGTTTTGACGCTGGCGTTTGCAAATCCTCAGGCAGCAACCTGTTCAGACGAACGCGCAATTCCTCCTGAAAGGAAGGCCGGCCCAGATCCTCCGCGCGCGTTATGCGCGCCATCTGCGCGGCACGTTCCAGAACAACATTCGAGGCAATTTCACTGCGCCGCTCCGGCGGGAAAACCTGCATGGAAGCCGTCGCCGCATATTGGGGCGGCACGAGAAAGGCATATGTCGTTGCAATGATTCCGCCCAAGAGCGTAAAGCCTGCCAGAAGCCCCCAGCGCCGCCTGCGGCGCGGTAATTTCACCGGCTCGCTTTCAGGCTTCGCGGAAGCTTCCGGCGCAGATTGCGCTCTCGCCGCCGCGCTGTCGAGATTGGCCTGCAATGCCTCACGCACGGCATACATGCGGCCTTGCATATCGGCCTTCCGATCAATCGAGCCATCATGCCCGGCATCCAGCAATTCCTGCTTGCGGCGAAGCAGTTCCTCGCGGCGCCTTTGGTGTTCGCGCTCTTCATCGTTCTGGAAAACGCGGGACGAGGAAACCGGCTCAAGAAATTCCGGCGCATAGGCCAGCAGCGGGCGGGCAGCCGCACGTCTCGCCTTTCTGTCCCTCTCCACCATCGTTCCGTCCCGCTTGCACCGTGGCTATTGATCCAGATTAATATTCATTATGGCAAATAAACCGTTAAAATTGCAATTATATGTGTTGATTCATGTAGATAAATCAGGAGGCCAGTATGAGCGCCGAAACGGAATACGCCATCGATCCAGACCGGCTGAATGGCATCATCCGATTTATCCAGAATGCAGAACGGCTGAAAAGCACATTACGTTCCGGTCACACCTCCCAGGGCCGACCGGAAAGTACGGCCGAACATAGCTGGCGGCTTTGCCTGCTGGTATCGCTGTTCGACCGGGAACTCGGCGATTGCGATCGGCTGAAACTCATCAAGATGTGTATTGTCCATGATCTGGGCGAGGCGATTTCCGGCGATGTACCTGCCATCCATCAATCTGCCGATGACGGACGCGCCGCGCGCGAAAGAGCCGATCTCCTGACCCTGTGTGCGCCGCTGCCGGATGATCTGCGTAACGAAATCATGGAGCTTTGGGCGGACTATAACGAAGGCAACTCACCGGAAGCGATATTCGCCAAGGGCTTCGACAAGCTTGAAACCATGCTGCAGCACAATATCGGGCTCAATCCGCCGGATTTCGACTATGCTTTCAATCTTGGCTATGGCGTCAGGCAGACCGCCCGCCATCCGTTGTTGCGCCAGTTCCGCGACATCGTGGATGCCGAAACCCGGCGCAATGCAGAGCGACGGTCGTAAAGCGGTTCCGGTTAAAACAGAGCCGTTCTATCCATTTGTTTTATCGCATTATCCAACGCATCGAAGCGGGATAAGAAATCAGTCCAATGAACTGATTTCCCCGCGTAGACGTTTCACACTTTTGGCTCCAAAATGCTCTAACTCAAGGTCGCGAAGTGGCGCAGGGTGAAAGTGATCTGGTAAACCAGCGCAACGGCCGCAAAAACCGCATGATAGCGCCTGTTGCCCCATAACACGGCGATCAGGCTGAACAGGATGAAGCAGGCAACCTGAATGGGATATTCGATCCCGTAGACCCGGTAGTGATCGGCGCCTTTCAACAGTGTATCGATGAAGTCCGCCACATAGACCAGTGCCAGAATGCCGAAGAACCACTTGCGCCGGGAAATGAAGTAATCGCGGTAGCCGGTATATTCCTCCATGCTGTCGGGAAAAAGCAGCGTGCAGAGCAGGAAATAGAGACCGGCATAGAAGATCACAAAGAGATATTTCTCGAAGGTCCAGAGCTGAATGGTTCGCAAGCCGAACTCGAACCACCAGAAATGGATGACCGAGAGCAGGATGAAACCCACCCATGCCAGATGGACCGGATAAATCCTCTGCTTGCCGGGATGCTGGATGAACCGCGCCAACCCCGTCAGAAGGCGAGAAACGCACAGGCCCAGGATCATGCCGATAATGATACGGACATGCCCGAAAGCTTCGGCTGGCGGCACGCCCGTTGTCAAAGCCGCGTCCATTCTTCCCCTCCGAAAATCCAATCAATTCCGGTTCATACTGCGCGATATAGGCTGATGGATCAATGATTTAACCTCAGAAACACGTGGATAGGCCGCATATGCTTGCGCAGTCCGGCGAGGCGGCGCTATACCATGCCCCAACGAACTCCAAGGGTGGAACGATCACTATGCATGACACGGTAATTCTGGTTGGTTGCGGCAATATGGGCTTCGCCATGCTCAAGGGCTGGCTCGATGGCGGTATCCTCAAGGCGAAGGACGTTTACGTCGTGGAGCCGACGGAAGCGCTTCGCGATCGCGCTGCTGGCGCTGGCGTTCATGCCTTTGCCGATGCTGACGCCCTTCCCGGCGATCTGAAGCCGCGCATGGTTCTCGTGGCCGTCAAGCCGCAGGTCATGGCACAGGTTCTGCCTGCCTATAAGCGTTTTGCACCCGCCGCCACTTTCGTCAGCGTCGCAGCAGGTATTCCGGTCGCGCTTTTTGAAAGCCAACTCGGTCAGGACGCAGCCGTGCTGCGCTGCATGCCCAACACGCCCGCCGCCATCGGCAAGGGAATGCTCGTCACCTACAAGAACGCCAATGTGAGCGACGAAGACGAAGCTTTCGTCGCCCGCCTGCTTGAAACATCCGGCAAGGTCGCAAGCGTGAACGATGAAGCGCTGATGGATGCAGTGACCGCCGTTTCAGGTTCCGGCCCGGCCTATGTGTTCCACTTCATCGAGGCGCTGACCGAGGCCGGTGTGACCGCTGGCCTGCCGCGTGAAACGGCGGCACTGCTTGCCATGCAGACGGTGATGGGCGCTGGCGCTCTGGCCGATGCCAGCACGGACTCGCCGTCAAAATTGCGCGAACAGGTGACAAGCCCGAATGGCACCACGGCGGCGGCGCTTGACGTGCTGATGGGCGGCGACCGCCTCAAGAAGCTGGTTGCGGAAGCCGTGGAAGCTGCCCGCAAGCGTTCGGTGGAACTGGGCAAGGCTTAAATAAACAGACGCGGCACCGCTTCGATCAGCGCCTTTGTGACAGGCGCTTGCGGTGCCGCCAGCAGCTCCTGCGTCGGGCGGCATTCGACAATCTGCCCCCGCTCCATCACCGCGATACGGTCCGCCATTTGTGCCGCAACCGCCAGATCGTGCGTGATGAAGAGATAGGCCGTCCGCTCGGCTTTCTGTATGTCCCGCAACAGGTTGAGAATGGCGCCACGCACGGTGACATCGAGCGCCGAAACCGCTTCGTCCAGCACGACCAGCGACGGCTTGGTCGCAAGCGCGCGTGCAATCGCCACACGCTGGCGCTGCCCGCCGGAAATCTCATGAACGCCGCGCCGCGCCAGCGCCGGATCGAGGCCAACCGTCTGCAGAAGGCTGGCAATGTCGCGCTTGAGCTTGTGAATGCGCAGCGGCTCGCTCAGGAGATCATGAACGCTCGCACGCGGATTGAAGGCTGAAAGCGGATCCTGAAACACCATTTGCATGCGCGCCCGTGCTTTGCGAAGTTCGGCACCGTTGAGCGCCAGCCAGTCGCCGCCTTCAAAGCGGATTGCGCCGCTTTGAAGCGGGTGAAGCCGCAAAAGTGCACGGGCCAGCGTGGACTTGCCGCTGCCGGACGGACCGACCAACGCCAGCGTTTCGCCTCGCTCAATCGCGAGGCTGACGCCATCCAGTGCGCGGGCGTCACCATAGCGCATGATGAGATCGTCGGCTTTCAGAAGCGGTTCAGCCATGGGCCGCCTCCAGCACCGGCACGGCGGCGATAAGCGCTTTTGTATATTCCGTTTGCGGGTTCGAGACGATATTTCGTGCCGGGCCGAACTCCACCAGCTTTCCCTGACGGAAAACAGCGATGCGGTCGGCCAGCCCCGACGCCAAAGCGATATCGTGGGTGATGAAGATCAGCGTCATTCCGTCTGCACGCACCAGTTCGCGCAGGAGCGAGACGATCTCCTTCTGCACGATGGTGTCAAGCGCGCTCGTCGGCTCGTCCGCGATCAGCAGGCGCGGGCTGGCGGCAATGGCGAGCGCAATCGCGATGCGCTGTTTCTGCCCGCCGGAAAACTGATGCGGATAGCGTGCGAAGCTTGCCTCCGGTTGCGGAATATGGACCCGCTGCAAAAGGCTTATTGCTTTGGCTTTTGCCGCCAGCCTGTCGATTTTCGCATGGGCGCGGATGGTCTCGACAAGCTGCGCGCCGACCGTCATCAGCGGATCGAAGCTTGATGCCGGGTCCTGAAACACGAAGCCTATGTCGCGCCCCGGTCGCGGCCTGCCATCCGCCCAATCCAGCTGACCGGACATGCGTGCATTGCCCGGCAGGAGCGATGCCAAGGCCAGCGCCAGCGTGCTTTTGCCCGAACCACTTTCGCCAATGATCGCCAGCGTTTCGCCCTGCCCTATATCGAGATTTATGTTCTCCAGCGCAGGTTCGCTGCCGTACGATACGGAGAGTTTTTCAACGTGGATAAGGCTGCTCACGACCGCACCTCGCGCCGCGACAGACTATTCGTCAGCCCTTCGCCCGCCAGATAGACGCCGACAACAGTCGTTGCCAGCGCCAGCCCCGGCAAAATTGAAAGCCAAGGCGCGGACCGCAGGACCGTGCGCCCTTCGGCGATCATGCCGCCCCAGCTCACGCGGTTGGGATCGCTGAGGCCCAGAAAGGACAAAGCCGCTTCAATCAATATGGCAGAAGCGACGATGACGGGCGCCAGCGCCAGCACCGGCGGCAGGGCATTGGGCAATATCTGGCGGAAAGCGATTTCCATCGGATGCATGCCGATGACGCGGGCGGAGGCCACATAATCGCTTTCGCGGATGGAAAGCACCTGCCCGCGTGTGAGGCGCGCCGCCTGCGTCCAGCTTGAAAGCGCAATCGCAGCGATCAGCACCGGCAGCGACGGCCCGGCAATGCTGACCAGAGCCAGCGCCAGCAGGAAGCCCGGAACAGTCTGGAAGGCTTCGGTGATGCGCATCAGCACTTCATCGACGATACCGCCCGCAAAACCGGCCAGCGTTCCGACGATGCTGCCAAGGATGATCGAAGCCAAGGCCGCAGCCAGCCCGACGAGAAGCGAGGTGCGCGCACCATAGAAAATCCCGGCCAGAACATCGCGTCCAAGCCGGTCTGTTCCGAAGATAAAGTCCATATTTTCAAAAGGTTGCAGCAGCGGTGCTGAGACAATGCTTAATGGATCGCCGGGAAAGAGGAGGGGTGCCATAAGTGCTGCAAGCACAAGCAGGGCCAGCAGGATTGTGCCCGTTATACCTTCACCCGTTCTGAAATAACGTTTCGAGTGACTCATGCCCCGCCGCCTCCGGTCGCGATACGCGGATCGAGCCAGAGATAGATCAGATCAATCAGGAAATTGACCACGATCACCATGACGGCGCTGACCAGAATGACGCCGAGCAGAAGCGGCGTGTCGCGGCTTGCGACGGCCTCCTGCGCCAACCGCCCCAGACCCGGCACTGCGAAGACGCTTTCGATCACCACGCTGCCGCCAAGCATGGACGCCGCCTGCAAGCCCAGCACGGTGACGACTGGCAGAAGTGCGTTGCGCGCGACGTGGCGCAGGACAATGCGCGCATGCGAAATGCCCCTCGCCCGCAAGGCGCGCACGAAATCCATACGCCAGATATCAGCCATGGCGGCACGCATCACCCGCAGATAAAGCGTCAGATAGATCACCGCCAGCGAGACAACCGGCAGCACCAGATGAACGGCAATGTCGCCAGCCCGCGCCAGCCCATGCTTGCCGGAGGCGATTGTTTCGATGCCGCTCGACGGCAGCCAGCGCAGCCGGATCGAAACCAGGATGACCAGCACAAGCGCCAGCCAGAAACCGGGGATCGCATAAAGGACGAGCGATGCCACGGAAAGGAACCGGTCGCGAAAGCTTCCGGGTTTGGCACCGGCAACGATGCCCAGAAGCGAGCCCACGGCAAAAGACAAGGCTGTCGCCGCCCCCATTAGAAGCAGTGTGTTGGGCAGGCGTTCCAGAATGACGACCAGAATGGGCCGGTTGAAACTGACGGACCAGCCGAGATTACCCTGCGTAAGCGCGGCCAGATAGGCCCCGAGCCGGTGCCAGACCGACTGTTCCAGCCCCCAGCGCGCCCGCATTTCTGCAATCGTCGCCGCATCGCCGCCGAATGTCACGGCATAGGCGTCAACGGCATCGCCGGGCGCGCTTTCCAACATGAAAAAGCAGCCGACAATGACAATCAGCAGCACGATGATGCTGCCGACCAATCGTTTGCGGAAAAGGGCCAGAATCTGTTTCACAATGGCAGGATACAATCAATCCGGGAGGTTCGTCACTGTTCCAGCCAGGTATCCGCCCAATTGGAAACAGCCCAGCGCGGATTGTTGGAAACATTCTTCACCCGGTCGCTGGCAACCGTGATGAAACCCCATTCCGCGACATTGATGAGCGGCAAATCCGCCTCCACCATCTGCTGGAACTGATGATAGAGCGCCGTGCGCTTTTTCTCATCGATCTCGCGCGCCGCATTGGCGATCAGCGCGTCCAGTTCCCCATTGGCATAGCCACCCTGATTGGAGAACGGCACGCCTGCCGGTATGCCGCTTTCCACCAGAATTGTCGTCGATATGGCCGGATCGCCGCGATAGACCGTGGGCGCGATGGCCAGATCGAAATCATGGTCGGTATAAACCGCCTTCTGATGCGCGGCGGAGTCATTGTTGACGATGCGCGCATCGATGCCGATGGCGGCAAGCGCCTGCCGCAGATAATCGCCGAACTGCTTCGTTTCGTTGAAATAAGGCGCGGGCAAAAGCCTGAGCGTGAAGCGCGTGCCGTCCTTGCCCCGCTTGTAACCGGCCTCGTCCAGCAGCGCATTCGCCTTCGCGACATCGAACGGATAGGACGGCACGTCATCGGTATAGAACTGGCTGTCATAGCGCGGCACGGGACCGGTCGAGGACTTGGCATAGCCGAGGAAAATCGTCTTCACCACGAAATCGCGGTCGATGGCATGGGCAATCGCCTGTCGAACCTTCCGGTCTGCCAGTTCCTTGCGACGATGGTTGATCTCGACAACGAGCTGATAAGTCAGCGCTTCATAGCCCTTGGAGATGACCGTCAGGCCCGGAACTTTCGAGATGCGGTCCAGATCGGCGAGCGGCACGGCAGAAAAGGCGGCCAAGTCGATTTCTTCCGCCTCCAGCGCGCCAGCCGCTGCCGCCCGATCCGGCAGCACGCGATAGACGATCTCGTCCAGATAAGGCTCGCCCTCTCCCCAATAATCGTCATTGCGCGCCAGCCGATAATATTCGCCGGTCTTGTGTTCGGCATATTTGAACGGGCCGGTGCCGACGAGCTTTTCATTGGCCGGATTGGCCATGATGTCAGTGCCCGCAAAGACGTGCTTCGGCAGCACTGCGGTCAGCGCCGGCAAGGCATTGCGAATAAGCTGGAAGGGCGTCGGCTCAGAAAAATGGAAGATGGCGGTAAGCTCGTCTGGCGTTTCCACCTTTTCCAGCGCCTTGAACACAACGCGGCCAAGGTTTTGCAGCGGTTTCCAGACTTCCATCGCCGAAAAGGCCACATCCGCCGATGTAAACGGCTTGCCGTCATGCCATTTGACGCCATCGCGCAGACGGAACGTCGCGGTCAGCCCATCGGCGGAGCCTTCCCAGCCCGTGGCAAGCCGCGGCGCGAGACCGTTTTCACCCTCGAAGGAGGCTTCCGCCAGCGGTTCGATCACCTTGCTTGCGACGAAGAAAACACCGTTGGATGCGACGATGGCCGGATTGAGATTGCGCGGCTCTGAATCGGCGGCCACGACCAGCCGCCCGCCTTTCTGCGCTTGACCTGCCGCTTTCGACCCTCGCGGCCAGACGGCGACAGCAGCCAAGGCGGTCGATCCCGCCAGAAAAGCCCTACGCGACAGAACCAGTTGCGCCATATCTCGTGCCCCGCAATTTATGTCAGTTGTTCGCATTTCTATACCAGTCACCCGCAAATGACAGGATCAAAATCTGTTACGGTGACAATAAATGCCGAAAAACACTTGGCTTTCCGGCATTTGTAACGATCAAGTAAATATAATATTTCAAAGACTGGCTAGCTTGTTATTGCAGTAATTCAACCTATGCGTTTGAATTATTTTTCCGACAAAAGCTAAATTAAAGAAAATCCCCTCTTGTCAAACAGGGGGTCCTCCGTAGATCATGGTTAATTATGTGTTGTCGTATTTCGTGAGTTTCAATTTCTGCACGGCACACATGGACCGATGAAGAGCAATTCAGGCTCTTGTTCGAAATGCATTTGTACGCTGCCGGTCCATTCCATCCGGCGACAAATGTCCCTGATTGCTGTTTTACCGCGTATCTTGTTCCGAAAACCTCTCACACTTTTCGGGATGCGCTCTAAAACTGAACCACATTAGAAGAGAGGAAACAGAAATGTCCAGTTTGCTGCCCCCGCTTCATGACGGTCACGCACCGATCTATCTGCATCATGCATTTCAGGATGCAGTCGATGCCTACGAGGATTGGACGCTCGAAACGACCGAGCCGTCCGTTCAGGTCAACGGCAAGGTGACACGGATCAGCGTCGTTTTCCGCCGCCTGTGGAACTGCACTGACATGGTGCCGCGCCACACGCTGGAAGCACTGAAAGATATCGTTCCGACCGGAATCATTCATGCCGAACACTGGAAGGAAACGCCTACATTCGCAGAAGCTGCGCGCATCATGCGTGTCGCTCTGGAAAGGCGCAAGGCACGACTGCTCCCGGTCGTGTGCTGATTTTCCCGAACAAATAGAAACGGGCGGATTTTCCGCCCGTTTTGAATACCAGAACGCAGGGAAGCTGTTCTAGACAGCAGGATCGAGCTTGCGAAACCGCACGCGGGCGCTGCGCTCAATGGCGGCAACGGTCAGTTCATCCAGCGTCCAGCGGTCACGCAGCATCTGGAGGAATTCAAGCTCTTCCTGTTCGACATGCAGATCGGCGGCGGCCACTTCGACAGCGAGCGCATAGGCCGTATCGTAGAGGCGTTCCGGCAATGCGTCATGCGCGAGATCGAGGATTTTTTCCAGTCCGTCCTCATCCGCCAAAAGCGCATAGCAATCGCTGGCGAGTTTCGGCAGGCGCTCCTTGTCGAACCCCTGAAAGACCGGCAGGCGGGAAACGACATTGCCAATGGACGACAGCTCCGCATCGGTCATGGTCGTGTCTGCCGCAGAGGTGGTGATCATGATGTAGACAAGCGCATCCTGCGGCGTGATCTTTTTCATCGGGCTACTCCTGTACAACATGATCGGAATCATCATTTCATTGGAATTGACCGGAAAATTAGGAAGCCTCACGCGGTTACGCAAGGAAATTCGGCGCTGACCGTTGACGGCACGGGGTTGCCGCGCCATAGAGCAGGAGCGCGCATTTCGCGCATCGTTTTCAAAGAATAAAGCCCTTCACAGGATATCAGGATAAAATCATGACTTCGCACCGCCTTCCCGAAATCACGCTGACCCCGGAACTGACCGCGGCGGCTGCGGAAGCGAAAGCATGGCCCTTTGAAGAAGCGAAGAAAATCCTCAAGCGCTATGAGAAGACCGGCCTGCCGGATACGGTGATCTTCGAGACCGGCTATGGCCCTTCCGGCCTGCCGCATATCGGCACCTTCGGCGAAGTGGCGCGCACCTCGATGGTGCGCCATGCCTTCCGTATTCTCACGGAAGACAAGGTCAAGACGCGCCTGATCTGCTTCTCGGACGATCTCGACGGCATGCGCAAGATTCCGGACAATGTGCCGGACAGGGCCGCCCTTGAGCCTTATCTGCAAATGCCGCTTTCCGCCGTCCCGAACCCGTTCGGCGGCGATTACAAGAGCTTTGCAGACCATAACAACGCCATGCTGTGCCGCTTCCTCGACACTTTCGGCTTCGATTATGAATTTGCCAGCGCGACCGACTATTACAAGTCGGGCAAATTCGATGCCGTGCTGCTCAAGGCAGTCGAACGCTATGACGACATCATGAAAGTGATGCTGCCGACACTGGGCGAAGAGCGTCAGGCCACCTACAGCCCGTTCCTGCCGATATCGCCCAAGTCCGGTCGCGTGCTTTATGTCCCGATGAAGAGCGTGGATGCCAAGGCTGGCACGATCACCTTTGACGATGAGGATGGCGTTGAGACCACCCTGTCCGTCACGGGCGGCAATGTGAAGCTGCAATGGAAGCCGGATTTCGGCATGCGCTGGGCGGCGCTCGGCGTCGATTTCGAAATGTTCGGCAAGGACCATCAGACCAATGCGGGCGTTTATGACCGCATCTGCGAAATCCTTGGCGGGCGCGCGCCGGAACATTTCGTCTATGAACTGTTCCTCGACCAGCTTGGCCAGAAGATTTCCAAGTCCAAGGGCAACGGCATTTCCATCGATGAATGGCTGGCCTACGCGCCAACCGAAAGCCTTGCGCTTTACAATTTCCAGAAGCCGAAGACCGCCAAGCGGCTCTATTTCGATGTCATCCCAAAGGCGGTGGACGAATATTTCAGCTATCTGTCCGCCTATGAGCGTCAGGAATGGAAGGACCGGCTGAGCAATCCGGTCTGGCACATTCATTACGGCAATCCGCCAAAGGTGAACCTGCCGGTCACTTTTGCGCTGATGCTCAATCTGGTCAGTGCATCGAATGCCGAAAATCCCTCTGTACTGTGGGGCTTCATCTCGCGGCACGTGCCGGGCGTCACACCGGAAAACAATCCGGAACTCGACGCGCTCGTCGGCTATGCGATCCGTTACTTCAACGATTTCGTGAAGCCGACCAAGCAGTTCCGCGCGCCGGACGACGTGGAGCGCGCAGCCCTTGAAGCGCTGGATGCGAAGCTTGCAACCCTGCCTGCTGGCACCGATGGCAACGAAATCCAGAACGCCATTCTCGACGTTGCCCGCGCTATCGAACGCTATCAGGATCACAGCAAGAAGAGCCCGGAAGGTGGCCCCGGCGTTTCGGTTTCCTTCTTCCAGATGCTCTATGAAGTGCTGATCGGTCAGGAACGCGGACCGCGTTTCGGCTCATTCGTTGCGCTTTACGGCATCGATGAAACCCGCGCACTGATCAAAAAGGCGCTGGCTGGCGAACTGGCGTAAGGCACGCTCTGTCCCTGAGCAATGAAATTAAAAATATGGGCGGCTTCGAGCCGCCCTTATTGTTTTGCACAGCCTCACCGACGCGCAGAGCGAAGCGTAGCATCATCCTGAGCCTGTCGAAGGACGAGGGTTCAGAAAGCTCAAGCCTGACCTTTCGACACGGTGCTTCGCATTTGCGAACGCAAAACGGTTTCACACTTTTGGCTCGAAAATGCTCTAAGTTCTTCTCGTTCTATTGTGCGGGTGGTGCGGGTGGAAAACCGTCCAGCGGCTGCGGGGACGGCGAAGACGGCTGCGGTTCCGGTTCAGGGGCCAGCGGCGAAGGATTATCCATCATATCGCTGCTGCCGGGTTCCGGATTGGGCAGCGACGTATCGGGCTTGTTGCCGAAAATACCGAGATGCGCTTCCACGGCCTTGCGGCCCGCTTCCTCATAGGCGCCGCCGGGGGCGGCCTTCGCCCAGCCATTGGCGACCAGCCACGCGGCGGCATCTTCATTGCCAAGCGTACATTCGGTCGCGACCGCCGCACCGCTGTCATTTTCAGGCAGACGGCACATGACGGCGCGGGAACGCAGCCATTGCCGAAAGGCGGTGCGCGCCTGCATGCCGCACGGCCAACTTTCGCCGGAAGCGGTCTGGCAGGTCTGTTCAACGGGCACGATTTCAATGCCTTGCAGCTCGATTGTGCGGCCCTGGCTTTCCAGTCGACCTGCCGCCACGGCGACAGGCCGCTGCAAAAGCTGCATCTGTTCGCCCGCATCGACAGGCGTGGCCGGTGAAGGCGGCTCCGGCGGTTTGGGCGTGGAAGCAAGACCGAGATCGCTCAGCGGCGGACGCGGTGCCTCGCGTTGCATGTCACTTTCATTGGATTGATCGTTAGCTGTGCCGTTTTCAGGCGATGCAGGCGACTGCCCTTCAGCGGGTGCGCCCTCGCCCGGCTGCGGTGAAGTTCCCTCCGGCATATTGCCCGTTTCAGGCGATGTTCCCGGCTCGTTATAGTCGAACTGTTCGACAACAATGCCATTGCCTTCGCCAGAGCCAGCCTGTGCATCACCGGAATCGATGACGACCACGGGACGGTCCAGAGCGCCATAGAACGGCGCCACGAA
Organism: Ochrobactrum sp. PL_is501; assembly: GCF_055816895.1. Lineage (NCBI taxonomy): Bacteria > Pseudomonadati > Pseudomonadota > Alphaproteobacteria > Hyphomicrobiales > Brucellaceae > Ochrobactrum > Ochrobactrum sp. PL_is501. Next base: position 24,988 of record NZ_JBVPGR010000035.1, on the reverse strand, counting down.
TGCCGCGACCAGAACCGCGCCGGTTACGCCAGCCAGACCGCCAAAGACGGCGCGCGCATGGCTTCTATCCCTTGATTGCACCATTACTGGCTGGCCCACAGAATGCGGGCGACCCATTCGATATCCCTGGTTTCGAAGGTGCGGTTTGAATGCTCAGGGTTGAGCGAATGCAGCTCTATGGTTCGCGGGGTCTGGCGGTGCAGGATCTTGGCCATCACTTCTCCGTCTTTCGTTCGCACCACCACGCGGTCGCCACGGCGGACCGCCGCATTGGGCGCGACGATCAGCGTATCGCCATCACGGTAAAGGGGCAACATCGAGTCGCCCGAAACCTCCAGCGCATATACTCCTTCGCCCGTGCTGGCGGGAAATTCCACAATATCCCAGCCTTGCCCCGCCGGGAAACCGGCATCGTCGAAGTAGCCGCCCGCTCCTGCTTCGGCCATGCCAAGCAGCGGGATCGATTGCATGTCCTGCGTATATTCGCCAAATTGCGGCGTGCGGGTTCCTCCGCCGATGAGCCGCGTGAACTCATCGAAGGTCGAGCCGGTTGCTTCCATCACTTTGGCAAGTGATTCCGTCGAAGGCCAGCGCGCCCGTCCATCGGAAGCATAGCGCTTGGATTTGTTAAAGGTCGTTGGGTCCAGCCCCGCACGACGCGCCAAGCCGGACGCGCTGAGGGAATGACGTTCAGCCAAGGCATCGATGGCCGCCCACACGCTCTCGTGAGAAAACATAGTCATGATCCGCCACGTAGGTTCCGACATATCTCCCTGAACAGCCCCGTCAGGCGATATGCTTAAAGGATTTTAAACCTAATTTCCGTCCCATCTTCAGCTTCAACCTACCGAAAAAGCGCGAATTGCGCAAGATGGCTGAATTAACAGGGAAAATTTTCTTATTCGCGACGGATACAGTTCGGCAGTGGCGGGAAGCGCAAACAAAAGCGCGGCATGAAACATGCCGCGCTCGATGTTCTTGCGAAAGGATGAGCTTACGCTGCCTTCTTCGTTTCCGTCTTGTACGGGTTGAAGCGCTGGTAGAAGCTTTCGCCGTTCTCGGCCATATCGAGCAGAAGTTTCGGCGCCTTGAACTGCTGACCGTATTTCTTCTGCAATTCCTTGGCGAGCTTGACGAATTTCTTCGCGCCCATGCCATCGATATAGGAAAGCGTGCCGCCCGTATAAGGCGCGAAACCGAAGGCGAGGATGGAGCCGACATCGGCTTCCCGCGGATCGGTAACGATGCCTTCTTCCATCACGCGGGCAGCTTCCAGGGCGATGGTGACGAGGAAGCGTTCCTTCAGTTCCTTCACATCGACCTTGTCAGGGTCCTGCTGCGGGTAGAGGTCCTTCAGGCCCGGCCACAGATGCTTCTTGGCAGGCTTTGCCGGATAGTCGTAGAAGCCCTTGCCGTTCTTGCGGCCTTTGCGGTCAAACTCGTTGACGAGCCTGTCCACCAGTTCCACATGGCGCGGATCGACAGCCTTTTCGCCGAGATCAGCAAGCGTTGCTTTCAGGATTTTCTGCGACAGGTCGATGGCCGTTTCGTCGTTGAGCGCCAGCGGACCGACCGGCATGCCGGCCATGCGGGCGGCGTTTTCGATCATGGCCGCCGGAACGCCTTCAACGAGCATGTTGTAGGCTTCCGACATATAGCGCAGCACGCAGCGATTGACGTAGAAGCCGCGCGTGTCGTTGACGACGATCGGCGTCTTCTTGATCGCGCGGACATAGTCGAGCGCGACGGCCAGCGCCTTGTCGGAGGTCTTCTTGCCGAGGATCACTTCCACCAGCATCATCTTGTCGACAGGCGAGAAGAAATGAATGCCAATGAAGTTCTTCGGACGCTTCGACACTTTTGCAAGGCCGGTGATCGGCAAGGTCGAGGTGTTGGACGCGAAGATCGCCGAAGACTTCAGCACTTCCTCGGCCTTCTCGGTCGCAACGCGCTTGACTTCGCGGTCCTCGAACACGGCTTCGATCACCAGGTCAGCGCCCTCGAGAAGCGCATAATCCGGCGTCGCGGTGATGAGCGACAGGAGCTTTTCCTTATCGGCCTCGGTGGCACGGCCCTTCTGCATTTCCTTGGCGATAAGGTCTGCCGTATGCGCCTTGCCCTTGTCGGCAGATTCCTGATCGCGGTCGATCAGCACGACCGGGATGCCCGCCTTGGCGGTGACATAGGCGATGCCAGCGCCCATGAAGCCCGCGCCGATAACGCCGATCTTCTTGAGCTTGGTCGGCTTTTCGTCCGCCGGACGGCGTGCGCCCTTGTTCAGCTCCTGCAGCGACACGAACAGCGAGCGGATCATCATGCCCGCTTCGGTCGTCTGGAGAATTTCGGTGAAATAGCGCTGCTCGATCTTGAGACCGGTATCGAACGGCACCAGAAGGCCCTCATAAACCGACTTCAAAATGGCCAGCGCCGCCGGATAATTACCGGAGGTTTCGCGGCGCAGGATTGCCGTTGCGGCGGGCCAAAGGTTTGCACCAGCGGCTGAATAGATCGCGCCACCCGGCAGCTTGAAGCCCTTTTCATCCCACGGCTGAACCGGCTTGAGGCCGCCCTTGATGAGCTTCTTGGCGGTTTCGACCAGCTTTTTGGCCGGGGCGATCTCGGTGACGAGACCCATGGCCTTGGCGCGCTGCGCCGTCAGGCTCGAACCCGTCGTCATCATCTGGAGCGCGTCCTGCTGGTTGGCAAGGCGCGGAACGCGCTGCGTGCCGCCAGCCCCCGGAAACAGGCCGACCTTCACTTCCGGCAGGGCCATCTTCACGCCCGGCGCATCGGATGCCACGCGGGCATGGCAGGCAAGCGACATTTCGAACGCGCCGCCCATGCAGGTGCCGTTGATGGCCGACACCCACGGCTTGCCGCAGGTTTCAAGCTTGCGGAACAAGCCGCTCATCTTGCCAACATTGTCGAAAAGCGTCTGGACGGCGCCCTGTGGGTCCTTGGCCTTCTGCTTCTGGAATTCCTTGAACATGCCTTCCAGCATGGTCAGGTCCGCACCGCCGGAGAAGCTTTCCTTGCCGGATGTTATAACAACACCCTTGACCTTCTCGTCAGCAGTCGTCGCATCGATGATGGCGTTCAGTTCCTGCATCGCCTCGACGGTGAAGACGTTCATCGACTTTTCAGGCATGTCCCACGTAACGAGAGCAATGCCGTCGGCGTCGGTTTCAACCTTGAAATTTACATAAGCCATTGTCTAAACCTCCCCTTTACACGCGCTCGATGATCGTCGCCGTACCCATGCCGGCACCGATGCACAAAGTCACCAGAGCGGTATTGAGATCGCGGCGTTCCAGCTCATCCAGCACCGTACCGAGGATCATCGCGCCGGTCGCACCGAGCGGATGGCCCATGGCGATGGCGCCGCCATTGACATTGATCTTGTCGTGCGGAATCTCGAAAGCCTGCATGTAGCGCAGCACAACAGCGGCGAAGGCTTCGTTGAGCTCGAACAGATCGATGTCCGAAATCTTCATCTTGGCCTGCTTCAGCAGCTTTTCCGTCACATCGACCGGGCCGGTCAGCATCAGTGCCGGTTCCGAACCGATATTCGCGAAAGCACGAATACGCGCGCGCGGCTTGATGTCGAAAGCCTTGCCCGCCTTCTTGGAGCCGACGAGAACACCAGCCGCGCCATCGACGATGCCCGACGAGTTACCGGCATGGTGGACGTGATTGACCGTCTCGATTTCCGGATGGGCCTGAATGCCGACGGCATTGAAGCCGCCCATTTCGCCCGGCATCACAAAGGACGGATTGAGCTGGCCCAGCGCCTGCATGTCGGTTGACGGGCGCATATGTTCGTCACGGTCGAGAATGGTCAGGCCGTTCTGATCCTTGATCGGAATGACCGAATTCTTGAAGTAGCCCTTTTCCCACGACTTGGCGGCGCGCTTCTGGCTTTCGACAGCATAACCATCGACGTCATCGCGGCTGAAGCCGTATTTCGTGGCGATCAGGTCGGCGGAAACGCCCTGCGGCATGAAATAGCCCGGAAAACCGACCGACGGGTCCATGTACCAGGCGCCGCCCGACATGCCCATGCCGACGCGCGACATGCTTTCCACGCCGCCAGCAATCACCAGATCGTCGGAACCGAAAGCGACCTTGGCCGCAGCCAGATTGATCGCATCGAGACCCGAAGCGCAGAAGCGCGAAATCTGCATGCCCGGCGCCTTGAAGTCGTAACCGGCTTCGAAAGCGGCAGAACGCGGAATGACCGCGCCAGCTTCGCCGACCGGATCGACGCAGCCGAAAATGATGTCGTCGACCTTGGCGGTGTCGATGCCGTTGCGGTCACGCAGGGATTCCAGAACCTTCGCGCCCAGACGAACGGCAGGCACTTCGTGCAGGGATCCGTCTTTCTTGCCGCGCCCGCGCGGGGTGCGCACGTGATCGTAAATATAAGCCTCAGCCATGTTTGCTCCTTCCAGCCAAATTTGGCCCGCCGGTGCCCCCGGCACCGGCTCAAATCAAAAAGCCTCAGAATGTGTCTGCGTTAAGCGCCATCATGCTGTCCGCACCCGACTGGATGCGGGCCAGATGCGCCACGCTTTCCGGCATGATCCGCTCGAAATAATAGCGCGCGGTGACGAGCTTTGCTTCGAAAAACGCCTTGTTGCCTTCGCCTGCGGCCAGCTTTTCTTCCGCGACCTTGGCCATGCGCGCCCACATATAGCCCAGCGCCACCAGACCGAAGAGATGCATGTAATCATTGGAGGCAGCACCGGCATTGTCGGGCTTGGCCATCGCATTCTGCATCAGCCACATGGTTGCGGCCTGAAGGTCGTTGACGCCCTTCTTCAGATATTTGGTGAAGAAGGAGAGCTTTTCGTTTTCGCGATTGGCTTCGCAAAACTCGCCCACTTCCTTGAAGAAGGCGGTGATGGCGCGGCCGCCGTTCAGCGCCAGCTTGCGGCCAACCAGATCAAGCGCCTGAATGCCGTTCGCACCCTCATAGATCATGGCAATGCGTGCATCGCGCACATACTGGCTCATGCCGTGTTCTTCGATATAGCCGTGGCCACCAAAGACCTGCTGCGCCATGACGGCGTGCTCAAAACCCTTGTCGGTCAGAACACCCTTCAGAACCGGCGTCAGCAGGCCGACCAGATCGTCTGCGGCCTGACGCTCGGCTTCATCGCCTGCGCGGTGGGCAATATCGGAATGAAGCGCGATCCAGAGGATCAGCGCACGACCGGCCTCGTTGAAAGCGCGGATATTCATGAGGTTGCGGCGGATATCCGGGTGGACGATGATCGGATCTGCCTTCTTTTCCGGCTCCTTCGCGCCGGACAGCGCACGGCCCTGGATACGTTCGCGCGCATAGATCACGGCGTTCTGGTAGGCGGTTTCGGCAATGGAAAGGCCCTGCAAGGCCACACCGAGACGCGCTTCGTTCATCATGGTGAACATGGCGCGCAGGCCCTTGTTGGCCTCGCCGATCAGGAAGCCGGTCGCCTCGTCATAATTCATGACGCAGGTCGCGTTGCCATGGATGCCCATCTTTTCTTCGATGGAACCGCAGGAAACGCCATTGCGCGCGCCCGGATTGCCGTTTTCATCCAGAATGAACTTCGGCACGATGAACAGCGAAATGCCCTTCACCCCTTCCGGCGCGCCGTCAATACGGGCCAGCACCAGATGGATGATGTTTTCCGACATGTCGTGTTCGCCAGCCGAGATGAAAATCTTCTGGCCGGAAATCTTGTAGCTGCCGTCCGCCTGCGGCGTGGCGCTGGTGCGCAGAAGCCCCAGATCGGTGCCGCAATGCGGCTCGGTCAGGTTCATCGTGCCGGTCCAGATGCCTTCCACCATCTTCGGCAGATAGGTGTCCTTCTGCTCGTCGGTGCCGTGGGTCAGGATCGCGGCAATCGCGCCCTGCGTCAGGCCCGGATACATGGTGAGCGCCATATTGGCCGAAGACATATATTCGCCGACCGCAGTGTGCAGCAGATAAGGCAGCCCCTGCCCGCCATATTGCTCCGGCACGGCAAGACCGAGCCAGCCGCCTTCACGATAGAGATTATAGGCTTCCTTAAAACCCTTCGGCGTGGTGACCGAGCCATCCGATGAACGCTTGCAGCCTTCCTGATCGCCGCTGTGATTGACCGGAAACAGCGTGCCTTCCGCAAGCTTCGCGCCTTCCGACAGGATTGCCTCGACGACATCGGGCGACGCGTCGGCAAAGCCCGGCAGGTTGTTGTAGCGCTGATAATTCAGAACGTCGTTGAGAACGAAATTCGTATCCTCAACTGGCGCGCGATAGCTCGGCATAGAAATCCTCCAAATTCACCACCTGAGCCGTTCCGCGATGATTGGAACGAGCCCGTAACCGCGTTTCATGCCTGCATGCCACATTATAGCGAATTGTTGTGACAGCACGCATGCTGCAACAAAAACGGATGAATTTCTGCGAAAAACAGCCCTTTTTGTTACTTTTTGGCCAACCGTAGCACGGATTTCGCGTAGGTCCGACCAATTCGGAGCTGAAGCTAGCCTACTTTGACGTTTCCGTAAACGTCAAAAATTACACAACTTCGTGCAGGACAGACAAAATGTATGCAAAGGCGCATTCGGGGCTGATAGTGGTCCGAACGAAAGTGTGTTAGAGCGCATCCCCACATGAGGCGCGTTAAAGAATGTTGGCGTAGGTCTGGCTCGCTCGGATTAACGCTAAAGCGCCGAGGGCATCTCGAAGCCAAACAAACAGATAGAGCGGTTCCAACGATTCCGTTGAAACAGGAACCGCTCCAGACAACGACAGGAGTATAGTGGTGAGCGAACTTACCGTAGCGGAAGCGACAGACCAGATCTATGAATCGCTTCGGGCTGATAATCTCGATCTGGACTTGCATATCGCAGCGCTCAAAGCCGCTCTGGAGCGCGCGGGTTCCAAAGAAGCCGTATTCGACCCGGCCAAACTCGTGCAGAACAACCGCTCCGGCAGAAAGCTGATGCAGGCTTATTTCCGCCAGCGCGGCGTTGCGGTCAAATTCGCAGCTTCGTAACGGCGCATCCTGGCCAGCAAAGCGATCAGGACGCGGCAGCCCTGTTGAAATCTCGTGAAAGGCGGCGGAATTGCCGCCTTTCATCCAGACGTCCAGGGCTTATTTGACCCAAACGACGCGGCGCGTCTGCGTATCGATCAGGGCCGGGCGATCTTCCACATAAACATAGGAATAGGCGGGCTGGTCCGGCACAGCCACCAGAGGCACGCCTTCAGGAATTACTGTGCCCTCAGCGATATCGCCTTCGATGACCACCGGATCGACCGGGTTGGCTTCGATGTAGGTCACCACTTCATTGGGAACCAGCGGCCCGGCATTCGGCCCCTCGGTATAATAGACGACCTGACGGTTCTGCATGGACACGATTACCGGTTCGCCATTGACATAGATGTAGCCGAAATCCGGATTGTCGGGGATCGGGTGAACGGCGATTGCGTCAGGCAGAACGTAACCATCGCGGATTTCGCCCTCGATGACGACCGGCTCCGATGGATTTGCGATGACATAGTCACGTGCTGCTTGCGGCACTTCGACCAGTACGCGATCTTGCGCCAGCGCAATGCCGGAACTGGCAAAAAACACCGCTGCGGTCAGAACAAGAGCCTTTTTCATTTTCAGCCTCACTTTCGCATCAGAGCGATTTTTGACCTGATCTGGATCAGCTCAGCGCTCTGTCGGTTCGTTTCGACGCACATCCTATCCGAAAGCCGCTTTGGGCTGCTTCGGGATGCGCTATCACTCGCAAGGCTGAAATAACCGCATCGGGACGCCTAAGTTCCTGCGGAACGGCACACTTAGTGCGACAGACTGAAACAATCAGGCCGTCAGGACAGGGAAAGATCGGTAGTTTCGCCGCTCACTCGGCCATGCGCGCCAGAACAGCGCGCAGCTCTTCGACGGAGCGGTCGATTTCGTCCTTTTTCTTCTCAAGTTTGCTGAGTTTATCCTTGAAACGCTTGCGCAGGCTCTCGGCCTCAGCCTGGTCGGCGGTGCCCTTTTCCCACACGCTGATCAATTGACCCATTTCGCTCAGCGTGAAGCCGATGCGGCGCCCGAACAAGATCAGACGCAATCTGGTATGGTCCTTGTAGTCATAGAGCCGCGTTATGCCCGCGCGGCGCGGATTGAGCAGTCCCTTGTCTTCATAAAAGCGCAAGGCTCGCAATGTCAGGTCGAATTCTTCGGCAAGATCACCGATCCGGTATAATTGCCCCGACTGATTTTCCCTTCGCGCATTCCCGCTTGCCCCGGTCAGCAGATCCGCGATGGCGATATCTACCGTCTGTCCCGGCGCGTTTTTTTGTTTACTCATCTTCTACCCTGTTTCCGCCCCCGGAAACGCCCGGCCACCGCACGAAAGCGCGATGGAACCAATGTTGACGGCAGCTCAAATTGACATTGCTGCCAGCGCCGCGCTGCCACTGCCGCGGCTTATACTCGCCGCCGCAATCCACTCGTCTTTCATGCCTGGTAAATGCGCTATCTTGTCAGTCCGTATTCGACACGCCGATTTCGACCGCTTTGCAGCGAGATGCCTCTCCGGCACCACTAAAGCACTCAGTTGGCTACATATATTAACGAGTTGTTTACCACGTTTGTACAAAACTAGGCAGAGCAAATTCTTGCCAGTTGCGTTGGCGAAATCTGCTCCGGCGGTCTCTATCATTGGAAAAAGTGAATTTCTCATGGCAAACCCAGATCTGGCGTCAGGTTCACGATCCATCATCGACGAATTGAATGCCCGCCGCGAGCGCCGTGCTCCCTCGCCTGCCATGGAAGAACTCAACCGCACACTGGCAAGCCTTGAAAAGCGCCTGATGGATCTGGAGCAGGATGACGCGCCGGACATGCGCGATATCTTGCGCTCGGAACGCCAGCCCGCGCGCCAAGCCGACGAGACGGTCACGGGTCTTGCGGAAATCGCCGAAAACCTGCGCCGCATGCGGGGAAGTCAGGACGAACACCAGCAGAATTATGCCTCCAGCGCAGAAGTCAGCCGGGCCAGCCGCGAAATGACCCGTCTCCAGCGCGCCGCAAGCGAAGAAGGTTTTTCACAGCGGGTCAGCGACGATTTCGAGCGCCTCAACGACAGTGTGCGCCTTCTCGCAGAGCGCAGCAGCGAAGCCAATGCGCAGGCGCTTCGCCGCCAGCTCGAAGAGCTGAACCGAACGGTCCAGAGCCTTGCCCGCGAGGAGACCTTGCACCGCCTCAACAATCGCTGGGACCGCTTCGACGCTCGTTTCGAAGCCTTCGAGCAGCGTCATAATGCTGTCGATCCGGCGCTGGATGCCATAGGCTCGCGCCTTGAGCAGGTGCGCGACGCTATCGGCACCCTGCCGCAGTCGAACCGCCTGAGCGCAATCGAAGACCGCATCGGCCAGCTGGCAAGTTCCATTGAGGAATCGCTCAACCCGCAACATGCATCGTCGCTCGAACAGGGGCGCCTGCAACAGATTGACGAGCGGCTGGATGAAATCAGCCGCGCCATCATTGCGACGGGCCGCGCCCAGCGCCCGGATCAGGACGGCGGACGCCGACTGGAGCGCATCGAAAGCCGTCTGGCGGACCTTGCCGAACAGCTTGCCGCTTCCGCGACACAGCAGAACTCGGACACACTTTATCGCAAGCTCGGCGAACTTTCCTCACGCATTGACGGCCTTGCCAGCGGCTCCGCGCTGCCGGATGGTGTCATCGACCAGCTTGCGCACCAGATCAACCTGCTTGCCAGCCAGGTTGGCAAGGTTATGGAGAATCTCAGCCAGTCCGATTATCACACCGTTGAAGCCCGCCTTGAAGCGATTGGCGAAAAACTCGAAGCGGCTGAACGCCGGGCCGAAGAGCCGCATCCTTCCGTTCTGGAAAAGATCGACCGCCGCTTTGCGGAGCTGACGGAACGTCTCGACACGCAATATGCCACGCAGCATGTTGACACCAGCGCGCTCCATACGCTGGAAGGCCGTATCGACGATCTTTCGCAGCAGATTTCGCTGGGTCTCCTTCAGGCACCGTCCTATGACGGTCCCGGACTGGACATGAAGGCGATCCGCAGCCTTGAGGATCAGATCGCCAATATCGCCCATCATCTGGCGCAGCCTGTTGCCGAAATCGCGGAACTGAAGCCGCGTCTCGATTCCATCGAGCGCTCCATCGCCTCCAATCGTGAAACCGTCCTGGATGCTGCACGCGAAGCTGCCGAAAGCGCGGTTGCGCGCGTGCTGCAACACGGATCGCACAATGACGGCACGATTGCCCGCCAACTGGCCGAAGACATGAAATCGCTGGAGGCCCTGGCGCGCAATTCCGACGAGCGAAACGGCAAGACTTTCGAGACCGTCCATGACACGCTGGTCAAGATTGTCGACCGCTTGGCCAGGCTTGAACAGGATGTAGCGGGCAGACCGGATGCGTCCGATGCGGAAAAGCCGATCTTCAAGGGCCCGAATTCCGGCTCGCCGCGCCTGTCCACACCGCGCTCACCGGCGGCGGCAGCGGCGGAGGCCGCTTTCGCAACCGTTCAGGACGAAGCTGGCCCTGCCAATACGCGCGCCGATGATGTGAGTGCAAAATCATCGCTGTTCGGCGGCTTTGCCAAGGCCATACGTGGCCGTCGCGCCGACAAATCCGCCGGAAAGGACGGCGAAACGCTCGAATCCATGGCGCTTGATGCGACGCTCGACGCGCCTGCCTTCGAAAGCGACCTTGCGGCAATCGAGCCGGTCACACGTGAAGAACCCGAACTGGAAAGGACCTCCTCGCTTCGTCCCCGAGGCGAAGGAATGCCCGACCTAAATTCAATCATGAAGCGGGTGCGCGAAGAACGCCGCCAGCGCGAAGATGCTGCCGATGCAGCACTTGCTGCCAATGGTAAAGTGGACTTCATAACCGCAGCCCGGCGCGCCGCCCAGCTTGCCGCTGCCGAATCCGAACAGCTTCAAAAGGGCGCGGCCAAGCGCCCGAACAACAAGAAATCTTCCGTCGGCGAGATGATCCAGCGCCAGCGCAAGCCTATCCTCATGGCTATCGGCGCGGTGATGATCGCGATGGCTGGCCTGCAAATCGGTTCCGCTTTCCTTAACCGCGACGAACCGATGGAAACGGCAATCGATACGGCTTCGCCGCAAATCGACACAAGTGCCGTCGATAAGACGCCCCCGCCAGCCGACGAAATCGCGACCAAGATTGCAACGGATGCAGCCCCGGCGCCACAGCAATCCGCTGAACCCGCCCCTACGGCAGTGGCCCCGGCACCAGTCGATGAACAGCAGGCGGCGGTGGAAATCCCCACGCGGATCGAACAGCCTGCGGCGACAGCGGCCAATCCGGTGAAGCCTGTGGAAACGGCTCCGGCAGAACCCGCTGCCCAATCCCAGCCCACGATCCCGCCCGTTCCAGAGGAAGCCGGTCCGGCAGCGCTTCGCGAAGCTGCGGCCAAGGGCGACGCCCGCGCCCTCTTTGAAATTGGCAATCGCTACATGGAAGGCCGCGGCGTTGCCGCCGACTTTGCCAAGGCTGCCAATTGGTATGAAATTTCCGCAGGCCAGGGCTTTGCTCCCGCACAGTATCGTCTCGGCAATTTCAACGAGAAGGGCCTTGGCATGCCCCGCGATCTCGAAAAAGCCAAGACCTGGTATCAGCTCTCCGCCCAGCAGGGCAACGCAAGCGCGATGCACAATCTCGCCGTCCTTTTCGCAACCGGCGCCAACGGCAATCCCGACAATGCTTCAGCCGTGCGCTGGTTCATCGATGCGGCTGAACTCGGCGTAAAGGATAGCCAGTTCAATCTCGGCATCCTCGCTGCCAAGGGGCTGGGCATGCCGGTCAATCTGGAAGAAAGCTACAAGTGGTTCTCGCTTGCCGCCAATGCTGGCGACAAGGATGCAGCCGACAAGCGCGACCAGATTGCCAAGGCGTTGAAGCCAGAGCAGCTTGAACGCGCCAAGGATCTGGTGAAGCTCTGGAAGGCCAAGCCGCTCGATCAGGCGACCAATTCCATCGACGTGCCGGATGCATGGACCGAAACCAAGCCGGTCACCACAGGCTCGGTGGACATGAAAAAGGCCGTCCGCAACATCCAGCTCATTCTTCAGAAAAACGGCTACGACGTCGGCACAGCCGACGGCGTAATGGGGGGCAAGACCCGCACCGCGATTGCCGCGTTCCAGAAGGCGAACGGACAGGCGCCCACCGGAGACGTGGACCAGAAGCTGGTCCAGCTTCTGCTTGAAAAGAACAAGTAACCCATTGAAATCATATGGATTAAACAAGGGCGGCATAAGCTGCCCTTTTTCGTTTTCGGCTGCAATCGTCTGAGAGAAGTGACAGGTTGATCCGACTCGCCGAGGCTTATTATCTACACCCTATCAACGAGGGGATAGACTATGCTCTTGCATGTAAACAACGACATGGAAAACGGTATCATCGCGAAAATCCCTCTCGCGCTCGACAAGGATATCAAAAGTTTCCAGGGGGACGCGATCGACTTTGAAATTTCCTCCGGCGACAAGCAGCTTATCCCCGCCGAGGACATCCATCCTTACAAATCCATTTTCAAGGTTCTTTCTGGCAGTTTCGAGCTGAAGAACATCTTCATCGCCGTATCGTTCAATGCGAATTTCACCACGCCAGACGGCAAGAAAACCTGTCTGACGCGCTCCAGCCCGATGGAAGACTGGAATGTGATGAATGGCAGCTATTATGCCGAGAGCATGAACTGCTTCGGCTTCAAATCCAGCAGCCGCTTTGCCGGGAATTTCAGTGTCAACCTGACCAATCCCTATCTTTACATCATAAAGAACGGCAGCCTCACCGATAGTAAAATGTCGGACAACATTTCAATCCGCGCCCAGTTTTATCCGTCGTCCGGCTATTCGGTCATCACGCCCAAAGAAGATATCAATATCGTTATCAGTAATCGTCAGAACGCAGCTGACTGATTCAAAGCGCATCAGCACCGGAACCGCTGAAGTATATCCTATATAATCGGTAGGATTATATCGATGAAAGCTGTTTTCTATGGTCATCAGCACTCTTTTTGTTGTTCTCAAACAACAGTTCGGATTTTTCCTTCAATATACTCCCGCAAGGTAACCTTATCGGCAATCGGCGTTTGACTTCCCGACAACGACAGCGCAAGACATTATCAGAGGTGGCCAAGGCTGGAACTCGCGAGCAGAATAAAGCCTAACTACTTGTTTTCATGCATTTCCGTGCGCAGAACAGTTTCATAATGTTGCCGGAGATGTTTTGGTAAGGTGAGATATCTTGCGGGGAAACGCGACCGCAAGCAGCTGTATGTCATGCGTTCGTGAAAGCCGGGTTGGGAATTGGGTATTTATCTTCCCATTGCGGAATTATCGGTCAACATGCTGGTTCTTCTCGGCATGGGCGCCGCCGTGGGTTTTCTATCCGGATTGTTCGGCGTCGGCGGCGGGTTTCTCATCACGCCGCTTTTGATCTTTTATAACATTCCGCCTGCCATCGCGGTCGCCACAGGCGCCAATCAGGTGATCGCCTCGTCGGTTTCAGGCGCGCTGGCGCATTTCAAACGTCGAACGCTCGATATCAAGCTTGGCCTGTTTCTTGTGGCGGGCGGCATATTGGGTTCCCTCGCCGGTATCTTCGTGTTCGCGTGGCTGCGCGATCTCGGCCAGTTGGACCTGATCGTGTCGATCCTCTATGTCTTCTTTCTCGGCACTGTCGGCGGGTTGATGCTGGTGGAAAGCGTGCGGGCGCTCCGCCGCGTGAAAAAGGGACAGGCTGGCGCTGTGCGGCGGTCCGGCCAGCACACGTGGATACATCGTCTGCCGTTCAAGATGCGGTTCCGCGCCTCCACCATCTATGTCAGCATCATTCCGGTGCTCGGCATCGGCTTTTTCATTGGCCTTCTGTCCTCGGTGATGGGTGTCGGCGGCGGCTTCATCATGGTGCCAGCCCTCATCTACCTGCTGCACGTTCCGACCAATGTGGTTGTCGGCACCTCTCTTTTTCAGATCACCTTCGTCACCGCAGTCACGACGGTCCTGCAGGCGACGACCAACCAATCCATCGACATCGTGCTTGCCTTCCTGTTGATGGCTGGCGGCGTTATCGGCGCGCAATATGGCGCGCGCGCAGGACAAAAACTGCGCGGCGAACAGTTGCGCCTTCTGCTAGCACTTCTCGTGCTGGCCGTCGGCCTGCGCCTTGCCTTCGGCCTGTTCGTGCGGCCGGACAATCTGTTCTCCATCTCGATTGCGGATATGTGAGATGGGTAGGCTCTTCTGTGCTTTGTTCATGCTTCTGCTGACAGGAAGCGCATTTGCGCAGGTCGATTCCAGCGGCAATGGCAATCCCGTCCCGCAATTGCAGAACCCAGCCGATGAAAGCATCGAAATCGGCTTATCGACCGAAACCATCGCCATCACATCGAATTTCGGCGGCACCGACCTCACCATATTCGGCGCGCTCGACAATGCTGATCCGACGATCCAGCGGCAGGGCCGCTATGATATCATCGTAGTGTTGCAAGGCCCCTCGCGCGACCTCGTCGTGCGCAAGAAGGATCGTTACCTCGGCGTGTGGCTGAATGCGGATTCGGAAACTTTCCTGGGGGTGCCGCTTTCCTATTCGCTGGCCTCCACCCGCAATCTTCAGGACATAACCGAAGAGAAAATCTACCGGCAGCTTTCGGTTGGCGTGCGCAACTTCTATCTCGTTCCCGAAGACCCCGGCAGCCTGTCTGGCAATATTCCCCGATTTGGCAATGAACTGCGCGAGATGAAAATCCGGCAAGGTCTCTATACGCAGCGTATCGGAGGCGTGGAATTCATTTCACGCACATTGTTTCGCGCTACGTTGAAACTGCCAGCCAACGTGCCTGTTGGCCGCCACAAGGCGCGCGCGCTTCTGTTTCGCAACGGCGTTTTCCTGCGGGAAGCCAATGCCAGCCTGGAAATCGTGAAGGCCGGTTTCGAACAGAGCATATATAACGCCGCCCATCAGAACAGTTTTCTCTACGGCCTGTTTGCGGTTTTCCTTGCCGTCTTCACCGGCTGGTTCGGGCGTATTCTGTTTAAAAAAGACTGATGCATGGCTCCCAAAAACGGGAACCGCTTTTGGTATGCCCTCCTATAGAACTAGCAAATACTTGGAGTAGCGCCCATTGCCATAGTCGCTAAGCTCTAGCGTACTTATTGGAAAAGTGAGCCAGAGAATGTTCAGGAATACTTTGTTATTGATGATGTTAATCGGTGCTGGCGGCATGAGCGCGGCCCAGGCGGACGAGCCCGGCCAGTACGAGATACTCAAGCAACATTTGCTTGCCGGACAGCGAACCACCTCCATCGTGCAACTCGACAAGTGCGAGCAGACATCTGGTTCAAAAATCGGAATGAAAGGTCTGACAGGCGGCTTCGTCATTCCCAGCTTCATGAATGTGCAGGAACCCTCCGAAGCGATCCTCTATTCGGACGATCATTCGACAGTGCATGATGACCTGCCCGTACATGAATTCCTTCGCTATCGCGTCGCGTCGGATCAAACAGCGATAATCACGACCAAAGTCTTTTCATCAAAGACATTTGAAGCCATTGGGGAAACGAGAATCTTCAAATGCAAATTGGGTGAAGGGCTTATTTTTTCCTATCAGCCCAATTAAAGCGTGTCGCCGGATCGTACGGGACCGTTCAGTTCATCGCGTTCTGGTATAATGGTCTATCCACCAAGCAGCACGTTGCGCGTCATCGGGTAAACCTTGCCCTGGCCAAGCATATAGGCGCGCAGGGTCTCATCAGCGAACAGTCCTCGAAAGGCGCGATCCAGAATGTTGAGCGCGCCCGTATAGGCTCCGAAAGCAGGCATGATGAGCCTTTCGCCGTCGCTCACAAAACAGGGGCGGCGCACTGACCGTCCGCGCCGCACGATGCGGGCGGCTGGGTGAAGGTGGCCTGCAATCTCGCCCTGCCCGGCCTTGCGCGACGGTTCGTGCCGGAGAGTCAGCGGCCCGACCGCGAGTTCCTCCACGCAATCGCCCGGCAGGTCAACCGGGCGATCCGGATCGTGATTGCCGGTGATCCAGAACCAGTCGCGATGTTCCATCAGCGATTTCAGCCGGATGGCATAGAGTGACGGCAGGCGCTCGCTGGCCGTCGCATCGTGAAAACTGTCACCAAGGCTGATGACGGTTCGCGGTTGGTAGCGCGCGATTGCCAGCGCCAGCATGTCGAGCGTCGCCGCCGTGTCATAAGGCGGGATAAGCTGGCCGCGCCGGGCAAAGGATGAACCTTTTTCCAGATGCAGGTCGGAAACGACCAGCATATGCAGGTCGGGCAGGAACAGCGCGCCGGATGGATCGCAAACAGCTGCAACGCCACGCACTTCGGCATGGGCCAGACTGTAGGCCTCTCCATTTCCCCACACTGCGGTTTTCATTGCATCGCCTCTCTGATCAGATCGTCCGCGGCCTCTTCAAGCAGCATTTCATCGCCCTCGCCTGCCACGCGCTCCCGCCCGATCTCAAGCATCACTGGCAGCGCCAGCGGCGAAATCCGGTCGAGCGGCTTGTGGAGCATATGCCCTTTCACACGCGCCAGCATGTCGCCGAGGCGCTTGATATCCAGAAGCCCGGTCGCTGCATCCGCACGCGTCGCCTGCAGCAATATATGGTCCGGCTCGTGGGTTCGCAGCACATCATAGATCAGATCGGTGGAAACCGTCACCTGACGGCCTGTCTTCTCCTGCCCCGGATGACGGCGTTCGATAAGCCCGGAAATCACGGCGCAATTGCGGAAAGTGCGTTTCAACAGGTAGCTTTCATCAAGCCATGCTTCGAGATCATCGCCCAGCATGTCCTCATCGAACAGGCGGGTGAGGCTGAGTTTTCCCGTGCCGATCATCGCGCCCATATCCTTGAGGCCCCAGAGACCCAGCGAATAATCAGTGGCGACAAAGCCAAGCGGATGCGCGCCCATGCGCTCCAGACGGCGCGTCAGCAACATGCCGAGTGTCTGGTGCGCCAGCCTGCCCTCGAATGGATAGGCGACCATGTAGAAGCGATTGCCGCGCGGAAAGGTTTCGATCAAAAGCTCGTCCGTGCCGGGCAGCACGGATTTCCATTGCTGCACTTCCAGCCATTCCCGCACCTGCTCCGGCAGAAACTGCCAGCGCGTGCGATCGGCGAGCATGGCGCGCACTTGCGCGGCCAGATAGGTGGAAAGCGGAAACTTGCCGCCTGCATAGACAGGAATCTTGGCATCCTGTCCCGCAGCATTGGAGGCGATGCATTCGTTCTCGCGGATGCCTTCAAAACGCAGCACCTTTCCGGCAAACAGGAACGTGTCGCCAGCCGTCAGCGTCTCTAGGAAATATTCCTCGATGCGGCCAAGGACACGTCCGCCTCTTGCACTGCCACCCTTTCCGCCACGTGTGAGCCGCACATTCAGCTCCGGCGCCTCGACAATGGTGCCGATGTTGAGGCGATATTGCTGCGCGATGCGCGGATTGGACACCCGCCACGTGCCGTCCACCGTCTTGCGGATTTTCGCAAACCGCTCATAGGTCTTGAGCGCATAGCCGCCGGTCGCCACGAAATCCAGGATGCGGTCGAACGTGTCTCGCGGCAGGTTCGAATAAGGAGCGGCGCTCTGCACCTCACGGTAAAGCTGGTTGGCATTGAAAGGCTCGGCGCAGGCCATGCCGAGCACGTGTTGCGCCAGCACATCCAGCGCCCCCTCGATCAGAGGCGGCGTGTCCTGCGCGCCCAGATAATTGGCATCGAGTGCGGCACGGCACTCCATCACCTCGAAGCGGTTGGCAGGCACGAGGATGGCCCGGCTCGGTTCGTCCATGCGGTGGTTGGCGCGGCCGATGCGCTGCGCAAGGCGGCTCGCACCCTTTGGCGCACCGACATGGATGACCAGATCGACATCGCCCCAGTCTATCCCCAGATCGAGCGTCGAGGTCGCGACCACAGCCCGCAATGTGTTGGCGGCCATGGCCTGCTCAACTTTACGGCGCTGGCTGGCATCGAGTGAGCCATGATGCAGGGCAATCGGCAGCGTATCCTCATTGACCCGCCAAAGCTCCTGAAACAGCATCTCCGCCTGACTGCGCGTATTGACGAACAAAAGCGTCGTGCGATGCCGACGGATCGCCTCATAAATATCAGGTATCGCATAGCGCGAGGAATGTCCTGCCCATGGCACCCGCTCCTCGGAAGCGAGAATGGTGATTTCCGGTTTCGCTCCGCCATCGACCGTCACGAGACCGGCCATGGAACTGGTCCCGTCCTGCTCCACCAGCCAGCGGCGTAGCTCGTCGGGCTCGGCCACCGTCGCGGAAAGGCCTATGGTCTGCATTTGCGGTTGCAGGCGGCGCAGCCGCGCCAGCCCCAGCGCCAGCAAATGCCCGCGCTTGGAAATGACCAGCGAGTGCAATTCGTCGAGCACCACGTAGCGCAGGCCCTTGAAAAACTGTTCTGCTCCCTTGGATGCGATCAACAGCGCAAGCTGCTCCGGCGTGGTCAGCAGAATATCCGGCGGCGCCAGTTTCTGTCGCTGGCGCTTGTGCGCTGGCGTATCGCCGGTGCGCGTCTCGATGGTAATGTCGAGCCCCATTTCCTCCACCGGCACTGTCAGATTGCGATGAATATCGACCGCAAGCGCCTTGAGAGGTGAAATGTAGAGCGTATGAACACCACGCTTCGCCATACCCGGTTTTTTACGGCCCTTTCGTTCCAGGTCCACCAGCGCAGGCAGAAACCCGGCCAGCGTCTTGCCGGCGCCGGTGGGCGCGATCAGGAGCGTGGACTGGCCCTGTTCGGCACGTGCCAGAAGCTCCAGCTGATGCGCGCGCGGCGACCAACCCTTGGCCGCGAACCATTCAAGAAAACGGTCCGGCAAGGGAAAAGCGGCAGATGCGGCGGCGGGTTTCTGGTTCAGTGTCACGCCGTCAATCTAATCGCAGCGAAGCGAACCGCCAAGGTGTTTGTTCACTTTTGTTCTCATTTTGTCAGCAGACGCAAACTCCCTCCCTTTTCTGCGCAAACTTCGTGACCTATCTTGAAAACCATGCGCTTCAACCAGCTTCTATGCTCTTCTCCCAAAGGCCTTTATTGCCCGCCCGGCGATTTCTATATCGACCCGGTGCGCCCGGTGGAACGCGCGCTCATCACCCATGGACACTCCGATCATGCCCGCTCGGGCCACACCCATGTGCTGGCAACGCGCGAAACGCTCGACATCATGGCGCTGCGCTACGGCGCAAACTTTGCAGAAGCGACGCAACCGATAAGCCTCGGCGAGAGCCTGACGATCAATGGCGTGCGGATAAGCTTTCATGGAGCGGGCCATGTGCTTGGCTCGGCCCAGATCGCGGTGGAAATGGATGGCACCCGCATCATCGCTTCAGGCGACTACAAGCGTGCGGCCGATCCGACCTGTGCGCCGTTCGAGCCTGTCGCCTGTGATGTGTTCATCACCGAAGCGACGTTTGCACTGCCGGTATTCCGTCACCCGGATGCATCCCACGAGATCGCAACGCTTCTTAAATCGATCCGGCAGTTCCCCGAGCGGACGCATATGGTGGGAGCCTATTCGCTCGGCAAGGCGCAGCGCGTCATCAAGCTCATCCGCGAAGCGGGCTATGCGGAGCCGATCTACATTCACGGCGCGCTGGAAAAGATCTGCGAATATTACCAGTCGCAAGGTATTGATCTCGGCGTATTGGAACCCGCCACGCTGGAGCAGCGCGAGGCACAGCCGGATTTTTCAGGAAAGATCATCGTCGGCCCGCCCTCGGCATTTTCCGACCGCTGGACGCGACGGTTTCCCGATCCTGTTTCAGCCTTCGCCTCGGGCTGGATGCGCATCCGCCAGCGCGCCAGGCAGCAGGGCGTAGAACTGCCGCTGATCATTTCCGATCATTGCGACTGGGACGAGCTGACAGCGACCATAACGGAAATCGCTCCCGCCGAAGTGTGGGTCACGCATGGACGGGAAGAAGCCCTTGTTCGCTGGTGCGAGTTGCAGAACATACCGGCGAAGCCGCTGCACCTCGTCGGCTATGAAGATGAGGGCGACTGATGCGCGCTTTCGCCGAACTTCTCGACCGGCTGGTGTTGACGCCACAGCGAAACGGCAAGCTGCGGTTGCTCATCGACTATTTCCGCGCCTCACCCGACCCGGATCGCGGGGTAGCGCTGGCGGCGATCACCCGCGATCTGGAACTGCAAAGCGTAAAGCCGGCCATGTTGCGCGCGCTCATTGCCGAGCGGACAGACCCGGCATTGTTTGCCTATTCCTACGATTATGTCGGTGATCTTGCCGAAACGATTTCACTGATCTGGCCCGGCCCCAGCGAAACTGCTCCGGGCGCCGATCTGCCGCTTGGTATCGTGGTGCACGAATTGCAGAATGCTTCGCGCCGCGAAGGCCCGCTTCTCGTCGCCGGATGGCTCGACGTGCTTGGCATTTCCGAACGATACGCGCTATTGAAGCTCGTGACCGGCGGCTTGCGCGTCGGTGTTTCAGCCCGTCTGGTGAAGCAGGCGCTGGCGGATTTCGGCGGCGTCGACGTCGTGGAAATAGAAGAACTCTGGCACGGCCAATCGCCGCCCTATGAGGCGCTGTTCGCCTGGCTCGAAGGCCGCGGTGGAAGGCCCGCCGCTACCGCAGCCGCACCGTTTCGCCCCGTCATGCTGGCCACTGCGCTTGACGAAGCAGAAATTCCCGCGCTTGACGCATCCGCATTCACTGCCGAGTGGAAATGGGATGGCATTCGTGTTCAGGCTGTCGCCGAAAACGGCCTGCGCCGTCTCTATTCGCGCACCGGTGACGATATCTCCGGCGCGTTCCCGGATGTTCTGGAAGCCATGGATTTCGAAGGCGCGATTGATGGCGAATTATTGGTCGGCCACTACGGCGAAACCGGCATAGAGACCGCCACATTCTCCGACCTCCAGCAGAGGCTGAACCGCAAGACCGTAAGCGCAAGACAGTTGCGCGATTATCCGGCCTTCGTGCGAGCCTATGACCTGTTGCAGGAAGGGAACCAGCAGACAGGCGCAGATTTGCGCGCCCTGCCCTTTTTGGAGCGCCGCGCCCGTCTGCAAAGCTTTGTCAGCAGGCTCGATCCACGCCGCTTCGATCTCTCGCCTGTCCTGCCATTTTCCAACTTCGAGGAACTGGCGCGATTTCGCGCCAATCCGCCACATCCGGTCATCGAAGGTGTCATGCTGAAGCGCCATGACAGCGCCTACCTTCCGGGCCGCCCCAAGGGACCGTGGTTCAAATGGAAGCGCGAACCTTTCACCATCGATGCGGTGATCGTCTATGCCCAGCGCGGGCATGGCAAACGGTCGAGCTATTATTCCGATTTTACCTTTGCGGTCTGGACGGGACCGGAAGATGAACCCGTGCTGGTGCCGGTCGGCAAGGCCTATTTCGGCTTTACGGATGAAGAACTGAAATTGCTGGACAAATTTGTGCGCGAGAATACCACCGAGCGTTTCGGGCCGGTGCGATCCGTACGCGCCGAACCCGATCATGGGCTGGTCGTGGAAGTCGCCTTTGAGGGTCTCAATCGCTCCACGCGCCACAAATCGGGCGTCGCCATGCGCTTTCCGCGTTTTTCGCGGCTGCGCTGGGACAAGCCGCCCCGCGAAGCGGACCGGCTTGAAACGCTGGAAAAACTGCTATCCTGACTGGAACGTCTTTCTTTGAAGCGCATCTTGTCCGAAAACCGCTTCACACTTTTCGGGATGCGCTCTAATCAGCCGCCGTCGACACGCGGATTTCGTAGATATTGACCGGCTTGCCGGAACCGCTCAGGTCTGAATTGATCGTGATTGTGCCCGCACGACCTGCCTTCTGGCCGGAAGGCATTTCCATATCGAAAAGGAAATCGCTCACGGAATCGCGCACGTCGTAGCGCCTGCGTCCGCAATCGCCAAGACCGCCGAAATCGCAGTTGACCGACATCTGGGTCGTTTTGCCATCGTCGGCACGCGCAACGATGTTGAAGGTCGCGGTCTTGCCCACCAGCTGATCCAGAATGCCCTCGCCCACATCGAATGTGACCGTATCTTCGGCACCGGCAGACTGAATGCGTGCGAAGCTGCGCGTGCCCTCCTGCCTGATTTCAGCCGTGGCGCGTCCCTTGACGGACATGCGAGTGGCTTCCGAAGGCTGGAAAATGGTGATCCATTTCGCCCCGCCCGGCTCCTCGCCTTCCTTCAATGGAGCAATATTGCCTTCGCCATGCAGCGGGTTGTTCGCCGGTCGGCTGCTCAGATCGATAAAGCTGTTATAAAGCGAATAGCCGATGAAAGCCGCAACCGCGAGCACAAGTGCCGGAATGCCGTAGCTGTAGAAAGGCGAATGGCGCTTCTTCTTGCGGCGGTCCTTTCGTGAGACGCCACCCTCATAGCCGAGATCGGCATTGCTGCGCTTCTTCTGCCGCGAGGTCGCGCGAATATCGCCGGTATCGAGCGCGGGCGACGTTTCCTCCACCCCGCCCAGCACGGGATCTTCCCCCAGCTGTGCATCAAGCGTTGGCTCGCGACGAGCGCTCGTCTCTCCGCCACCGGTCTTGAACTCCTGTTCGATACCGGAAATCGCATCCTTCAGGTTCTGGCGCCGCTGTTCCTTCTGCGCATCGCTGAGCGCAGTGTTGGTCGCGAGCGCGCGCTCATGCGCACCCCAGGCGGACTCATAAATTCGCTGCCGGGTCGCCGGATTGTGTGCATCCGCCTTGGCAAATGCATTCCTGATCGCGCGCTCAATACTTTCCAAAGGCTGCTCTTCCCTTGTTCGTTTTTCCCGCCGTTTCGTTGCGCCCTCAACAGGAGCAAGCGGTTCCCGATGCAGACGGTTTCATAAGCCTCAGCGAAATTAACGTCTGAATCAAGGCATTTACCTGTTCATCACCCGCTTTGACTAGCCGATAAGCTTAACAGAGACACCAAATATTAACTCTGAATGCGGTTTTCCCCCATCCGTATAGTTTTTACAGCGCTGAACACCGCCCCCAGGTGAGCGACACCCCCGGAAGTATATTGCCGATTCCCTCACCTTCGATCATTTCGGCAAAGATGGATTCCCACTGTTTTGAAAGTGAGCAAGCCGACTGACTTCCGGCAAAGGTCTGCGAGTGGCTATCGAAGGCAGACTGGCGGCAACAGGCACGTTCGCACGCTTTTGATATTGCCGTTGGGCAAGGAAATGCTACAGGTATTACATTTACGGAAACGTCAATCATGGAGGACGATTGAAAATGGCCTTGCCGGATATTCTGAAAAGCAGACTGCGCATCCCGGTGGTTGGTGCTCCCCTATTCATCATTTCGCATCCGGCTCTGGTAATGGCACAATGCAAGGCAGGCGTCGTCGGTTCCTTTCCTGCTCTCAATGCCCGCCCGGAAGCGCAACTCGATGAGTGGCTGGCGGAAATCACCGAAGGGCTTGCTGCCCACGACAAGGCCAATCCTGACCGCCCCTCCGCACCATTCGCGGTCAACCAGATCGTCCACCGTTCCAACAAGCGGCTTGAGCACGATCTCGGCCTCTGTGTGAAATACAAGGTGCCGATCGTCATCTCGTCGCTCGGCGCGGTGCCCGAGGTAAACGCGGCAATCCATTCCTACGGTGGCATCGTCCTCCATGATGTCATCAACAACCGTCATGCCAATTCGGCAATCCGCAAGGGCGCGGACGGCCTTATCGCCGTGGCAGCCGGTGCGGGCGGCCATGCCGGTTCGCTCTCGCCCTTCGCGCTCGTGCAGGAAATCCGCTCCTGGTTCGATGGTCCCCTGCTCCTTTCGGGCGCCATCGCCAACGGCAACTCGATCCTTGCCGCGCAGGCCATGGGTGCCGATCTTGCCTATATCGGCTCGCCCTTCATTGCCACGACAGAAGCGCGTGCGACAGATGCCTATAAACAGATGATCGTCGACTCGAGTTCCTCCGACATCGTCTATTCCAACTACTTTACCGGCATTGCAGGCAACTACCTGAAGCCGTCCATCGCCAATTCGGGCATGGACCCCGACAATCTTCCGGAGGCCGACCCTTCCAAGATGGACTTCGACAAGGCGCAGCAGGAAGGCGCCAAGGCCTGGAAGGATATTTGGGGCTGCGGTCAGGGCATCGGCGCTATCCACGAAGTGACCCCTGCCGGGCAATTGATTGACCGTCTTGAGCGTGAATATAAGGAAGCGCGCCAGCGTCTTTGCGCGAGCGTATGATTCTCTGGTTGTAGACCGCGCTGGCTTGACGGCTGGCGCGGGCTCAAACCGCGCACGTCCACAAAACCATCGCTTTTGTGCAGCTGAAGACAGCTTCTTTCAGCCTTGCCGGGCGCTGGCGATGCGCATGTTGTGAAAGCTTTTGAACAAACATACAGATTGTTTGATTTGGGCCTTGCTTTCCTCCATGCTTTTGGTTATCAGCGCACCGTCCAGCCGGAAACGGTTGGCTTCCTTCGGGAAAATGGAACACACTGTTCCGGGCCGCTTTAGCTCAGTTGGTAGAGCACATCATTCGTAATGATGGGGTCGCGTGTTCGAGTCACGCAAGCGGCACCAGTAAAATCAAGCACTTAGCTAGTTTTCGTTTCCAGAATATTGATGCTAGTTGTGGCACGACGGCACCTTCTGGACAGACCGGCGTTAGCTTCTGGACAAAAAACAAAAACCGCTAACGCCGAGCTTGGCTGTGCAGGGTCCAATGTTTAACGACAAAAGCTTGCGAGATTAACTCTCTGAACGAGGCGTTCAGATACATAGGCTTGTGCCAATTTCGAACGGCGCATACTGATAAGTGATACGACCATCAGAAAGCCGTCAATTGTTGATTGCCACTGAGAACTGCCCCGTCGTTTCCACTGAGAACTGCCCCGCCTGTTAGGTATGCTTCGGGTCTGCGGCCATGGTCAAGTTCTTCGTTTTCTCCTTTGTCGTTTTAGTGTCGTGCGCAGAGCTGTTCTTGA
>NZ_JBVPGR010000008.1:0-5440 GCF_055816895.1 Ochrobactrum sp. PL_is501 | reverse complement strand
AGCGGTTTCAAGGGCAACACGAATATCAATGCCGGGAGGCTGCGCCTTGACGGCGGCAAGCTTGGCGACGGCACCGGTACGGTCAATGTCGCGTCCGGCGGTTGGTTTGGCGGTCACGGCACGGTTGGCGGCAACACCACGGTTGCCGGTGGCGGCAATCTGTTCGGCCAGTCCGGCTCGCGGCTCGATTTCCTGAAGGACCTGACGCTCAATGCGGGCAGCAATGTCGATGTAACGCTGAATGGCGGTCCATCGGCGAACGAGCTTTTCCGCGTTGCCGGCAATCTGACCGTCAACGGAACCCTGACGGTCAACCCGAACAGCAGTTTCGGCATCGGCCTTTATCGCATTTTCCAGTCGGGCAATGGGCTGACCGATAATGGCATGAAACTGGCGGTAGGTAGTAACCCGAATTACGAGCTGCAGGTGATCGCCAGTTATGGTGAGGTCAACCTGATCAACACCGGCGGACTGATCCTCAATTACTGGAATGGCACAACAACCCAGTCTGACGGCACCATCCATGGTGGCGATGGTATCTGGAATGGCGCTGATCGTAACTGGACCGACAAGGACGCTAGCGTCAGCGGCTCTTGGGGCAACGATAATTTCGCCGTATTCCAGGGTGTGAGCGGCACGGTGAGCATCGAACAGGGCTTCACCCCGGTTGTCAGCGGCATGCAGTTTGTCGTCGACGGCTACAGGATCGAGAACGGCACGATCACGCTTGGCGGGCAGGAGAACCAGATTGTCGTCGGCAATGGCGTTCCAGCCAGTAGCCGTGACATGACGGCAACCATCGCCTCGGTGCTCGACGGGCAGGATGGACTGACCAAGCTCGGCTATGGAACCCTCAACCTGACCGGGGTCAACACCTATCGCGGCACGACGACGGTCAATGAGGGCACGCTGGAACTGAGCGGCAATGGCAGCATCGCCAACAGCGACGGGATCGTGCTCGCTGGCACGCAGTTCGATCATGGCGATCTGTTGATCAACAAGGACCAGGATTTTACGCTCACCAACAAGGTGAGCGGTATCGGCGCGGTGACCAAGGACGGCACCGGCATCACCACCTTTGCCGGCAACAACACGTTCAGCGGTGGGCTGACGGTCAAGGGCGGCACGGCCAAGGCCGGAATTGCCGACAATGCCTTCGGCTCGGGCACTGTGACGGTGAAGGGCGGGGCGACGCTTGATCTTGCAGACTTCAACGAAACGGTCGGCAATCTGGTCGGCGAGACGTCCGGCGATGGCAATATCGAGCTTGGCGCGGGCACGCTGACGCTGAACCAGACCCTGCATGGCGACTTCTCCGGTATCATCTCCGGTACCGGCGGGATCACCAAGAACGGCGATGGCGATCTGGTGCTTTATGGTGAGAACGACTATTCCGGCACCACGGCGGTCAACAGGGGCGCTCTGGTGCAAGGCGCTGCAGGCGGCTTCTCGGGGGCTTCCGGCTATAAGGTTGCCAGCGGCGCTTCGATCGAGCTTGGCGGTTTCGCCACGGCGATGGCAAGTCTTGCCAATGGCGGCGATGTCATCTTCGGCGGCAACGGCGGCACGGTGTTGAATGTGTCGGGCGATTATACCGGCAATGGCGGCACGCTGCATATGTCGGCCGAGCTTGGCGACGACATTCGCTGGCTGACAGGTTGATTGTCGGCGGCGATACGTCGGGCATCAGCAAGATCGGCATCATCAACCGTAATGGTTTTGGCGCACAGACCGTCAATGGCATCGAGATCATCTCGGTCGGCGGGGTTTCGGATGGCCAGTTCACGCTTCTGGGCGACTACACCACCAAGGACGGCCAGCAGGCGATCATGACCGATTCCGCCTATGCCTATACGCTGCGCAAGGCAAGCACCGGCACGCCCGATGACGGCAACTGGTATCTGGTCAGCCAATATGAGAAGCCGGGTCCGGGCCCGGGCCCAGACTGCCACGCAACCAACACCTGTCCGCCCGAGCGCTTCAGCCCGGCTGCTCCAGTCTATGAATCCTACACCTCGACCTTGCAGGCGTTGAACAAGCTGCCGACCTTGCAGCAGCGCGTGGGCGAACGTTATCTGGGCGGCCTGTCTGCCAACCAGGGCGGCACCCAGAGCGGCGGGACCGACAGCAAGGCAGTCTGGGGCCGTATCGAAGGGGCGCATAACCGTCTGGAAAACGGCTCGACAGCGGGCAGCCTGCATCAGGATATCGACACCGTCATCCTGCAGGCTGGTGTTGACGGCCAGTTCTATGAAGACGAGACCGGACGGCTGATTGCCGGGATCACCGGGCAATATGGCAATGCCCATTCCAGCATCGACAACCGGACCGGTGACGGTTCTGGCTCCATCGACACGCAGGGCTGGGGGCTGGGTGCAACCGCGACCTGGTACGGCAATTCGGGTTTTTATCTCGATGCGCAGGCACAGGCCAACTGGTATGACAGCGACCTTGGTGTCGATGCGGTCAACCCGACGCTGAAAGATGGCAACCGGGGCTTTGGCTATGCCTTGAGCCTTGAAGCAGGCCAGCGCATCGTCCTCGACCCGAACTGGTCGCTGACGCCGCAGGCGCAGCTGATGTGGTCATCGGTCGACTTCGATACGTTCCATGACAGCTATGGCGCGCGCATCTCCAACCGCGATGGCGACAGCCTGACGGCGCGTCTCGGCCTTGCCGCCAACTATGCCAATAGCTGGAAGGGCGAGGACGGCCTGATGGTCAACACGTCGGTCTACGGTATTGCCAATCTCTATCAGGAACTGATGGGCAATGCCCGCATGAACTATGCCGGCACGCATATGGCCACAGACAGCGACAACACCTGGGGCGGCATCGGCGCCGGCGGCACCTATGCCTGGGCCGACAACAAATACGCCCTCTATGGCGAAGGCTCCGTCAACACATCCCTCAACCACTTCGCCGACAGCTACACCATCAAGGGCAATATCGGCTTCAAGGTCAAGTGGTAAGGCGTGACCTGCAAGTTTCTATTCGTTCTTTAAATTTCTGATCAGTCACATTGCGCGGAAATCTTCCGCTGGGGGATATTCTAATGCTTAAGCCTGTACATCGTCGCCGTTTCATAGATCGGATTCTGTTATCCGGCGTGGCTGTGGGTGCGTTATTTTATGGGGCGCCGGGTTTCGCGGACGAGACAATCGACAATACGCCTAAAGTCGTGGACGGGGCAACAGACCCTGCATGGGCGATTAACGGCAATCTTATTATCGGAAAGGCCGGGACTGGGGAAGTCGATATTATCAATGGCGGTGAGGCTACGTTATCATCAAGCCGCACGTTTACCATGGGGGTTGAAGCAGGCTCCAAGGGGACGCTCAAAATTGACAACTCTACTATGAATCTATCGTCCGGGTGGTCGCTAGCAGGTAATCAGGTAGGTCAGTTGGGCACAGCCGAAATAAATATACTAAATGGTGGAGTAATTGATAATCAAGGTGATTCAAATACCTCGCTGGGAGCGCAGGCGGGTGGCTCAGGAACTCTGAAGATTGATGGTGCGGGTTCAGCGTGGAAGTACTCCGGAACCAGCACTAACGCTAATTATATTTCGGTAGGTGGCCTCGACGGTACAGCTCCGGGCGGTATGGGTACATTGCTCATCCAGAACGGCGGGAGTGGCCAGTTTGGTAGAACGATCATCGGTGTGGGGACTGATGCTGTCGGCACTCTCACCGTGGATACCAATGCGACACTGGAGAGTGGCGATATATATTTTGGAGCCGATGGTGGGCAGGGCACAGCCAATATCACCGGTGGTGGACAGGTGACGAGTTGGTATGGCTACATTGGCAGTTTCTATTCGCTCTCAGGCGCCGCTTCGGTCGGGTCTGTAGGTGAGGTGACTGTCAGTGATGCAAACTCTCAATGGAATGCCTCATGGGAACTCCACGTTGGTCGTTTTGGCACGGGAACTTTAAAAGTTCTCAATGGCGGCAGTGTATCCGCTGGCAAGTTATATGTGGGATTTGGCAGTCCCGGTGGCGTTAACAGCGTCGGCGATATGTCGGTGAGCGGTGTTGGTTCACAAGTTGTTGTCGCAAATAATCCTGCGGGAGGAATCTACTCCAACGGCTACCTGTATGTTGGAAATGCGGGAACCGGTACTCTTACTATAAAAGACGGCGGTAGTGTTCAGTCCGTCAGAACTTATATCGCATCAGCAGCGAGCAGCCTTGGTGTCTTAAACATCGGCGCTGCTGCGGGCGATCCTGCGGCTGGGGCGGGGCAGTTGACGACGGATTCCATTATATTTGGTTCTGGCACTGGCACACTGACGTTCAACTACACGGACGCGAGCTACCTTCTGTCGGCAGCCATTTCGGGTGTTGGCACGATCAACCAGATGACTGGCGTTACGACGCTGACGGGCGATGGTTCGGCTTTCAGTGGTACCACTTTCGTCACGGGCGGCGAGCTTCATATCGGCGATGGCGGAACAACGGGATCGCTGAACGGCACGATTGTCGATGACACGAAAGTGGTCTTCAATCGCTCCGACGACCTGATGTTCTCCGGTTCGCTGGAGGGAGCCGGTGCCGTGCAGAAGGTCGGTGCTGGCTCTCTGGTCTTGACGGGCGACAGCAGCGCGTTTGTCGGCAACACGGCGGTCGATGTCGGCGGATTGTTTGTCAGCGGCACATTGGGTGGCACGGTGGATGTTGCGACTGGCGCAAAGCTTAGCGGCACCGGCACGATCATCGGCAACACTGCGGTGGATGCTGGCGGCACGTTGGTGGGCAACCAGGGCAATGTGCTGACGTTCAACAATGATCTTTCGCTGGCTCCGGGCAGCACTGTGAATGTCGCGCTCGGGAAATCGGGGAATGGGAACGGCCTGTTTGACGTGCATGGCAATCTGACGCTGAACGGCACGCTCAATATCACCGATCAGGGCGATTTCGGTGTCGGCCTTTACCGCCTGTTCGATTATGGCGGCACGCTGTCGGGCAATGGGCTGACGCTGGGCAATGTCCCGTCCGGCTCGGATCGGAGCGCTATGCAGTTCCAGAACCCGGATCACCAGTATAATCTCTATGTTGCCGGGCAGGTCGCCAACAATATATGGGCTGGCGGTGACGGTACATGGAATGCGACCAATCAGAACTGGACGGATATCAACGGCAGTTCAATCGGTGTGTGGAACCAGGGTGATTATGCGCAGTTCGGCGGCACGGTCGGGCACCGGGTCACCGTGGATGACGGTGCTGGAGATCTGACGGCGCAGGGGCTGGTATTCTCCACGGATGGCTATGTGCTGTCCGGCGACTATCTCACGCTTGAAGGTAGCAAGACCCCGACGATCCGTGTCGGTGATGGCAGTGCTGCCGGGGCTGGCATAACCGCGACGATAGCAAGCGAGCTGCGCGGCAATCAGGGCATTAGCAAGCTCGACTATGGCACCCTGGTTCTGACCGGC